>JBIIPY010000081.1:0-12531 GCA_044342365.1 Ferruginibacter sp. | reverse complement strand
AAACGCCATTGGTTATCGCTTGCGGGCCCGCCCATGAATAACTCACTCCTAAGTTTGCAGTTAAAGTAAGCGAATTTCCAGGGCATACTTGAACCGTTTCATTGGTTTCTATTTTTCGGATACTAAAATTGCCATAGTCTGCCACATAAATATTACCGATAGCATCTGTAGTTATACCCACCGGATTTTTAAAGGAAGCTGCAGTACCGGTACCGTCCACGTTGCCGGAAATACCATTGCCGGCCAAGGTAGTTACCACCCCGGCTGGTGTAATTCTTCGAAGTGCGTTATTGTTTCTGTCTGCCACAAATACATTTCCGGCAGGATCAGTACCTATGCCAAAGGGCCCACTGAATGTAGCTGCTGTGCCTGTTGCATTGATAAAGCCAGCTGCACCGCTGCCTGCTAATGTGGTTACTGCCCCTGCCGGTGTTATTTTACGAATAAGGTTATTGCTAAAATCAGCTACATATAAATTGCCAAACAGATCGGTGTCGATACCGGTAGGATCGTTAAACGAGGCTGCTGCGCCGGTGCCATTGGTATTGCCTACTACGCCGCTGCCGGCGAAAGTGCTCACCACACCCGCCGGTGTTATCATACGAATAACGTCATTGCCCCTTTCTGCCACATATACATTGCCTGCTGCATCAGTAGCTAATCCATAAGGTTCGTTGAATGAAGCTGCTGTGCCTGTTGCATTGGTAAATCCGGCTGTACCACTGCCTGCTAACGTGGTTACTACACCTGCCGGTGTAATCATACGGATTAAATTATTGCCATAATCGGCTACAAACACATTGCCTGAAGCATCTGTGGATATACCTATGGGAGCACTAAACGAAGCAGCGGTTCCGGTGCCATTAGTATTGCCTGCAGCTCCAGTGCCCGCAAAAGTGCTAACTGCACCTGCTGGTGTAATTTTACGAATTAAATGATTGAATACGTCAGCAACATATACATTCCCTGCAGCATCTCTGGCAACCGCTATTGGTGTATTAAACGAAGCTGCAGTGCCCAAACCGTTTGTACTGCCTGCTGCACCGGTGCCCGCAAATGTAGTAACCGTTGCAACGGAACTACTCGGTGTAGAACTCGTGATAAACGTACCGCAACTTTGGGCTTTTACCTGCCCGGTTGTGAAGCATAAAACCAAGATGAACAAGAGGAGGTTTGCCGCATATTGCCGCTTTTGAGCAACAAAACAGAGCCCTTTTGTAAGGGGCACTGTAATTGTTTTTTGAAAAGACAAAGTAATTAAATCAATCGGTGTTTTACCAATTAATTTAACGCAGGTTGAACTAACTTTCGTCTTAATAAAAGTAAATATTAATTTAATGCTAAAAAGAACATTTTCTGGTAAATTTCTTATCATAATATGGGCTATATAAAAGGATTAACGATTATTATTATTAATTATTATCTCACTGTAATTAAAAGGAGCAAAGGCTTGCGGTAATCAAAAGCCATCATTCATAAACCACTATTCTATTATTGCAAATATTGTTCCAATATGGTGTAGCACAGGCAGTTATCCACGGTTATGAAAAAAATATATTACAAAATTACATTATTGTCCGAGATAAAAAAGAAAAAATAAAAAAATGAGCCAATTATTTTTAGAGTTGGCTCAAAACATATAGGTTTAGTTTACCATAACTTAACTATATGAACAATAGTAAAAATTGCTGAGTTGTCAATTTTTTTGAACAGAAAGTTGGCCATCCAATTGCAAATAGATCTGCACATAATACCCATGTGATTTATATAATATGCCAATATTTTTTAATCTTATCCCGAATGCTTTCGGGAGTAAATGCCGATGGTATCAAACAAATAGTATAATGAGGCGATAGCCGATATTGGAGTATATTGTTTGTGCAATTGGTATAAATTAAAATGCTATTGTAATTTATTAGGATACAACGTATCACAATAGTCTTTAAAAATTCCCCACCAGTACAGTGTTAATATTACCAGATTTTGCAGTGTTTTAACAGAAGTACAACTTCTATTTTACAGATTAAGTTTACTTTTGCAGCCGCAACTTTTATAGTCTGATAATTTATAGAAATAGCACAACATCTTCGGTACTTATGTCGTTTTTAATATCTAAGAAATTCATTACCAAGTATGAAAAATTTCAAACCAAGGAGCGGTTATGTCTATTCAATGCTGTTTTTATGGATGCTGATCCAGCTTCCATTTGCATTTTCTACCAGTAATGGGATGGGAATTGCCAAAATAGACTTCAACAAATATGCAGCTAACAACAACAGCTATTCTAGCGAAAGATTGCTTAAATTAGGCAAGCTATACTACGAATTGCACTTGTCTGAAAAAGGACTCACAGCCGCAGCTTTTGAGACGGCCCTAAAAGGCTACGATCAATTGTTACAAAAAGGTTCCATTGCAAATGACCGTGTAATCACCATCATCGATTTTACGCAACCTTCTTATAAAAAACGCATGTTTGTAATTGATGTAGCATCTGGCAAATTGTTGTTTAATAATTACGTAGCGCATGGTCAAAACACTGGTACTGCATATGCCAATCGGTTTTCTAACAAACCCGAAAGTTTTCAAAGCAGCTTGGGCTTTTACCTCACCAGCAAAACCTATGTTGGCAAAAATGGTTTTTCATTGCAATTGAAAGGAATAGAAAGAGGTATCAACGATTTAGCTGAACAAAGGGCTATTGTAATGCACGGCGCACCTTACGTAAGCGAATCGTTCATCAGAGCAAAAGGCTACATCGGTCGCAGCCACGGTTGCCCGGCCGTACCGGCTCCATTAAACAAACCCATCATCGAAAATATCAAAAACGGATCTCTCTTGTTTATTTATAGCAACGATCAAAAATATTTGCGTCAATCGCAACTATTGACATCCTAAATTTATTTCGTTCAATTCATTTAACAGCCTCCCTTGATTTATTTCCTGGGAGGTTTTTTGTAGAAGGAAGTCATTTTGTAAGCCGTGTTTTATACCTTCACAAAAAATAAAAGGCATGAGCGTTAGAGAATTATTGAGGGGTACCGGCGTAGCTGCTGTTACTCCATTTACAGCAAACAATCACATCGATTTTGAAGCACTGGGCAAACTGCTCGATCATTTGATAAACGGTGGTGTACAATACATTGTAACCATGGGTACAACGGGTGAAACACCGGTGTTATCGAAGGAAGAAAAAAAATCGATCATAGAATTTACATACGCACACGTAAATGCGCGCGTGCCCATTGTGGTAGGTGTTGGAGGCAACAGCACACAAGATGTAATAGATGATCTGCAATATTTTCCATTGCAACAGGCCACCGCTGTTTTAAGCGCGAGCCCTTATTACAACAAACCTTCGCAGGAAGGTATTTTTCAACACTACAAAGCCCTGGCAGTTGCAACTCCCAAGCCCCTCTTATTGTACAATGTTCCCGGCAGAACGGGGCGCAATATCTCAGCAGCCACAACATTGAGGTTGGCAACTATACCAAACATTGTAGGCATCAAAGAAGCCAGTGGCGATATGCAACAATGCATCGAAATTTTAAAAGATCGACCCGAACATTTTATGGTAGTAAGCGGCGATGATGGCTTAGCAATGGCACAAATAGCATGCGGGATGGATGGTGTGATCAGCGTGGCTGCCAATGTGTTTCCCCAGCAGTTCAGCAAAATGATTCACCACAGTTTATCATTTGATTTTTCAGCTGCTAAAAAATTAAACGATTTATTGCTCAAAGGATATGACCTGATGTTTGCAGAAAACAATCCTGCAGGTGCCAAGGCATTTTTAGCAGAATTGGGCATTTTGCAAAATATTTTGAGGCTACCCGTAGTGCCACTCAGCGAACCATTGCACGAGCAGGTAACAGCATACCTTAAAACAATGCATTGAAAATAAAACAACCACATTGCTTTAAACCCTGGCTGTGCTTCCTCTTTTGTTGGATGAACAGCTTGCTGTATTTATCTGTAAGTGCACAACACAGGCTCACTATAGTGGTTAAAAGCAACGCGGTTACTCAAAACACAGACAGTATTTTTGTTGCAGGTAATTTCAACCATTGGAATCCCGGAAACCCATCTTTTTTATTCAATAAAACAGCAGCGGCATTTAGCTTAGTGGTGCCTGAACTTCCCACCGGAAACTATGCCTTCAAACTTACCCGGGGTAGTTGGCAAAAGGTAGAATGCAATACAGATGGAACAGACGTTGGCAATAGAGCATTCCAAATACAATCAGACACTACCATTGTTTGTGAAGTGATGGCATGGAAAGAAGCAGGTAAGGCTACAACCCCCGTTTCTACTGCATCTCCTAATGTACACATCGTAAGCAATACATTTGAAATACCACAATTAAATCGCCAACGAACCATCCGTATTTATTTACCGGAAAGTTATCAAAACAGCAACAAACGATACCCGGTGTTGTACATGCAAGATGGCCAAAATTTGTTTGATGTGGCCACTGCTGGTTTTGGAGAATGGGGCGTAGATGAAACCCTTGATTCGCTCGAAAAAAATAAGCGTGCAACTTGCATTGTTGTAGGAATAGACAACAGTTCGAAAAGACTTACAGAATACAATCCGTATTATTTCGAACGTTTTGGTGAAGGGGAGGGTAATGCCTATGCTGACTTTATCGCTTTAACGCTGAAACCATTTATTGATAGTAGTTTCAGAACATTGCCACAAAAAAATACCACCCTCATTGCAGGAAGTTCAATGGGTGGTTTGATCTCTTTTTTCACCATGCTGAAGTATCCGGAGGTATTTGGAATGGCAGGGGTGTTTTCTCCTGCATTTTGGACGGCTGATAGCATCAATGCTTACAACATCCAACAGGCTTCTAAAACAGGTGGCAAAGTATTTTTTTACATGGGTGCTGCGGAAGGAGCATCATACATCAACGACATGAACGCAATTGCCCAAGATTTTGGCTTAAAAACTACGGGTACAGCCTACTGCCTTATTGATGCGGAAGGAAAACACAACGAAGCGGCTTGGCGAAAATGGTTTCCGGAATTTATTCGGTGGGCATTGATAGATGTAAACAATTACATCATTCAACTAAAAGATTAAATTTTAAAACAAAGCCCTTCCAACGCCAATTCTGTTTGCGGAAATACTTCACAGGCTTCTGATAAAAACTCATCGAGCAATTCATATTTAGAAGAAAAATGGCCGATCAACAATCTACCCACACCAGCTTTCAATGCAATGCTGGCGGCCTGTGTGGTGGTAGAATGAAACCTTGCTGCAGCCCGCTCTTCGAGGTTTTTCAGATAAGTAGCTTCATGATACACTACATTTACCTGCTTCACTTTTTCTGCAATGCGCTCATCATAAATGGTATCGGCACAATAGGCATAAGATCTGCCGGCTGTGTTGGGAATGGTAACTTCCTCATTGGGTATGATGGTGCCTTTTTTAGTAGTATAATCCGAACCCTTTTGCAATGCATTGTAAAAGGAGGCTGGTATTTCGTAAGACTTCACTCTTTCTGGATCTAATTTTCTGGGGTTTTTTCTTTCTCGAAATAAAAATCCCCAGCAGTCTATACGGTGGCTCACTTTAAAAATTTCTACTGTAATTTTTTGTCCTTCGTAAATGCTTCCTTCGCCCTCCAATACTTTAAAATGCAATGGAAAAGGAAGTGTGGTTTTGGCTGCTTCCAGTTGAAGTAGCAAAATGGTTTCTAACAGTGCGGGTGCGTAAATGTAAAGGTCTGCTGTACGGCCCTGCAAGCCCATACTCGATATCAATCCAATTAAACCAAAATAATGATCCCCATGCAAATGAGAAATAAATATATGGTTGATCTTGCTGCGCTTTATTTTATAACGAGCAAGTTGTAATTGGGTGCCTTCGCCACAGTCAATTAAAAAGCCTTCGTCTAGGTTTTGTAAAACCTGTGACGTAGGGTTTCTACCAAATGCAGGAATGGCTGAGTTGTTGCCGAGTATAGTAAGTGAAAGCAAATGACGTTGTTTTAGGGTATTTTATAGAAACCAAGACTGTATTTTGTTGATGAACGCTGCTTTGTATCAGGCAGTATCTTCATCAAAATCGCCCAGTAATTCTCTTTCGATCTCTTCCATTTGCACAATATCCCATGCCTCCGATTGGGTAGGCGTACAGTTCATGAATTCTAACAATTCCATTTCATCGAGCTTGTTTTCTACCGATTCCTGCAATTCACAAATCACAAACGAGCAATTATTTTCGTAAAAATCTTGCTGAATGGCAGATAATTGTTGCGCAACTGACTCATCGATGCTTTCAACATTTTTCATACTTAAAACCAGATGGGGCGTAGGTTTCGTAAGAAATGTATTCAATAATGAAACAAAATCTTCTGTCATATTAGCAGTTAAATCGGTTTCTTCTGCTGTTAAAACACTGAATTTTTCTTTGGTATCTATTTTGACATTCATAAAAGAACAAAATGGTTGTTTGGGGCTAAAATAAGCGATCAATGGTTTGTATAACCCGTTTTGTAAATGTTGGGCGAAAGGTCAGATTTTTTTTTGACGTACGAACATTTTTTAAAAACAGATTTGAGTTTTCAACATATCAACATTTGCATTTATTTACAAACCATTCCCCATTTATTATCGTTATTATTGTATCAATTAAAAAACAACAAATGGATAATAATTTTTCCACACAAGTAAAAGAAATCATTTCGTACAGCAGAGAAGAGGCATTGAGGCTAGGAAATGATTTTATTGGAACGGAGCACTTGGTGCTAGGGCTCATCAGAGACGGGGAAAATACCGCCATCAAGGTGTTGAAATCTTTGAGCGTAGATTTATATGAATTGCGCAAAGAAATTGAAATGGCCGTGAAAGATAAAACAGGTAAAAACATCGCTAATATCAATTCGCTACCGCTTACCAAGCAGGCAGAGAAGGTAATTCGAATCACGGTTTTGGAAGCGAAGGCGTTGAAAAGTGTAACGGTAGAAAGTGAGCACCTTATGCTCTCTATTCTGAAGAATAAAGAAAACGTAGCCACCCAAATTCTCAACCAGTTTGAAGTTGACTACGATTCGTTTAAAAACGAATCTGGTTTTGTGAGCAGTACACCGCCTCCTTCAGCTGAGTACAACGATGATGATGAGTTTGATGAAGAAAAAAAACAATACGGTGGTCAACAACGGCCATCCAAAGCCGGCGCAGCCAATCAACCAAAAACCAAAACACCCGTGTTGGACAATTTTGGTAGAGACATCACCCGTATGGCTGAGAACGGAAGCCTTGATCCGATTGTAGGAAGAGAGAATGAAATTGAAAGGGTTTCGCAAATATTATCGCGTCGCAAAAAGAACAACCCCATATTAATTGGTGAGCCAGGTGTGGGTAAAACCGCCATTGTAGAAGGTTTGGCACTGCGCATCGTACAAAGAAAAGTATCTCGTATACTGTTTGATAAGCGTGTGGTGAGTCTCGATCTGGCAGCCTTGGTAGCAGGTACCAAATACCGTGGCCAGTTTGAAGAACGCATGAAAGCCATTATGAATGAGCTTGAAAAAAACAGGGATGTAATTTTGTTTATTGATGAAATTCATACCATTGTGGGTGCTGGTGGCGCCAGCGGCTCATTGGATGCTTCCAACATCTTTAAACCCGCTTTGGCCAGGGGCGAATTGCAATGTATTGGTGCTTCTACGTTGGATGAATACAGAATGCACATCGAAAAAGACGGTGCCTTAGACAGGCGTTTCCAAAAAGTGTTGGTTGAACAACCATCACCGGAAGAAGCAATTGAAATTTTGAACAACATCAAAAGCAAATACGAAGATTACCACAACGTAATCTATAGCCAGGAGGCAGTAGAAGCCTGCGTAAAATTGAGCGATCGTTACATGACAGATCGTTTGTTGCCAGACAAAGCCATCGATGTGATGGATGAAGTAGGTGCCAGAAAACACATCAAGAACATCAATGTTCCTGAAAATATAATAGAACTAGAAAAAAAGATCGAAGACATCAAACTCGAAAAAAACAAAGTGGTGAAAAGCCAGAAGTTTGAAGAAGCCGCTTCTTTGAGAGACACGGAAAAGCGTTTGCAAGAAGACCTAGAAAAAGCTAAAAACGATTGGGAAGAAGAAAGCAAAAACAAACGTTTCCCCATCGAAGAAGAAGACATTGCCGAAGTGGTATCCATGATGACGGGCATTCCGGTGAAAAGAATGGTGCAAGCAGAAACAGAAAAATTGCGCAGAATGGGCGATGATTTGAAAGGGGCCGTGGTAGGTCAGCAGAATGCTATTTCTAAAGTGGTGAAAGCCATCCAAAGAAACAGGGTAGGGTTGAAGGATCCTAAGAAGCCTATCGGAACCTTTATATTTCTTGGGCCTACGGGAGTAGGTAAAACAGAATTGGCGCGTACCCTTGCCAAACAAATGTTCGACAGTGAAGATGCGTTGATTCGTATAGACATGAGTGAGTACATGGAAAAATTCACCGTGAGCCGTTTAATTGGAGCGCCTCCGGGATACGTTGGATACGAAGAAGGGGGGCAGCTAACGGAAAGGGTTAGACGCAAACCCTACAGTGTAATTTTATTGGATGAAATTGAAAAAGCCCATCCAGACATTTACAATATCTTATTGCAGGTTTTGGATGATGGCCAGTTAACAGATGGATTGGGAAGAAAGGTTGATTTTAAAAATACCATGATCATCATGACGTCTAATATTGGTGTACGCCAGCTGAAAGACTTTGGTGATGGGGTAGGATTCGCCACTGCCAACCGCCAGGAAAATTCTGAAGAGAACAACAAAGCCATCATTGAAAAAGCGCTGAAACGTACGTTTAGTCCAGAGTTTTTAAACAGGATCGATGACGTGGTTATTTTCAACTCATTGTCAAAAGAAAACATTTTCGAAATAATCGACATTCTAATGAAGGGTGTAATGAAGCGTTTGAGCAACCTTGGTTTTGCTTTGGAGTTAGAATCAGACGCCAAAGACTTTATTGCCGATAAAGGGTATGACAGTCAGTTTGGTGCCCGTCCGCTGCACAGAGCCATCCAGAAATACTTGGAAGATCCACTGGCAGAAGAGATACTGAACATGACCATCAAAACTGGTGATACTTTGATAGCAGAGCTTGATAAAGAAGAACAAAAAATAAAGTTCCGTTTAAAAGAAGAACCGAAGAAAAAAGAAAAAAAATCGGAAGCTTAGTTTCGAAAGAAATATGGAAGAAAGCCTGTTGCGAAAGTGACAGGCTTTTTTTATATTTTCTACTTCCTTATACAATCTGACTGTGTAGGAATCACGAAAATTGAAATGATTTTAATCAAGCTTATTATCAATTTGTGGGGGGGGGTAACCAATTATTTTTTCAAATTCATTTTCACTACAATTAAAAGCACGCATAATTTTTTGAAGCAAATTTGGTTTAATTAGTTCTTTCTTTTCAATTTTTGAATAGGCTTGTTGTGACATTTCTAACCTGCTACCTGCATCTTTTTGAGCAAGGCCTTTCATTTAGCGAAGTTTACGGATGGCTTCGCCAGATACTTTCTGAGTTTGCATAGTTTTTTGACAGTTTTGATAGTAAGGGATTACGATGAGTGTTTTACATACTTGTAAATATATTAAAGGTTGTGAAATGTTAAACTTTTTGGAGGTTGTATTTTACAACCAAAATAATTTTTTTTCATAGAAACAAGTAACCATTTTTATGAAAATTATTTATAATCCTTCCCGAAAGTTATGAATGCTAATTCTACCCATCATGAACTCTGGCAAACAACCTATTATTGGTTGCAACTAAATGGGATTGCCATAAATAAAAAATATTATAAAGAACTAGTAAGCTCACACCCTGATTATCCAGCGTTGACTTCAGTGACCGATTTATTAGAAGACAGCTCATTGGAATTTACAGCTGTACAAGCCGATGCCTCATACATTCGCGAGTATAATTACCCAGTTCTAGCAAATATCAAGCTACCTGGAAATGAATTTTTACTTATTGTAGAATCAGAAAAAGATTGGGAGAATAAAAAAGAAATTTCACAACATTGGAGTGGAGTTGTATTATTTGCCGACAAGAATTCTTCATGGCGTAACGCTGAAAACGAATTGTATCGTAAAAAATAATTATCGAATAACATTTATAACGCTGTTGGCAGAAATAATATCGCAGCACTTCAAACTTCGACAGTTCAAATCAGGACATTTAGAAACCCTGAAATATCAAGAACTTCAACAGAATATGAAAGAGCGAAAAGGATTTTGCCACAAAATGTAGCAAGTCAAACTGCAAAGGGGTATTCCCATTTGACAAAATTTTAAAATAAAATAAAAATGAAATTTTTAAAACTAGCTTTAGTTACGTCTGTATTATTGAGTTTATTATTTGGATGTAAAAAAAAATCAAATTTGGATTCACTTGACGATGCTAAAAAGATTGAATTAACACCAACTACTTTTGATTTTGTTGGTCAAGAACATAATGCCGGATTAGAATATGTTTTTGAAAATATATTTGCTAAAAATCCGAATTCAAAATTTAAAGATGTAAAAGACGCAAGTGTTAAATATGTGTTTGAAGTGAACTCCAATACAAAAGCCTCTAAGGATGATAAATTTCAATTTGAAACTAATGACTTCAAAGATCTAATTAAGAAGGCAACCAAGGCTAAATCTTTAGATTCGTTAGAACACAACTTTAATAGAAATTTAACAAAAAATCAGACTGATTTTATTCGTAAACTTAGTATGGAACTTACAAACACAAAACATACTTATGACGAAATAGTGACAAATATTATCAAATTAGAAAAATCTGCAATAAAAGATTTTGGAGAAAATGAGATTGTATACGCATTGTGTTTATCAAGCGTAGCTAAACACTCTATTGAATATTGGAATACAGCGAAAGGAGAAAAATGGTTTAAACTTTTTAAAAAACAATTCCAACCAATCGGTAATACTAATTCTAATACTTTAACTTTGAATAGAGCAATCGATTGGCATAACGTTGCTGTGGCTGATGTATTAGGTTTTGGTGCTGGCTTTCCCTCTGGGGTTACTGTGGGTATGGTGGCAGGCGGATTGGCGGCAGGAGTAGCCACTGGTGGCGCAGCAGCAAGTATAGGTGCTGTTTTAGGAGGCTTAGTTGGCGGAAGTGCTACTGGTTTAGTAGGTGCTGTTACAGCTTCAGCTGGGACGTTAGCAGCTGAAGTAATTGTTAGCTGGTTTAGTTAAAATATACATATGAAATATTCGCAAATTAAATACTCTTTATTATTCTTTATGACTGTTCTATTAACAGTAATATTTAAATTAAACTGTCAACAATTGATGTTTATACCCCCTGTACTTCTTTCATTTTATGTATCTTACAAATTTGCAACACCAGAAAACATCCATAAAATAATAGAGTGGTTTAGAAAATAGGTAATAAGGCTGTTCGTTATTGGACAGCCTTATTTACTTCTGCGGTTCGCTGCAATGCCGGTTTGACCGAAGCAACTTCAGTTTCATCTATTTTTCATCTTCAGCTTCCGTAGGACCGTTTTTTAATTAAATTTTCTACTAAATTCAATCATCAACATTCTAATCGGCTTCAGTTGTCGGGCTGAAAGTTTTTCAAATGCCAGCACAGCAGAAAGCTGTGATCGTTGTTTTTATACCAAAGTGATTTATTTTTTAGTCCAAAAAGGCCCTTCAAAAATATAGTCAAAAGAGCAAGTAGAAATGATGCCGTCCTTCGTGGTGTTTTTTACTGCTTCTTGTATGAAATTACTTAGTTCTTCTAATGATTTGTGCAGCCTGTTTGTAAATGTTCTTTTATATTTTGCCCATATTTTTCGGCAGGGTTTAGTTCTGGACTGTACGGCGGTAGAAATAGTAGCGTTATGTTTTCAGGAATTTTTAATCTTTTAGCATGATGAAAAGCACCATTATCTAGTACTACAATTTTGTATTCATCAGGGTTGGTATCGGATAGTTTGTCTAAAAATATTTGAAAGGTATCGGCATTGCAATGTGGCAGTTCTAACAATAAGCTATCGCCAGTAATGGGAGAGAAAGCACCAAACACATAGGTAGATTGAAATACCTGTTGAAATGGGCAGATAGGTTTTATACCTTTTGCTGTTAAGGCTTTTCCGTTTTTTGTAAATAATCCAAAGCGGCTTTCGTCTTGAAAATACAGATTGATGGTTTTGTATTTGATGTTCCATTGGCTGCTTATTTTTTCGCAGGTTTGACTAAAGTTTTTTTAAAACTGGAAACAGCCGCATCGTCTTTTTTTACATGGCTTTTACGGGCTACTTTTATCTTAGATTGAAAATGACGATAACTATACTTCAAAACAGTATTGTATTTAAAGGTTTTATTGAATGCATTTTCCATCCAAGCCAATAGTTCTACATATCCCCGTAATCCATTTTTGGGGTCTTTCAATTTCTTTTCTATCTGCTTATGTTCTTCTTTAGTGATTTCAGAGGGACGTCCTGGTTGTTTCTTATAATGCAAAACAACTGCAATACCGCCCTGTT
>JBIIPY010000028.1:0-30119 GCA_044342365.1 Ferruginibacter sp. | reverse complement strand
ACTTTAATATTTTGAAAAATTTACGCAGAAAAAAAAGTTATTGATGAATGAAGTCATAAGATATCTACGGCAAGGTACACACAAAGATTTTTGATTTCCTTGCAGGCTTCCGCCGTTTGATGTGTAAAAATACAGTATATAATGCTTGGTTCAATATCCTACTGCTGCATCATCGCCTCTTTTATCAGCAATGGCAGTTATTTTTCTGCCATTGTAAAAAGTGATGCGAATGAGCTCAGTTCTTCCAATCTCATTTCTTTTCACAACCTTGTAGCCCATCGCTTTCAATTCATCTATCACGTTTGTTGGAAAATTTTGCTCTACGTCAATTTGATCTGGCAGCCATTGGTGGTGAAATTTTGGTTTGTTTACGGCGTCTTCTTCACTTAATCCAAATTCTAAAATATTCACTAAACTTTGAAAAACACTGGTGGGGATGGTGGTGCCACCGGGTGTGCCTACTACGATGTAGGGCTCATTTTCTTTTAAAACAATGGTGGGCGTCATGCTGCTCAGCATCCTTTTTCCTGGGCTAATGGCATTGGCTGCTTTACCCACAGCACCATACATGTTTGGAGCGCCGGTTTTTACACTAAAATCATCCATTTCGTTGTTCAATAAAAATCCAGCGCCTTCTACTACGGTGTAACTGCCATAGCTTCCATTCAGCGTAGTGGTTACCGCTACAGCATTGCCAGCTTCATCTACGATACTGATGTGCGTGGTTTCTTCACTTTCGGGTACCATCCCTTCTTTAGTTTTGATACTGCTACCTGCTTTTCCAGGCTCAAAATCGCTCATGCGTTCCCGTAAGTAAGCATCACTACTCAGTGTTTTTACCGGCACCTTCACAAAGTCTGCATCCCCCATATAAGTGCCCCTGTCTGCAAAAGCCCTTCGTTCTACTTCCGTCATCAATTGCACACTTGCAGCTGTTTGAAAACCCATGGCCGCAATATTTTTATCTGCAATCATTTTCATCATTTGATGTACCAACAAACCCCCACTGCTGGGCATGGGCATGCCCAACACCTCATATCCTTTGTAAAAAAAAGAGGTGGGAGTTCTTTGTATGGCTTTGTATTGTTTCAGGTCTTTGAGGCTGATGATGCCTTTACCCGATTGTATGGTTTGTACGATCATTTTTGCAGTAGCCCCTTCATAAAAACCTTTGGTACCTTTTAATTGAATGCGTTTAAGCGTTGCCGATAGTTCGGGTTGAATCAACAGATCGCCTTCTTTCCAGGCATCGCTTTTTACAAATGCGACCGGCAACCGATTGTTTTTTTCAAAAGTTCTTTTATTGCTGTTCAAACTCTTGGCCTGTGATGCAGTGATGGGGAAACCTTTTTCTGCCAGTTCTATGGCGGGTGCTATCAGTTGTTTGAAGGGAAGTTTTGCATATTTTAAACTGGCAAATAACCCAGCCACGGTACCGGGTATACCAGATGCCATGTCACCATAAAGCGATAGGGGTACAATCGGATTGCCGCTACTATCGAGGTACATGTCTTTGAAAGCCTTTGCAGGAGCGGTTTCCCGATAGTCGATGGCTATGCGTTGCCCATCGCTGAGTTTAGCCAATAAAAAGCCACCACCTCCCAAATTACCTGCACCAGGGTACACTACGGCCAACGCCAATTGTGTAGCAATGGCAGCATCTATGGCATTGCCCCCTTGTTGCAACATTTTTAATCCTGCCTCACTGGCCAGTGGGTGTGAAGATACTACTGCTGCCTTGCCCTCTACTTTTTTGCTGCTGTTGTAAGGAAGCGGCGTTTGGGCAAACAAATGAGTCCCAAAAAGAAAGAGGGTGGTGAGAAAAGAAAAAAATGATTTCATGCAAAAGAGGTTTAATCAAAACTATCGTTTCTTTTACAAAAAAACCTGGTACAACAATCCTTTAGTAGTAAAAGCTTGTTTAAAATATGTTAAATGCTTTACAGATCAATCATACGGTTTGGATAAGTGGTATGAATTGCAAAAAAACATTCCCTTAATTTCGTAACTCAAAAAAAATGGCATGAAGCATCTTTTCTTTATTCTATTGTTGGTAATCATCAACAGTTCTTCGTTTGCACAGATGCTCTCCTCTTTTTCTTCTTCCTCCATTTTACAGGAACTTAAAAAACTCCAAGTATTTGGAAACGTATTGTACATAGCGGCTCATCCCGATGATGAGAATACCCGTTTGTTGGGTTATTTGGCCAACGAACGAAAATTTAGAACTGGTTATTTGAGTTTAACCAGAGGAGATGGCGGACAAAACCTCATAGGTGATGAACAGGGAATTGAGCTGGGTTTAATAAGAACACAGGAGTTGTTGGCTGCCAGAAGAGTAGATGGGGCTGAACAATTTTTTACTACTGCTTTCGATTTTGGGTATAGCAAAAGTCCAATCGAAACTTTTGAAAAATGGAACAAACAAAAAGTGTTGGGAGATGTAGTTTGGGTGATTCGTCAATTTCAACCAGATGTGATCATCACCCGGTTTCCTACCACGGGTGAAGGCGGCCATGGGCACCACACCGCATCCGCAATGTTAGCAGAAATTGCTTTTGATGCTGCCGCAGACCCCAATCAATTTCCAGAACAATTACAACAGGGCGTTACCGTTTGGAGGGCAAAACGTTTGATGTGGAATACTTTTAATTTCGGAGGAAACAATACGCAGCGCGACGATCAACTAAAAATAAATGTAGGGATGTACAATCCTATTCTTGGCAAAAGTTATGGCGAAATGGCTGCTGAAAGCCGCAGCCAGCATAAGAGCCAGGGTTTTGGAGTGCCGGCACAGCGGGGGCAAACTTTCGAATTTTTTGAAACCATTAAAGGCGATAAACCCGTTTCCGATTTTATGGAAGGGGTGGAAACCAGCGTAGCGGCTGTGTTGAAAAACAAAGCGCAAGCCGATGTTTACAATAAACAAGTTAAAAGCATTATTGACAACTACGATGCATCGCAACCACAATCCTCTTTACCTGCTCTGGAAACATTGTATGAAGATTACAAATACCTTCTTCCCGGAAGACTTACTCAAATAAAAGAATTGATGGCCATGTGTGCAGGATTGTACATGGAAGCCACGGTTGCCAACCAACTAAATGTAGTGGGAGACAGCATTCGATATGCAGTGGTGTTTAACAATAGAAATGGCGTGTCGGTTCAAAAGGCAACGGTTGATATTTTTGGAACCACCCAAACTTTCGATAATACTTCACAAGATGTAACCAGCATCAAAACTGCCAACGCATTTATTCCGAAGCAAACGCCCGCTACACAACCCTATTGGCTAGAGTATCCCATGAACGAAGGGTCATTTGATGTGCGCAACCAACAACAAATTGGCATGCCAGAAAACAAAGCACCAGAAGCCTTGTTTATGGTAACCATCAACAATAAAGTGTATAGTTTCAGCAGAGCGGTTCAATACAAATACACCGATCCGGTTAAAGGTGAATTGTACCAACCGATGCAGTTGGTAAATCCTGCTTTTGTAAATGTTTCCCCATCGCTCATTATTGTGGCCAATGGAAAAAGCAAACAAAAAAAATTATTGAATATTTCTACACAGTTTAACCAAACGCTTAAAGAACCCATCCAATTGCAAACACAGTACAATGGGCGTTTTCAAACGGTTTATGAAGGGAATGCTGAATTTTTAAGAGGTACTTTAAGGAATGATGTACTGGAATTGAGCAGCGATTCTTTCCCCAATAACAGTACTACTTTTATTGGAGGTGTGCTAAAAGCATCGTCATTTTATGAACCCCAAATGATTACATTGAGCAAAACCAGTTACGACCATATTCCAGATATTTATTACAATTATTACGATCGTACCAGGGTGGTAAAAATGGATCTAAATATTTCGGGTAGCCGTGTGGGTTATATTGTTGGTGCAGGCGATAAAGTGCCGGAAGCGCTCACACAAATGGGTTATGAAGTGGTGATGTTAACAGAGAAAGACATTACTGCTAAAAATCTCCAATCGCTAGATGCGGTTGTTACCGGTGTTAGGGCCTACAATACCAACGCATGGCTCAGCAATGCTTACAATGTGATGATGGAATATGTGAAAAACGGAGGGGTGTTGTTGGTGCAATACAATACCAATAACTCCATTGGCCCGGTTAAGGCTAGCATTTCGCCTTATCCATTTACGATTACGCGTAACAGGATTACTGATGAAAAAGCCGACGTTGATTTTTTAATTCCCAATCATCCAGTTTTAAATTACCCAAATAAAATTACTGCAAAAGATTTTGAAGGCTGGATCCAGGAAAGAAGTATTTACCACGCAGAAAACGTAGATCCTGCTTACGAAAAAATTCTTTCTATGAAAGATCCCGGCGAAGGGGAACAATCTGGGAGCTTAATAGTAGCCAAATATGGAAAAGGAAGATTTGTGTACACCGGGTTGGTATTTTTTCGCCAGCTACCAGCAGGTGTTCCGGGGGCGTATCGTTTATTGGCGAACCTCATAGCCAAACCAGGCCAATAAATGGCAATCTGAGCGAGAAGATGTAGAAAAAATGGAACCCTATTTAATGACTAGATTTATTCATAGATGAGCTTAATAGATTGGACGATACTGGTAGTTGTACTTTCTGGAATCATTCTGTATGGGGTGTATAAAAGCCGCGCTTCTAAAAATTTAGATGGTTACTTTTTAAGCAACCGAAGCTTGCCTTGGTACTTGGTGTTGCTTAGCATCATGGGTACACAGGCCAGTGCTATCACCTATCTTACAGGCCCCGGACAATCGTACACAGATGGGATGCGATTTCTGCAATATTATTTTGGCTTGCCGTTGGCCATGATTGTGATCAGCATATTTTTTGTGCCAGTTTACAGCAGGTTAAAAGTGTTCACGGCTTACGAATTTCTCGAAAAAAGATTCGATCTAAAAACCCGTTCATTCACCTCTTTTTTATTTTTGTTAAGCAGGGGGCTTAGCACTGGTGTGAGCATTTATGCGCCTTCACTCATTTTAAGTTCGTTGATGGATTGGAATATTTATTATACCAATTTGGTGATGGGTGGCGTGCTCATCATTTACACCATCAGTGGAGGCGCAAGGGCTGTGGCGTACACACAAACCCTGCAGATGATCATCATATTTATTTCACTGTTTGTGGTGGCCTACATCGCTGTAAACATGTTGCCAGATAATGTTGGGTTCGCAGGTGCAGTGCAGCAGGCGGCAGCTCTTGGGAAGATGAACGTGATTACAACGGGGTTCACTGAAAACGGTTTTGATTGGAAAGACAAGTACAATATCTGGAGCGGCCTCATTGGCGGATTTTTTCTCGCACTCAGTTATTTTGGAACCGATCACAGCCAAGTTGGCCGGTATTTAACTGCTAAAAATATCAGCGAAAGTAGAAAAGGGTTGTTGATGAATGGACTGGTGAAAGTGCCGATGCAGTTTTTTATTTTACTGATCGGAATATTGATCTTTAGTTTTTATCTCCAATACAAAGCTCCGGTTTTTTTTGACACAGGTAAAGCGATGCTGGCCGAAAAAACTGTGTATGGCGATTCGCTCAAAAGTATTGAATCGAAATACAATTCATCATTTGCTGCCGGAGATGTGGTGCAAGCCAAATTGTACAGGGCCGAATACAAAAACACCCTCAAAAAAGCGTTGCCCGGCGATGAAGCCAATGATGCCAATTTCATATTTCTACGCTTCGTGAAAGATCATTTGCCAGTTGGTTTAATTGGGCTTCTTTTTGCAGTGATATTTTTATCTGCCTGGGGCAGCATTGCTGCTGCATTGAATTCACTGGCAGCCTGCACCATGGTTGATTTCCACATGAAATTTTTGGCCAAAGAGCGTACGGACGCTCAACAATATTCAATGTCTAAATGGTACACATTTGCATGGGGTATTTTCTGTATTGTGATTGCCATGTTTGCCCACAATATTGGCAACAGTTTGATAGAAGCAGTGAATATTTTGGGATCCCTTTTTTATGGCGTTATTCTCGGAATATTTCTGGTAGCATTTTGGATAAAGCGGGTAGGGGCCAATGCGGTTTTTATAGCGGCCATTGTATCCGAATTGTTAATCATTGGAATTTACAAGGCAGATGTGATTTCCTTTTTATGGTTAAATGTAATTGGGGCACTGTTGGTGATCATCATTGCCAGCATCCTGCAGGTATTGATGCCAGCCAACAAAAAGACCGAAGCTCCTGAATTCGTTCAATAAATATTATAAATAAACGATGCTGCTTTCTATGGTAGCAAATGAACGGAACATGGCCATCACCCCGCAGTATTTGTCTGCAGAGAGTGTTACTGCTTTTTCCATCTTTGATTGGTCAGCTTCTGCTAGTTTTATTTTGTAGATAATCTTCACACGGCTATAAATTTTAGGATGATCGTCTGAAAGGGTGGCCTCAGTGTCGATAGAAAGCTCACTGAATTCCACTTTCATTTTGTTAAGGATCGAAACAATGTCGATGCCTGTACAACCTGCCAAAGCCGTGAGCATGAGTCTTTTTGGTCCGGGGCCAGTGTTGGTACCACCATTTTCAGCGGTGCTGTCTATTTGAACTTTGTGCTCACCAATAGTGGAGCTTGCAGCCATTCCAGCGCCGAAAAAAGTACTTACAAAATGTGATTCCATGTTAAAAATTTGCTGCAAATTGCACTAAAAATTGGGTTTTACTACTAAGATGAAGCGATATTTAAAAATATTTCTGCAATCCTAGTGTTATTAAAAGATAAATACCTACCTTTGCCGTCCAAAAATTAGGACCATGGCAAGAGTATGTGAACTTACTGGAAAGAGACCAATTACAGGTAATAAAGTGTCTCACTCCAACATTAAAACCAAGCGCAGGTTTTTACCGAACTTGCAAACTAAGCGTTATTTTCTTGCAGAAGAAGATAAGTGGATAACCTTAAAATTATCTTCAGAGGCTATCAGAACCATCAATAAAAATGGTCTTTATCCTACAGTAAAAGGAATGCGTGCTGCAGGCGCAAAAATCTAATTAAGCGATTTTAAAAATAACAAACAATGGCAAAGAAAGGTAACAGGGTACAGGTAATTATGGAGTGCACGGAACACAAAACCAGCGGCGTCGCGGGTACAAGTCGTTACATTACCACTAAAAACAAAAAGAATACCCCTGAGCGTCTGGAGTTGAAAAAATTCAATCCGATTCTTAAGAAAGTAACAGTTCACAAAGAAATTAAGTAATTTTCTTGTTGATGGTTCATCGGTTACGATGACCTGCTCAAATTATTATTATAACTTCCGGTAACCACCGGGAAAAATCATTACACAATGGCAAAAGCAGCTTCAAAGAACGCGAAGATCAAAGATTTAAAAGCAGCAGCAGATGCAAAGAACTGGACAAAAGTTATTCGTGCAGTACGCAGCGAAAAGACAGGTGCATATACTTTTAAAGAGCAGATCGTTCACAAAGACAAGATAAAAGAACACATGGGTCAATAAGACCCTGCGTTATAAGGTATTAAAAAGCTGTTCAGATTTATCCGAACGGCTTTTTTAGTTTACACGTGCCATCGGCATTTGTAGAAGGAGGTTAGCTATATTTGAACATTCGTTTCCAAAAAAAAGCAGTATGGGTTTATTTGATAAATTATTCGGGAAAAAGCAACAGCAGGAAAGTCTAGACCAGGGCTTGCAAAAAACCAGGGAAGGCTTCTTTGCAAAAGTAACCAAGGCCATTGCAGGTAAAAGCACTGTAGATGAAGAAGTATTAGATGAATTGGAAAATGCATTGGTGAGTGCCGATGTGGGCGTAGAAACAACAGTTAAAATCATTGATCAAATAGAAAAAAGAGTCGCCAAAGATAAATACCTCAATACAGGCGAACTGAACCGCATTTTAAAGGAAGAAGTTGAATCGTTGCTAGTGGCTGCGCCGCAAGATACCAGTTATGTGAATTATGAATTACCCTCAGGTTACAAACCGCATGTAATTTTGGTGGTAGGCGTGAATGGGGTGGGCAAAACCACCACTATTGGCAAACTGGCTCACAACTTTTCTATGGCGGGTAAATCGGTGTTGTTGGGTGCAGCAGATACGTTTAGAGCTGCTGCGGTAGATCAGTTGACCATCTGGAGTGAACGCACCAATGTGCCCATTGTAAAAAAAGAAATGGGCAGCGATCCTGCCTCTGTTGCTTATGACACCGTCATCAGTGGTGTATCAAGGAACTCGGATGTAATTTTAATTGATACAGCAGGTCGTTTGCACAATAAGCTTCACCTCATGGACGAACTCACTAAAATTAAAAGGGTGATTCAAAAAGTAATTCCCGATGCACCTCACGAAGTGCTGTTGGTGTTGGATGGTAGCACAGGGCAAAATGCGCTGGAACAGGCCCGTCATTTCACCGCAGCTACAAATGTTACGGCATTGGCCATTACGAAGCTGGATGGCACCGCTAAAGGGGGTGTAGTGCTGGCCATTGCCAACCAGTTTAATATTCCGGTAAAATTTATTGGAGTGGGAGAGAAAGCCACCGATTTGTTGGTATTTGACAAGCAGCAATTCGTAGAGGGGCTGTTCAACCCTTCAGTATAAGGTAAAAAAAGAGGGGCTTCCTAAGAGTAGGTGCCCCGTTTACCAAAACTAACTGCTTATGAGAAATTTATAATTGCTTAATTGTTACACAAAAATACGACGCTTGTGTATTTATCGCTGTTAAGTAATTGCCAATAAATCTTTAAGAATCCGTTAAACAGGTTTTCTCATAATATAACTTTAGCTGAATGTTTTCAGCAATAATATGCCAAGGCCATAAATACAGGTTAACACAAATATTCCTTTGGCCGTCTTGTCTTTTCTCCCATTTACAAAAATCGTAAACAACACTGCATTCGCCAGCAAAGCAAGGCTCAGGGCTGTGCTAAGGGTTCTGTGTCCAATTTCCTGGTACATGTAGCTGATGGTATCTTGGAAACTGAAGGAAGAGAATTTGGTGAACTTAAAAATGAGTAAACCAAACAATGGGCCTACAAAACCGAGACTGGCGCCTAATAGGTAACTGTCTTTTCTGAATATCATTTAAAAAGGTTGGTTTTTTCTAGTTTTTGTTTGAGGGAATAGTTGGTGAGGTCAAACTGTACGGGTACCACGCTCACGTAATGATGTTCCAGTGCCCATACATCGGTATCCCGGCCTTTGTCAAAATTTTTGAAGACGCCCGTTAGCCAATAGTATTTTTTGCCGTGAGGGTCGGTTCTTTCTGCAAAGTCTTCTTCATATTTAGCATAAGCCTGTTTGCAGATCTTAATGCCTTTTATTTTTTCGGGAGCTATTGCAGGTATGTTCACATTGAGGAGCAAATGTTTTTCCTTGATTTTGTTGAGCAACAATTGGGTTACAATTTTTTTCACCACTTCTTTAGATGCGGTGAAATCGGCATCATAACTATAATCTAACAATGAGAACCCAACACTGGGTATACCTTCAATGGCGGCTTCCATAGCCGCCGACATGGTACCACTGTACAATACGTTGATAGAATGATTGGCACCATGATTGATACCGCTAAGGCAGATATCTGGTTTGCGGTGGAGAATCTTGTCTACAGCCAGTTTCACACAATCAACCGGTGTACCGCTGGTTTGCCATGCTTCAACTCCCATGTCTTTAAAAATGTCTATCTTATTCATCCGAAGGGGTTCACCGATGGTAATGGCATGCCCCATACCGCTTTGTGGCGAGTTGGGTGCCACCACCACTACTTTACCCAAATCTCTAACAGCTTCTACTAAGCTGCGTATGCCTTTGGATGTAATGTCGTCGTCGTTGGTAATTAAAATAACCGGAAGTTCTTTTTTTGTTTTGGCCATGTGTTCTCTATTTAGACTTTTTCTATAGGGTTCATTTCTTAAGTTCAAAGATACAGGGTAGATTCAAAAGTGCAAGATTGGGTTTTTCTACGGTTTCCTAAAGACAGAGATTGAAGGAAAAAAAATATAAAAAATAAATTTTGATAAACTAAAAATATTAGTATATTTGTGCTAATCAAATTAGTTAATCATGTCACTAGCAGGTTTAAATTTGAAATACCTTCGTAAGCTACGGGGATGGACACAGGAAGAGTTTGCATCAAAACTCAATATTAAAAGGTCATTATTGGGTGCGTATGAAGAAGAACGTGCCGATCCAAGACTAGAAGTGTTGGAAATTATTGCCGATGTATTCAAGCTCAGTTTGGACGAACTGTTGTTGAAAGATCTCAGTAATCAATCTGCCAGTTACTTGATGAAGCGCAGGCAACAAAAGATGATGAGTGCAGACAGGAATGTGATTCATTTTGTTCCTGTGAAAGCGGCGGCAGGTTATTTGGCAGGTTACGCCGACAGTGAGTTCATTGACGAGCTCAACACCTTTACCTTGCCCATGCTGAGTGGTGGCAACTATCGTGCGTTTGAGATCATTGGAGACAGTATGTTGCCAACGCCTAGTGGAAGTATTATTGTTGGGGAGAAGGTAGATAGTATGGATGATGTTAAAAACAACACAGCGTACATTGTCATCAGCCGAAACGAAGGGATCGTTTACAAACGCATCGTAAAAAACAACAAACTTAAAAACAAGGTATCGTTGGTGAGCGATAATCCCAGTTTCCAACCTTATCAGGTAAATACTGAAGACGTGATCGAGCTATGGCAAGCACAGGTAGTGATTGGAAAAGTGGCTAGTCAGCATCGTTGGGATGTAAATTCATTGGCAAATTTGGTTACCAATTTACAAGACCAGGTAAGTAGTTTGAAGAAGAAGATGAATTAATCATAGAGGCTGTTGTGGATTTAATGGAGGGTAATTGGGTTAAATGTGAGCTTTTTATTTTATTTGAAAAAAATTGTTCATGCTTTATTCGCCGTTGGTCAAAGCCCAGACGGCGGCCATCCATTTACAAGACCAGGTAAGTAGTTTGAAGAAGAAGATGAATTAATCATAGAGGCTGTTGTGGATTTAATGGAGGGTAATTGGGTTAAATGTGAGCTCTTTATTTTATTTGAAAAAAATTGTTCATGCTTTATTCGCCGTTGGTCAAAGCCCAGACGGCGGCCATGCATTTACAAGACCATGGAAGTACTTTGAAAAAGAAGATGAATTAACCATAGAAGTTGTTGTGGATTTAATGGAGGGTAAATGGGTTAAAGCTGATCGATGGTTTTTTCATTGATGTAGGCCATTGGAATAATATGACTTCATCATTAAAAATATGCTCATTTCCCGACAGTGTAAAACTTATTTTTCAATGGAATATGAAATTCTTTTGAAGTAATAATGTGCACTAAAGTAACAACAGTTAACTGGCAGGTGGCTGCAGTAGCTACAAAAAAAAATACGCAATAAGTATGAATAAAAAGGGGATAAACTAGCTACAAAAACCCTTCAATTAATGATAACTTTAACGAAACCAGATACATCGATTAATAATTTAAAAACACAGTTATGATTAAGTTGCAAATTGCAGGCAATCTTGGAAAAGATTGCATCGTGAATGACGTGAACGGAAAAAAAGTGATCAACTTTAGTGTTGCACACACAGAACGTTACAAAGACGCTCAGGGTAACCAACAAGAGCGCACCACTTGGGTAGAATGTGCATATTGGACAGACCGAACGGCTGTTGCAGATTATTTAAAAAAGGGTAAGTTGGTTTATGCTGAAGGGGCACCTTCTGCCGATCCATACATGAACAAAGAAAACCAGGCTTCAGCTACACTGCGCATGAAGGTTCTCAACATTCAATTGTTGAGTGGTGGCGACGGGCAAGGGCAGGGATCCAACCAAGGTAATGTGACCAACTCAGGGTACAACAACAACCCGGTAATGAGAACAGAGTCTCCCGCGCCAAGTTCGTATGCACCTGCGGTCGCATCTATGGATGACGACTTACCTTTCTAAAAATTTTACTTGTTAAAATGTAAACTAGAGGCTGTCTCATAAGTATGAGGCAGCCTCTTTTTATTCGGATCCCTATCGGAGAAGGAAAGTCGTTTAATACCAATGTGATTTATAGAATATGCCAATATTTTATAAATCTTATCCCGAATGCTTTCGGGAGTAAATGCCGATGTATCAAACAAATAGTACAATGAGGCGATAGCCGATATTGGACTATATTGTTTGTCCAATCGGTATAAGCAAATCTTTGTGCCATTTTTTATACCAATGTGATTTATATAATATGCCAATATTTTATAAATCTTACAGTGGTAAATGCCGATGGTATCAAACAAATAGTACAATGAGGCGATAGCCGATATTGGACTATATTGTTTGTCCAATCAGTATTAAATATGAGATAGCCTCTTTTTGTTTTAAATCCAAGTACCAAAACTTTTGTACTTATGAGACGAAAAGGATTATTGCCTTCTCTTTAACTTTTCAATTAAAGTATCACCACTGATTAGGAACTGAATTCACAAAAAAACGTTGCCATCTTGGTCGAGTTGGGTAAATGAGGGCTTATTTGAAATCTTTCTTTCTTCTAAAAATTGCCAATAAGCCATTTGATTTTGGAGCATTGGTAGAATCTAATTTTGCCCAATAACTCAATGCATTTAATGTAGGTGCCAGAGGAAATAACCAACTAGAAAATTCATAACACTATTTGGAACAAGCTGCCCATGTATTGTTTTTAAAGTTTATAAATTGAGCAAAGATCAAATAGCTTTTGCTTTTTCGTATCCTGATTTTGCTGCAAAACAATTTTATCAAATATGAATGTTGGTTTTTGGAGATCTGGAAAAAATACCTTGTTCAGCGTGGGGACTGCTCCTGGGGATATTTTCGAAAAGTTTGTTCCCGGTGGGTATGTGAGTTTAGGAGTATTGTTTTAAACTGCTTTACCAATCAGTAGAAGATGAATTTAAAATTATTAAAACTCGCATCAATACAAATCAATTTCCAAAGACAGTGCCATTAACTTATTCGAAGAAAAAGCAAGTGTGTATTTTTTGGAACGCTAAGAAAGAGAAATGGTATAAATCTTTTGATGAAAACTACTCTCACAGATAATATTACAAAATCCAACACAAAAAAATAGGCTGTTCGAAAACAGCCTATTTATATCATCCATTTTTTCTAATTAAGATTTCCCGGTATTCCTTAATCTACTGTGTTTTTTACTGTACACAAAGTAGATAACAAGACCAATGCCCATCCACAAAAAGGCTACTGTTAGGGTTTGTACATCAAGTGCAAAAATCATGGCTAAACAAATTAATGCGCCAAGTACAGACACAACCGGTGCAAAAGGTGTTCTGAACGGACGCTCAATTTCTGGCGATTTCACCCTTAATACCCAAACACCAATGCTTACCAATACAAACGCAAACAAAGTTCCAAACGATGTTAAATCGCCCGCAACATGCCCTGGTACAAATGCTGCAAACAAACCAACAAATACAAATAAGATCCAGTTGGCTTTGTAAGGTGTTTTGTATTTCGGGTGCAATACACCAAATGCTTTTGGAATCAATCCATCATTGCTCATGGTATAGAAAATACGACTTTGACCCATCAACATTACCAATATTACAGAAGTAAAACCAGCGAGGATGGCAACGGTAACCGCTTTGGCTAACCAGCCATATCCAATCATATAAGTAGAAATAGCGTAGGCTACAGAAGCTTCACGACCTTTTTCAGGATCAACAAAATCTTTCCAGTTGGCTACACCCGTTAAGACGTGTCCGAATAAAATGTACAACACGGTACAAACTGCCAACGACCCAAGGATACCAATTGGCATGTCTCTTTTTGGATTTTTGGCTTCCTGTGCTGCCGTGCTCACCGCATCAAAACCAATGAATGCAAAGAATAC
Source organism: Ferruginibacter sp. (assembly GCA_044342365.1). Classification (GTDB taxonomy): domain Bacteria; phylum Bacteroidota; class Bacteroidia; order Chitinophagales; family Chitinophagaceae; genus Ferruginibacter. The sequence continues at coordinate 16,274 of JBIIPY010000028.1, read as the reverse complement.
AATGGCCGCACCACCCAACACACCACCCCATCCGTGTTTGAAAACACCAGTATAGTCGGCTATAATCTTACCCGCCTGGTCTTTAACAGGTGCTGTTCCTTCTGGAATCATATACGGGGTATGGTTGGCCGGATCAATAAACTGCCAACCAATTGCAATGAACAACAATACGATGGCAACTTTTATAAATACAATGATCGCATTTACGAAGGCACTTTCAGATGAACCTTTGATGAGCAGCAATGTCACCAAAAGTAGCACGATCAATGCCGGAGCATTCATATAACCTTGGTATAATACACCTGCTGAATCTGTGTAACTTTCAAACGGGGAGTGGCACCATTCATAGGGGATGGCTCCTCCCAGTAGCTTATTGAGGTATTCACTCCATGCAATAGAGACAGTTGCCGCACCTAAGGCATATTCCATTACCAGTGCCCAACCAATGATCCAGGCTACAATTTCACCCAATGTTACATAGCTGTAAGCATATGCACTACCAGCAATAGGAATCATCGCTGCAAATTCAGCATAACAAAGTCCTGCAAATGCACAGCCCACTGCCGCAATAATAAATGAAATGGTTACTGCCGGACCAGCAGCCTGACCAGCAGCGGCTGCAGTTCTAACAAACAAACCGGCACCTATGATTGCACCGATACCAAGCGCCACAAGGTTTCCTGCGCCTAATGTACGTTTAAGTCCAGACTCCCCATCTGCGGCTTGAGCAAGCATTTGGGTAAGCGACTTCTTAGCGAATAAACTCATACAGATATTTAGTTAATGAAATAATAATGGCAAAGTAAGCAATAAATTAATAAAATAATAACCATCTCCATTATTTCGCTTCAAAATGGAACATCCTACCTACAAATTATACAGGTTAAAAAAAATTAGTATAGATAAATAGTAGCAATAAATTTTATGTAACAACTTAGCATACTGATTTTCATTGAAAAATAAATAGTTTATTTGCACATGGAATTATTAGAAATCAGCTTTAGGGATTTAGTTAATCCCGAGTTCTATATCGTGAATGGAGGTCTTTGGCTTTTCCTATTCATTGTATTTGCAGAGACAGGATTGTTTGCTGGCTTTTTTCTGCCTGGCGATTCCCTTTTGTTTGTTGCCGGCATTTACAGCAACGAACTTATCACAAAAGGTTTGGGAATTAATATAGGTAGTGATGTAGTTCACCTGATATTCCTCACTGTTTTGGTTGTGATAGCAGGGGTAGTTGGAAACGGGGTAGGTTATTGGTTTGGTCGAAAAAGTGGTCCAGCTTTGTACAACAGAAAAGACAGTTTTTTCTTCAAGAAAAAATACCTTGAACAGGCGCATGAATTTTATGAAAAAAATGGTGCTGGTACCATCGTAATAGCCAGGTTTCTACCCATCATCCGCACCTTCGCGCCCATTGTTGCAGGCATTGTACAAATGGATAGAAAAAAATTCATGTATTACAATGTGGTAGGCTGTGTAGCATGGGTAGTTTCTATGTTATTTGCAGGCCATTACCTACATAAAATCATTCTCGAAAAATTCAATTTCGATTTAAAAGAACATTTGGAGATTATTGTTCTAGGAATCGTTTTTGTAACCACCGCTCCTGTTATCTATAAATTGTTTTTTACTAAAAAAAAGGCACCAGTGGATAAACCATCAAATCTATGATTGCCAAACAACAAAATGCTTCTGTATTCAGCTTGGCTGTTTTAGTAGCCGCGCTCGGATATTTTGTAGATATTTACGATCTGCTATTGTTCAATATTGTAAGAGTAAAAAGTTTGGGGGATTTAGGATTGTCTGATGACCTCATTAAAACCGAAGGAGAATTCATCATTAGTGTTCAAATGATTGGCCTATTAATTGGTGGAATTCTATGGGGAATACTCGGCGATAAAAAGGGAAGGTTAAGCGTACTTTTCGGATCTATTATTATTTACAGTGTTGCCAATATTATAAATGGATTTGTTCAAACTACCAATCAATATGCTTTGGTACGCTTTATTGCAGGTATAGGATTGGCCGGCGAACTGGGTGCGGGCATCACTTTGGTGAGCGAAATGGCATCTAAAGAAAAAAGAGGATTGAGTACTTCGCTGGTGGCAGGGGTGGGGCTTACCGGAGCGGTAGCTGCTTTTTTCATTTCACAATATTTTCATTGGCGCACTTGCTATATTATTGGCGGAGCGCTAGGCTTTTGTTTGTTGTTGCTACGTATATCCGTTGTAGAGAGTGGCATGTACAACCAAGTAAAAGAAATGGGCGCAGTGTCTAAAGGAAATCTGCTGATGTTTTTCAACAATGCCAAACGATTAAAAAAGTATGTGCTTGCCATATTAATTGGGTTACCCACATGGTACGTCATTGGGGTGTTGGTGGCCTTTTCTAACGACTTTGCAAAAGAATTCGGCATCGCAGATAAAATAAATCCTGGTGAAGCCACCATGTATGCTTATGTGGCCATTTCTATAGGAGATATTCTCATTGGCTTTGTAAGCCATTGGCTCAAGAGTAGGAAAAAAGCCTTGCTTATTTTTTATGTGTTCACACTTATTGCTATCCTTTTTTACTTTAACCAAGGTGCCGGCTCTTCGGCCAAGATGTATGCCATTTGCGCGGCGCTCGGTTTTGGAACTGGTTTCTGGGCCATATTTGTAACAATGGCTGCCGAACAGTTTGGTACCAATTTAAGGGCAACAGCCGCCACCACCATCCCCAATATGGTTAGAGGGGCATTGCCATTGATATTGTTTTTATTTAACTGGTTACAAGGGTTTACAAGCTATGCCAATGCCGGCCTCATCACCGGAATTGTAATCATGGCCATAAGTTTTATAGCAGCAATGCTCACAGAAGAAACTTTTGGGAAAGACCTCGATTATATAGAGCAATAAGTTTCCTATACTTCGTGTTTGAGCTATGTTAATGTAATGGCAAATGTATTTTTGTTAATACTATTCCTGCTAAATAGATTGTTTTTTTGTGATCAAATGTGTTCTCGAAATATGCGATTTTTATTTCTACTTCTTATTACCTTTTTCTTATCGGCCAGCCATGCTCAGCTGAAAACCAATATCTATTGGACAGAACAAACCAATTACGCCGCTGCGGACGTAATTTATTACAGTGCAAAAAAACAGTTAGGCTGGAAAGATTTTCTGGGTAATCCCTTAGAAACTTCACCCGCTGCAGCCATCACTGCATCAGGTTTTGGATACAAAGCAGATATCAAAAATCTGAGAAATGATGGCCAACTGAACGTGGCTGTATATTGTTTTTTCAACAAACTCAATTCTTGGGTGAAAGCTGGGAAAAACAGTATTTATATCCTCAATCATGAACAGCATCATTTTGATATTAGTTTTTTAGCTGCCAACATGTTTATGAGCAAATTGAAATCAACCAAATTCACTCTTACCAATTACAACGCCAATCTTACAGCATTGTATACAGAAAGCATGCATTTTATGAATAAGTTGCAAAAAGATTATGATGCTCAAACAAAAAATGGTCAGTTACGAGAAGAGCAGTCTAAATGGGATAGTTTTATAACGGAGCGTTTACTTGAACTTACAAAGTAACCACCAAAACAGGGATGTTTAAATCGTGGCGAACAGCATCTACCGTAGTGCCATAAATAAAATCTTTTAGTCCAGAATGACCATGTGCCCCCAACACCAACATATCTGCTTTGTTGATTTTCACAATTCTTACAATTTCCTTTACCCTGTTTTTATAGCCGATTTCTCCGGTAGCGTCATAGCCCTGTGCACGTAGTTGACTTACATATAAATCGAGTTTCTCTTTGTCTTTTCTGCTTTCATAATCATCAGTAGCATCACCAGAAATTTTTGCCCCTGCACTTTCTACGATGTGCAACAACAAATAAGAAGTTTTCGTGTGTCCCTGACCGATAGCGTAGGAAATTAACTTAGCATCATCTGAGCTAAAATCTAAAGCAATGGCAATCCTCTCAAAAATTGGTTTTTGGATAATGCCGATTTCTGCTTTTTCATCGTGCATCAAAATAGATGTTGGCGCTGCTGTATTTTTTAGATAAGGATGTAGGATGATGTACAATAAGAGTGCTCCAAAAAATAGAATGGCAAAGATTACCAATAATTTTGGAAAGATAACTTGGCTTTCGAAGATGGGTGTTACTTCATTGAACAACATTTTCAGGTTCAGAAAAACCAATACGCTTGCGATGGTCCATGCACCAATTTTTGTGATGTTATTGATCACAAATTTTCCCATTGTTTTTTTATCACTTACAAATTGGATGAGCGGAATAACGGCATATCCCAATTGCAAACTCAATACTACTTGGCTCATGATGAGCAATGCATCTACCCGACTTTCGCCATAAACACCAATTACGATGAGCGCGGGGATGATCGCAATAAGCCGGGTGATCAACCTACGAACGATTGGATTAAGCCTTAAACTCAAATAACCTTCCATTACAATTTGTCCGGATAAAGTTCCTGTGATGGTACTGCTTTGTCCGGCTGCTATCAATGCCACCGCAAAAAGAATAGGAGCGGTGTTTCCCAAAAATCCTGGAAGTAAACGATGTGCTTCTTTGATCTCGCCCACATGGGCGTTACCGGTTTTATGAAATACGGTAGCCGCCAATATCAATATAGCAGCATTCACAAAGAATGCAATATTGAGTGCTACGGTAGTATCTACTCTATTAAATTTCAATGCCTGTTTAATGCCTTCATCTGTTTTGTTGATCTTCCTTGTTTGTACAAGTGCAGAATGTAAATAAAGGTTGTGGGGCATTACCGTTGCACCAATGATTCCGATTCCAATGTAGAGTGCTTCGTCATTGGCAATGGTGGGAATAAAGCCACTGGCTACTTCTGCGGCAGAAGGCGCGGCCCAAATAATTTGAATAAGAAAACAAACAGCAATGATGGCTACCAATGCAACGATGAAGGCTTCCATTTTTCGCATGCCCAATTTTTGCAGATACAACAACAGAAAGGTATCCAATACGGTGATGCTTACGCCCCAGAACAAGGGTAAGCCAGTGAGTAATTGTATACCAATGGCCATCCCCAACACTTCTGCAAGGTCGGTGGCCGCAATGGCGATCTCAGCCAAAATCCATAAAATGAAATTGATTGGTTTCGGATAGGCCTCCCTGTTAGCTTGCGCCAAATCTCGTCCACGAACGATGCCGAGTCTTGCAGATAAACCCTGCAGCAGCAAAGCCATCAAATTGCTCATGAGCAATACCCATATCAACGAGTATCCAAACTTACTACCGCCTGCAATATCCGTAGCCCAGTTTCCCGGATCCATGTAACCCACACTTACCAAATATGCTGGTCCCAAAAAGGAAAATATTTTTCTCCAACCCTTTTGTTTCTGCGAGGTATCTACACTCTCATGCACTTCACTCAATGAGGCTTCTGCGGTTCTTTTATGTTTGCTCATATTGATACTCGAAATAGGTGAATCTTTTCTAGCTTTTTTTTTAGAAAAATAAATCAGCAACCGATTATTTTGGTTGTCTGCTAAATAAAGTTAGACTAATCTAATAATAAATATACAAACAATTGACTGTAACTCCTTTCGCTTTTTCAGATTTCTTATCTTGGAGAATTAAATAGAGGAGTTGGTCGTTAATTATACAGTTTAATGTGTAAAAATTACACAAGACTAAATTTTTCCTTTTATATTGCAACCCAAACCAAAAAATGTAAAAATGAATTTTAGGCAGTTTCAAGTTCCTTATGAGGTAGATGCTATTTACAGCAAAAAAGTTACTTATTTTTCGATGGAGTTTGCGGTGCACCAACCGCTTAAAATATACAGCGGTGGCCTTGGTTATTTAAGTGGCTCTCATTTGCGCAGTGCTTATGAGCTAAGGCAAAATATGGTAGGAGTGGGCATTTTGTGGAAATATGGTTATTACGATCAGGCCAGAAACCAGGACCAAACCCTGCAGGTGCAGTGGAATGAAAAACAATATAATTTTCTGATAGACACAGGTATAAAATTTCAAATTCAAATACACGAACATCCGGTTTGGGTAAAAGCATTTTACTTAAATCCGGAAACCTTTAAAACAGCCCCACTTTTTTTATTAAGTACCGATTTACCAGAGAACGATTACATTTCTCAAACCATTTCGCACAAATTGTACGATGCCAACGTGGCAACCAAAGTAGCTCAGTTTATACTACTGGGTGTAGGTGGTGCCAAGCTGATGGATGAATTGAACTATAATCCGGAGCTCTACCATTTAAATGAAGCCCATGGTTTAAGTGCGGCTTTTTACCTGTACAATAAATTTGGGAGCAAAGAAGCGGTGAAACAAAAATTGGTTTTCACAACGCATACACCTGAAGAAGCAGGTAACGAAAAACACGATATACATTTGTGCGAAAGAATGAGTTATTTCTGTGGCATGTCGTTAGAAAGAGTGAGAGAAGTTACTGGTATTACCGGTGATATGTTCGATCATTCACTGGCAGCACTGCGCTTTGCAAAACTCGCCAATGGTGTAAGCCAATTGCATGGAGAAGTGAGCAGACAAATGTGGGGTAAGTACGATGGGATTTGCCCAATCACTTCTATTACCAATGCTCAAAACTGGCATTACTGGGCCGATAAACAACTCTATCGTTTCTTAGACGATCACAATACTGATGCCTTTATTGATCGCAAAAGATTTTTGAAAAAACGTGCATTTGATGTAGTAGCGGATCAAACAGGAAAATTGCTAAATCCGGATGTATTTACAATAGTATGGGCAAGAAGGTTTGCAGGTTATAAAAGAGCAGATCTTTTAACCAGGGATGAAGAGCGATTCCGTGCATTGCTTGCCAACACCCAATATCCAGTTCAGATTATTTGGGCAGGAAAACCATACCCACTCGATTACCCTTCTATCAGTGATTTTAATATGCTGGTAAACCTGAGTAAAGAGTATAAAAATGTAGCGGTGTGTACTGGTTACGAACTCACCCTCAGCAAACGCTTGAAACAGGCTTCAGATGTTTGGCTCAACAACCCAAGGGTGCCCAGAGAAGCCAGTGGTACCAGTGGAATGACGGCTGCTATGAACGGGTCAGTAAACTTTAGTACACATGATGGCTGGATCTGCGAGTTCATCAACCATGGCAACAATGGTTTTTTAGTTCCACCGATAGATTACAGTGCAATTTCTGTACACGAACAAGATGAATACGACATGATTAAGTTGTATGAAATACTGGAAAATCAAATATTACCGATGTACTACGACAATCCGCATGTGTGGCGTCAGATCATCAAAAATGGTATGAGAGATGTGCGTTGGCAATTCGATAGCAACCGTATGGCCAAAGAGTATTACGACGTCATGTATCAATAATTACATCATAAAAAATTTACCAAATCCTTTTCGGTGTAGCCGAAAAGGATTTTTTGTTTCCATTATTTTGATAATTCTTAAGATCGTTTACCAATGGTCATTTTGTGCATCTATCTTTACGCTTTAATTTTTTATCAACACTTTTTTATGGAACCTTATATCAAACAATTGGAAATCAGGTGGGCCGATCTTGATCCTAATTTTCATGTGTTGCATTCGAAGTATTACGATTTTGGGGCTTACAGCAGGATGTCGTTTTTAGTAGAAAAAGGATTAACCCCTACATGGATGGCGGAGAATCATATAGGTCCGATCGCATTTAGAGAATCTGCCGTTTTTAAAAAAGAAATTTTATTTGGAGATCGAGTAACAGTAGACCTGCAGTTATCGAAGCTGAACAAAGACATGAGTAGGTGGACCATCGTGCACCACTTATACAAAAATGAAGAGGTACTGGCAGCCATCATAACCATTGATGGAGCATGGCTGGATATCCATTTGAGAAAATTGACTGCACCACCACCAATGATTCAAACCATTTTTAATGGGGCTCCAAGGGCTGAGGATTTTTCCTTTACGGACTAAACGCATGTACCATGTTCAGAGCCACCGCTACTTTATACAGAAATGCCTATGCCGGTTTAACCAAACAAATTTGGTTGCTGAGTGTAGTTATGCTCATTAATAGAAGCGGAACTATGGTGTTGGCTTTCCTCACTTTGTATTGTAAACAACTGGGTTACAGTATTGAGCAGGGAGGATTTGTAGTAGGCATATATGGATTAGGATCTATTCTGGGAGCTTTTTTAGGAGGTAAACTGAGCGACCGGCTTGGGTTTTATAGGATTCAGTTTTTAGCGCTTTTTCTGGGCGGTATATTGTTTATTGTATTAGGTCAAATGAGCAGTTACATCAGCATTTGTATTTGCACATTTGCACTGAGCGCTGTGAACGAAACCTTTCGCCCTGCCAATGCCGCCGCCATTGCTCATTACAGCAATGCTAAGAACAGAACTCAATCTTTTTCTTTGGTGCGATTGGCGGTTAATTTGGGTTGGGGCGTTGGAATTGCAGTAGGGGGCCTATTGGCTTCTATCCATTACCAATGGTTGTTTTGGGTAGATGGATGTACCAGTATTACAGCTGCCATTTTGTTGTTGCTGATCTTGCCCAAAGTTTCCCTTGAAGAACAAAGAAAGCCCACTTCACAAAAATTAACGACAGATCCTGTAACTGCCAGTTTAAATGCATCACCCTGGAAGGATCGCACATTTTTATATTTCTTACTTTTTATTTTATTTTTTGCGTCTTGCTTTTTTCAGTTGTTTACAACGGTACCGGTATATTTTAAAGTAAATCTCGGTTTAAGTGAATTTGATATTGGTCTGGTAATGGCAGTGAATGGGTTATTGATTGCCTTAGTAGAAATGTTGTTGGTATTTAAAATGGAAGGGCGAAAGCCTTATCTGTATTATATTTCGCTGGGTACGTTTTTAATGAGTGTATCTTTTATCATGTTGAATTTGCCCTTGCTGAGCGGTTTTGTATTGGCATTATTTTCAGTATTGATACTCACTGTAGCAGAAATGGTGAGCATGCCTTTTATGAACAGCTACTATATTAGTAGAAGCAACGAACGCACACGGGGTTTATACGCAGGATTGTATACCATGGCTTGGAGTGCAGCTCAGGTAATAGGTAGTACAGGCGGATCAATGGTAGCCGGTAAAATTGGTTTTCATCAATTATGGTGGCTCGTTGTTTTGCTCTGCATGATAGCAACTGCCGGTTTTTATTGGTTGCTGAAAAAAGAAGAAGACCAAAAAAATCGCGATTTTTTATAATAAAAAGAACCCGCAAAAGCGGGCTCTTTCAAATATTTCGTAGATATTATGAAGGTTTGATCTGATCAATTTCTCATCATTGTATAACGTCTCAACGATTTGGTATGTTTATTTGTACTCTACAGAAGTAGTCACTTTAGAAGACATAGGCATCGATTGACCCATTACTCCTATGGTGCCATCGATATCTGATACGCTGGTAGATTTTTTCATCATAAAGGACTTGCTATCAATAGAAAATTCACCTTCGGTTTTTACATTCATGTTGATGTCCATTTGCATTCCTTCGGCTTCTGTTACTTTAGATGTTTGCATCGTAGTAAACAAACCAATGACTGTAATACCATCTTTGATAGACTTGATGCTATGGGTTTTGGTTTCTTTGTTGCCATTTACAGAAGAAGTGTCCGTCCAGGTGTCGCCCTCTTTTTTTCCTTTTGCAGCAAGAAAAAATAAACTTTCGATGGTACCTGATTCATCGAGTACATTGCCTGGTTTCATAATGCTTGCCAAAGGATTTTTATCATCGGCTTCAACTTCAGCCACTTTATCGGCTCTGCCTTTGCCATTGGTCTTATTGGAGTAAACCAATATTTCCTTACCAATTTTATCAGACACTTCTTTACCTATTTCACTGTCTTTGTCTTCTGGCTTATCTGAATCAAAGCTCATTTGTTGCCCCATCATGTCTAACGAAATTTGCATCCGGGTTACCGTAACAGCAGAAACAATAGAATCCTTTATGAAATCTTTGATTTCAACTTTGGTTTGGGTAACAGTCTTATTCTGCATTTGCATTCCCATACTACTCATATCCATATCCTGATTGCTGGTTACAACAATCTCTACTTTTTGTCCTTTTTTTAAAGGAAGCTCCTGAGCAAATAAATTGGCAGAGATCAGCAAGGTGCCTAATAGTAAACTTCTTTTCATGTAATTACTTTTAGATGTAAAAATAGCTGACTTTGATAATAGAAAATACAGCACTTTGTTATAAGTAGCAAAAAATTGACATAAAAAAAGGGCACTGCCCAGCAGTGACCCTTCAGAAATTTAAATGCTATAGACTATCCTATAACTGTTACATTAACAGCATTCATTCCTTTTTTTCCGTTTTGGAGGTCGAATTCAACTCTGTCACCTTCTTTGATGTCGTTGATCAAACCACTTACGTGTACGAAAGTTTCTTTGTCAGATTCTTCATGTTTGATAAATCCAAATCCTTTTTCTGAGTTAAAGAACTTAACTGTACCTTGATTTTTAGTGTCCATTTTTTTAATTTGTATTGTATTAGTAATGCGCAAATGTATGGAAATAAATTTGAATAGGCTTAATTTACTTGATTAATTAACAATATAAATTCCAATAATTATCAAGCCTTGGTGCTAAAGGTCTAATTATAAGGGTATTAGGTTTCAGCAACGAAACAATTATATTGCTTTTAACAGACATAAATATCACACAATATGAGTAATTTTATGGCTAACCATTCTTCTCCTCTTAAAACAATTAGTATACATGATGCCTACACTACGTTCAGTGATTACTGGTACAGGTTGTTACATACCACCAGTAGTGAAGACCAACCTAGATTTTACTCATCAACAATTTTATAGTGAAGACCAACTGCCCATCACTACCAACCCAATAGAAGTGGTAGAGAAATTTGAAAAGATAACGGGTATCAACGAACGAAGATATGTAGCCGCTGGCATGGACGCGAGTGATATGGCGGTACTGGCTGCTGATAAAGCACTGAAAGATGCAGACTGCGATCCGGAAACCATCGATCAAATTATTGTTGCCCACAATTTTGGCAACGTTAAAGAAAGTACCATCCAAACAGACGTGTTACCCGCGCTTGCGTCAAGGGTTAAACATGCTTTGAACATTAAAAATCCCAATTGCATTCCCTACGATATTTTATTCGGTTGCCCGGGTTGGATTCAAGGTGTGATACAAGCAGATGCCTACTTTAAATCGGGGTTGGCTAAAAAGTGTTTGGTAATTGGCACCGAAACTTTGTCGAGGGTATTGGATCACTCCGATCGCGACAGCATGATATTTTCAGACGGTGCGGGAGCATCCGTTTTAGAAGCAAAACCTGCTACAGAAGGAGAGAGCGGGATTTTATCTACTGCCGCGGTGGCACATTGTATTGAAGAAGTGAATTATCTGCACTTTGGAAAATCCAATTTGCCAGAAAGTGATCCCAACGTTCGTTACATTAAAATGAAAGGCAGAAAAGTATTTGAATATGCGATGCGGCATGTACCACAAGCCATGAAGGACTGTGTTGACAAATCGGGCGTTGAAATAGGGAACATCAAAAAAGTTTTCATTCACCAGGCCAACGAAAAGATGGACGAAGGTATTATCAAAGCCATGTATAAATTGTATGACGGTATTGCGGTTCCCGAAAATATTATGCCCATGAGTATTCATAAATTAGGGAATAGCTCTGTGGCAACAGTTCCTACTTTGTTCGACATGGTAAGAAAGGGGCAAATGGAGCAACATCAATTGCATCCAGGAGATGTGGTCTTGTTTGCCTCTGTAGGTGCTGGTATGAACATCAATGCAGTTTGCTACAGGATCTAATTTACCATCATATTATATACTCAAAAGGCAACCCCGAAAGGTTGCTTTTTTTTGGCTATACTTTTCTCTTTGGCCTAACAGGCAAAATGCCTTCTTTGCAATACTGTTTTTCTGCGGCGCTGGATATTCCACAAATTAGCAGCAGTAAAAGCCTTTTTATCGGCTAGTTCATATGCCAGTGTTTCTTTAACAACAGTGGTTAATTTGTTGGTACTTTCTTTACTTAATGAAGCAAATAATTGCGTTTGTTTTGTGTTCATGACTTTAGTTTTTTTATGATTTTTGTTTTATTAGCTACTTTGATAACACGAAGGTAGGGTATTATAATGTACTATGCAATACAAAGTAGCTTGCTAAATATTTACACTTTCCATATTTCTGAAGAAAAATTAATAAAATACCCTGCTGTACTGAGTTTCGGGAAATTTTAACCGGTATCTTACAAATTCAGAATTGTATGGATGGTAAAAATAATTGGATAAACGGCTATACATACATAAAAAAACGCCTCCTTGTGGGAAGCGTTTAAAGTAATCAATGTTTTAGTGCTTAGGCCTCTTGTTCTGCATAAGAACTTACTGGCTCACAAGTACAAATAAGGTTACGATCTCCGTAAGTATTGTTAACCCTGCTCACACTGGGCCAAAATTTATTGGCTTTAACGTATTGAAGCGGATAGGCAGCTGTTTGCCTACTGTATGCATGATTCCATTCTACAGCAGTTATAACAGCTTGGGTATGTGGCGCATTTTTGAGCGGATTATCGAGCTTATTAGATATTCCTTCTTCAATTGCTTTTATTTCTGCACGAATGCTCAACATTGCTTCACAAAAACGATCTAACTCAGCTTTGTCTTCACTTTCTGTAGGCTCTATCATGATGGTGCCAGCTACAGGGAAACTCATGGTAGGCGCGTGAAAATTATAATCCATCAATCTTTTTGCTACATCTTCGGCTTCAACACCTGCTGTTTGTTTAAATGGTCTGAGGTCTACAATAAATTCGTGTGCACAGGTACCATTTTTACCAGTATATAAAATTTTGAAATCATTTTCCAATCTGGTCTTCATGTAATTGGCATTCAATATCGCGTATTCTGTACTTTTCTTTAATCCATCAGCACCCAACATTTTGATGTAGGCGTAACTGATCAGCAAAATACTGGCACTACCATAGGGGGCTGCGCTCACTGCTGGGATGGCTGTATCACTGTTGCTTAAAACATTGTGACCAGGTAAGTAAGGCGCCAATTTTTCGTTCACACAAATCGGGCCCATGCCTGGCCCACCACCACCATGTGGTATGGCAAACGTTTTGTGCAGGTTCAGGTGACAAACATCGGCACCAATATTACCCGGGCTGGTTAAACCAACTTGGGCATTCATGTTCGCGCCATCCATGTATACCAATCCACCATTTTCGTGAATCATGCCACAAATTTCTTTAATGCTTTCTTCAAAAACACCATGTGTACTTGGGTAAGTAATCATTAAACCTGCCAAGTTATCTTTGTGTTTGATTACGTTTGAACTTAAATCTTCCACATCAATGTTACCAGCATCGTCGCATTTGGTAACCACCACTTTAAACCCAGCCATTACAGCACTGGCAGGGTTGGTACCATGAGCGCTAATAGGAATGAGGATAATATTTCTATGCACATCATTTCTATTGGCATGGTACGCACGAATTGTTAACAAACCAGCGTATTCTCCTTGAGCACCACTGTTGGGTTGCAAAGAAGTAGCGGTAAAACCAGTTATGTTGCTCAACCACGCTTCTAATTCCCGTACAATTTGTTGATAGCCCTTCCACTGATCGGCAGGCGCAAACGGATGAATTTGGTTGAAGGCAGGCCAACTTACCGGGATCAATTGTGTGGCTGCATTTAATTTCATGGTACAACTTCCCAAAGAGATCATGGAGGTATTCAAACTGAGATCCTTGTTCTCTAAACTTTTGATGTAACGCATCATCTGGCTTTCGCTGTGATGAGAACTAAACACGGGATGTGTTAAAAAGTCTGATGTTCTGGTAAGCGATGAAGGGATATTGTGCAACATTCCTTCTGCATCAAAATTAGCAGTGGCGGTATCACTGTTACGAGTAGACGCAAATACATGCAACACATTCAACACGTCTCGTTGTGTGGTGGTTTCATCGATTGAAATACCTACATGGGTTCCTTCGTAATGAAAATTGATCCCACTGTTTTCAGCAGCTGCTTTTAAAGAATTAATATCTGATACTTCTACCAAAAGTGTATCGAAGTAATATTTATTTTTATTTACAAAACCCATTTCAGCCAACTCGTGCTGAAGGGTTTGTGCCAATACGCTGATTCTTTTAGCGATGTTTTTTAAGCCCTCAGCACCGTGGTACACAGCATACATGGCACTCATGTTTGCCAATAGGGCCTGAGCAGTACAAATATTGCTGGTTGCTTTTTCTCTTCTGATGTGTTGTTCTCTGGTTTGCAAGGCCATCCTTAAACAGCGATTGCCTTGTGCATCTTGGCTTACACCAATGATGCGGCCTGGAAGGTTTCGTTTAAAATCGTCTTTAGTGGCAAAAAAGGCTGGGTGTGGTCCACCAAAACCCAATGGAACTCCAAGGCGTTGTGCATTGCCAATGGCAACATCTGCACCCAATTCGCCCGGAGGCGTTAGCAAAGTAAGACTCAACAAATCGGTGGCCATCACCACCAGGGCATTGGCTGCATGCGCTTTGTTGATGAATTCGCGATAATCGTTTACAGCTCCATTGCTATTTGGATATTGTATGATGGCACCAAAATAAGTTTCATCGAGTTGTGCAGTTTCGTATTTGCCAAAAACCAACTCAACTTGGATGGGTTTTGCACGAGTGATGAGTACTTGTTTCGTTTGCTCAAAAATAAATTCATCTACAAAAAATTTAGGAGCAGTAATATGATCGTTGTCTTTATTTTTTTGGTTAAACAACATCGCCATGGCTTCTGCTGCTGCAGTTCCTTCATCGAGCAAACTGGCGTTGGCAATGGGGAGTCCGGTTAAATCACTCACCATGGTTTGGTAGTTCAACAAACTTTCTAACCTGCCCTGTGCAATTTCTGCTTGGTACGGGGTGTATTGGGTATACCAACCTGGGTTTTCAAAAACGGTTCTTAGAATTACACTGGGTACAATGGTATTATAGTAACCTTTACCAATGTAATTTTTATAAACCTTGTTCAAAGCAGCCGTTTCTTTTAAAGAACTGAGGTATTCAAACTCGCTCATGGGACCACCAGTTTTCAAAGGCGCTTCCAGGCGAATGGAGGCAGGAATGGTTTGACTGATCAGCTCCTCAATACTGCTCATTCCTATTGTTTCTAGCATGGCAGCAGTTTCGGTTTCGTTCGGACCAATATGTCTGTGTAGAAACTCTGTTTGTTGCTGTTCGAAAAGATTCATATTTGGAGAATTTTTATTGTAATGTGTAGTTTTTTAATTACTCACAACTATTAAAACCAATTTGGTTGATTTATGTTCGATGGAGTAGCTTACAAAAGTGCCGCAAATTTACGAGTTCTTTATAACATAATCGGCATCCTTTAAGCCATGCACTAGGGTTGTGGAAAACTGAAGCGCTAATGGTAATACCGATTGGAAAAACAATATAGTCCAATATCGGCTATCGCCTCATTGTACTATTTGTTTGATACCATCGGCATTTACTCCCGAAAGCATTCGGGATAAGATTTATAAAATATTGGCATATTATATAAATCACATTGGTATAACAATCGTTTAAACAAGTTCAAAAATAGTTTTCAACCAAGCGGGATTCATCTAAAATGATTGAGCAGAAAATTGCTACAAAGTCGGTTTTAAAACCCGTTTTTTCTTTCCGAAGCAAGAAAAAAATCAAACTATCTTTACAGCATGAGTGATCCGATATTACAGAATTGGCAAAAAAAAACCGACGAGCGCAGCAAGCTCTACAAACAGTATCTGCAAAAGGCCAATAAAAATACCGTGCTTAAACAGTTGCCCAATTTGCACGAAGCTGCTTTTGAAAACATCAACTGTTTAGACTGCGCTGCCTGCTGCAAAAACTATTCGCCCAGGTTTAAAACACCCGATATCAAGCGCATCAGCAAACATCTTCGATTAAAAGAAGGGGTATTTATAGAAACCTATTTAACACTGGATACGGATGGAGATTACGTGGTACGTTCAAAGCCCTGTCCGTTTTTGCAAAACAACAATGCTTGCAGCATCTATGAGGTTAGACCCTCTGATTGCAGCAGATTTCCTTATACCGATGAAGATGTGTTGTTGAAACGCCCTCAACTCACTTTAAAAAACGCCAGCTTTTGTAAGGCGGTTTATTTTGTGTTGGAAAAATTAATGGCTGCTAAATGATAACCCAGCCTCCTTTTTTTCTTTGTTTTTTTTAATATTCCATCTTTCGCAACGAAGGT
>JBIIPY010000133.1:0-5459 GCA_044342365.1 Ferruginibacter sp. | reverse complement strand
GGTAAACACTGTTACTGCAATCGTCATACAACCCCCAAATATTACAGAGTTTACTGTTCCCATGAGCTTTGCTGCTACACCCGACTCAAATTGGCCCAATTCATTAGACGAATTGATGAACATGCTACTCACACTCATTACCCTTCCTCTTAATGCAGGAGGGGTTTTTAGTTGAAGAATGGTGCCCCTTATTATTACACTGATGCCATCCATACAACCACTCAGCATCAACGCAAAAAAGGAAAGCCAGTAGAGTTCTGATAAGGCAAATAAAATGATACAGGCTCCAAAACCACCTACTACAAAAAACAAAACTTTTCCTTGTTTTCTTTTCAATGGATAGATGGTGAGTATGGTAACCATAATGATAGAACCCAAATCTGTAGCAGCATTGAGCCAGCCAAAACCTTCTGGCCCCACTTTTAAAATGTCTTTTGCAAAAATAGGAACAAGGGCTACTGCGCCACCAAATAACACCGCAAACAAATCGAGCGTCATGGCGCCTAATAGCTCTTTGGTTTTGAAAACATAATCAATCCCTTCTTTCACACTCTGCCATGTTTTACTGGCGGCTTTGTTTAAAATAGGTTTCACAGATAAATTACGCAACAGAAAAAAACCAGTGATCACAAAACTGAGGATGATCCAAAATGTAACATGTATGCCGAGGTAACCAATCAAAATGCCCCCTACAGCGTGCCCTGCTATAGAGCCAGTAAGCCAGGTGGCGGAACTGATAGAAGCTGCCGATGGTAACAATTGTTCCGGCACAATTTGTGCAATCATACTGCTGAAAGTGGGACCGCTGAAGGCCCTGATGGCTCCAGTAGCCGCAATTACACCGCAGATGAACGCAGCAATCGTCCATTTGTTAAGCTGTTGTAGCGTGAAAGAGGAGGATAGAAAAACGAGCAATCCAATACAAATAATGTAGAACAACACGCAGGTGAGCAGCAATTTTCTTTTTTCACTTTTATCAATATGATGACCTGCATACAATGCCAATGACAATGCAGGGATCACTTCTGAAAGTCCTACTAAACCCAGCGCCAACGGGCTTTCTGTTAATAGGTACATCCACCAGCCAATAACGGTACCAGTCATGCGTAACCCCATGATGAAAAGAAACCTTCCCGCAATAAAAAAGCGGAACTCCTTCATCTTTAATGGGGCGTATGGATTTTTTGAATCCTCAGATTTGTTCAATGAAAACTAGTTTTATGGGTGTATAATTAAGGTAAAACGAGATAATGCTGCCCATGGTCATATTCTTTGTTTAACGCATCCATGATAATTTTTACATGGGCCTCGTTGTTCAGAAAATCAGCATTACTGGCGTCTACAAAAAGTGTTTTGATGTTGTGCTGTTTAATGTATTGTGTATAGGTTTCTTGCAAATTAAACAAATAGTCGTTTGGTATACTTTGTTCGTATTGCCGATTTCTTTTGCGAATATTCTCCTGTAATTTGTTTACAGGGGTGTGCAAATAAATCAAAATGTCTGGTTGAATAATTTGTGGATTGATGATATCAAAAAGTTTTTGGTACAATCTGAATTCTTCATCGGGCAAATTCACTTTTGCAAATAACAAGCATTTCGTGAATAAATAATCAGAGATGGTCACATGCTGAAACATGTCTTTAGTTTGTAGCAGGTCTTTAAGTTGTTTGTAGCGTTCGGCCATAAAAAACAACTCTAAGGGGAAGGCGTATTGTTCCGGACTTTCGTAAAATTTGGGTAAAAAAGGGTTCTCAGCAAATTCTTCTAAAATGAGTCGGGCATTCAATTGTTTGCTTAAAATATGCGCTAGCGTGGTTTTACCCGCGCCAATATTTCCCTCTACTGTAACAAAGTTGTATTTCATCCTAACTGCAAAATAGCGGTAAAGAAGATATGGCTTGTTAAATTTTTTTCACATCCAACGGGTCCTTGCATTCCAGCAACAACTGGTGATTGTTTTTTTTGTGTACAGGATGTACAAAAGATGGGGCAATTTGGTTCAAAGGAATCAGCACAAACCTTCTAGCTGCTATTGAAGGGTGAGGTACTATGAGGTTGGCTTCCTGTATGATGGCCTTGTTGTAATACAATATGTCAATGTCAATAACTCTTGGAGCATTTTTAACGGTTCGGGTGCGCCCCATTTCTTCTTCTATGTTCAAGATGGTTTCCAAACAAGTGTTCGCAGATAAAGTGGTTTCCACCACTAAAACCTGGTTCAAAAAATCGGGTTGGTCGGTTTTGCCCCATGCGGCTGTTTGGTAGGTACTGCTGTATCTCAATATTTTACCTACCTGTTTGCTTATTTTTTTACCGGCGATGGCCAATCCTTTTGCAGGCTCGCCCATGTTACTGCCCAGCAACAGGTATACTTTGTTCATAGTCCCATTCATTTTAAACTTCATCCCAATCAAAGATCATTCGTTTTTTGCAAATATAAACTTAACTGCGCTGTTCGTGCACCTAGTGATATCGTTTACTGCATCATGCTACAAGCTCCAATTATTTAATCCTTTTTTTACAATAGCTTTGCCCTTCAAAAATGTTCCCTGTATGCAATACAGCCAGTTAAAAGCCATGTTGGCTATCACAAAGGCAAGTTTAAGATCAATCGTACGCAGCCCATCTACTATAGTATTCAGCATCATTTTTCCTTTTATATTTATTTTGGTGTTCGGTTTTATAGGCAACAGTGGTGGTAAACAACGTTTCAATGTTGTGGTGGCAAACGGATCTGATACCAACAATTTGTTGTACCAATCTTTGCAAAAAACAGAGGGTGTTAAATTCATTCATGAGTCAACCATTGTAGATCTTGCCATGGATCAACAAAAAGGAAAAGTGGCGGGAACGATATACATCAAAAAAAACGAACGAGGTACTTCCCCTTATAATATCCGCCTCACTAGTACCAGTTCCAGCAACGATAAATGGCCACAGTTGAAAACCCTCATAGAAAGCAGGATCAATGAAGTGAGCAATAGCATTTATCAAGACAGACCTGCATACAGCTCTTTTAATTTTGAGTACGAAAAAGATATCAAACAAATAAGGCAATACAAAACCATCGATTTTATTTTGCCCGGTCAACTTGGGTTCTCCCTGCTCAGCTCAGGTGTTTTTGGGGTAGCATTTATGTTCTACAACCTCAGGTCTACCTTAGTACTGAAACGTTTTTTTGCAACACCCATCAGCAGAACATATATTATTTTGGGAGAAAGTTTAAGCCGCGTTATCTTCCAAATGATTACAGCGGTGGTGATTATCGGAGCAGGGTATTTCTTTTTTGGATTTACGCTGGTACATGGATGGATCACTTTTTTACAACTGATGGTACTCAGTTTTATTGGGCTCTTGTTGTTCATGGGTTTAGGATTCATCGTTAGTGGGGTGGCTACCAGTACAAGTACCATACCCCCGTTTGCCAATATACTCACTTTGCCTCAGTTCTTACTGGGAGGTACTTTTTTTTCGATTGATGCATTTCCAAAATGGTTGCAACCCATTTCCCGAGCCATGCCACTAACGCATTTGAATGAGGCCATGCGAGCTGTAGCTTTTGAGGGAGCTAGTTTATGGGAAGTGAAAACCGAAATTGGTATTTTGTTGTTGTGGACGGTGCTGGTGTATATAGCCGCCACCAAATTGTTTAAATGGGAATAAATTATTGTGTATGAATTTTGTTAAGGGAATTGCTTTCGGAGCAATCGGTTTGTTTGTTGTGGTTACTTTGTTATCGTTGCTCATTCCATCTAAAATAATGACGAGTAAATCGGTGCTCATCAATGCTCCTAAAGATAGTATTCAAAGCCTGGTGAACGATTTGAACGAGTGGAAAAAATGGCATCCCATATTTAGTCAGGATACTCTAGTAGCCGATGTTTCCAATCCATCTACTTCAAAAAATGCTTCAATACAATGGAAGAGTGACGGTAAGCAAAACAGCATTGTCATCACAGCTGTTTCTGCAGATGATCTTCGTTTTAATGTAAACCGCAAGGGTGAAAGAACAGTAGAGAATTCAATTGTGATAGTTCCCATGGAAGGCACCACAGAATACCTTGTAGAATGGAGGGCGCTCAATACTTCAAAGTGGTATCCCTGGGAAAAGTTTGCGGGAATTTTTGTGAGCCAAATCACGGGACCAGGTTATGAAGCGGCATTACAAGGCTTAAAAGCGCATGTTGAACAAAACAGTCCTTAATAAGGAAAGCTGATCTTCCCCATCGTAACTTTTGGAAACCCATTTATATCTAGGGGGTAATTCTCTAAACTTCCAGCTACGGCTTCATTGGCCAGTAATGCAAATAAGATAGCTTCTTTTGCATCTGGATGAATGTTTTTTTCACTTGTACTTTTAACAACAGCATGTGGCAAGCTTGCTTTTAAATGTTGCATCAACAAAGGGTTGTGTGCACCGCCTCCGCTTGTGTAAATAATACATTCCTCCCCGGTAGGGATGGCTTTGATAGCCCTCAAAATTCCTTCTGCACTAAACCTGTTCAGCGTAGCTATTACATCTGCAGCAGACAAATTTGAAAGGCCGGTGCTGGAGATCGCATTTTGTAAATAATGAAGATTAAACAATTCAGGGCCGGTTGTTTTTGGCAGCGGTACTTTAAAAAAGGCGTGTTGTAAAAGCGCTTCTAACAATACTTCGTTTACGCGTCCCTGTGAGGCCAGTTCAGCATCTTGATCGTAACTTTTTTTAGGGTCCAATTGTTGGATCCAAGCATCCATCATGGTATTACCGGGACCAACATCGGTGCTGAACATTCCCCGCACATCATTGCCAGCAGGCAGATACGTGAAATTGGCGATGCCGCCAATGTTAAGTAGGATCACATTTTTGTGTGTTTCTTTAAACAACAAATAATCTGAATACACTGCAAGAGGTGCGCCTTCGCCGCCTGCTGCAATGTGTTTTTGTCTGAAATCGCTCAATGTGATGATGCCAGTTTGTACTGCCAAATGATCGCCATCACCAATTTGTAAAGTGCCATTTCCATATTCGGGTTTGCCATGCAATGAAATAGGGGCATGGTAAATGGTTTGACCGTGACTAGCAATTAAATCGGTTGCTGCTGCAGAGATGCCCCATTTTAGAAGGCATTCGTTTATCATATAGGCATGTTGTGTGGCGACCCATCCATTGAGCAAACAAAGTTTTTGAAGTGGGATGTTTTCTTTCGAAAAAATTTGACGAAGTTCATTTTTAAAATGTTCGTTGTACGGAATGGTTTCAAACTGAAGTAATTTTATTTCTGTTTGAAAGCCCGAACCAGCTATGTTGCAATAAGCAATGTCTAGTCCGTCAAGTGAAGTACCGCTCATTAATCCTATGATATTTCTGATGGGCTTAGACGCAATGGTGCTGAGTTGTTGTATGTTTTTGTTCATGAAGCAGTAATGAATTTTAAATTTCTTTTGATGCCACTGAATTTGGTCCTTTTGATGG
>JBIIPY010000169.1:0-2800 GCA_044342365.1 Ferruginibacter sp. | reverse complement strand
TATGCTGTCGTACCAGTCAAATTCAGGCACTGTAAATTTATAGCCAAGCACTCCTATCGACAAGCTAAGAATAATAATAACGCCGGCTAACAGAACGTTGTATCTTATTCTTTTATAAAAGATAGTTGTAGGCGCTAGTGGTTGCTTTTTATTTTCGTACATGCTTTCTTTATTAGGCTAAAATTACAAAAGCCCTGTTAGATGAACAGGGCTTTTGTAAAATGCAATTAAATTTAAAAATTTATATCAAATCCTATTAAACCAATCAATTCAAAATATCCAAAACCATGGTTTACACGACTGCCTTTTAGTTGGGTTGTGTTAGCAAGTGCATTAACATATTTTACATAGCCTGTTTTGCCAGTAAATTCTAAAAAAATCTTTTTAAACGGGTAATAACGGGCTCCCGCTTCGGCACTTACATTGTATCCTGCTATGTGAAAATTATTATTTAGCCGGTCGCCACGATAAGTAAAATCCGTTCGGGGGATATTGATGCCGGCACCAGCCTTCCATAATAAATTGACCAGCGCTCTTTTTTTATCAGCAGTTTTTAAAATGGTATTTTGCTGCACATAATTTATGTGCAATAAATTACCGCCATCTGTATGTTCAAGGTGTAAAAAAGTGGCAGGGTTTAAGATACTGTCACCATTGGCAACTTTACCATCAATAGTACCTGTTACACTTAATTTTTGTCCATCAGTAACTACATATTTTATATGGTCGAAATTTAATTCAATGGCTTTAGTATGTTTTTTATTTATATATAACCCAATGCGGTAATTGTATTGAGGAATAGAAATTTCAGTAGGATTTTTAAAGATGGCATCTAAATCTGGCTTGTCATGAGCTTTGGCTTTATTCAGGGTGAAATCATCGCCATTGGCCATTTTAAAATGTATATTACTTTTTGTGTACCATTCTGTGTTATATCCCCACTGAATGTACATGCCATCAATTAGTTTGCTTTTATTTTGTGCAGATATAGTACAAAAACTGCTCAGTAGCAATATACACAATGCTAGTTTTCTCATGTTTTATCGAGGTAAAGTGAGCGGCGAAACTATACTAATTTAAGGACATATAAACTATGGATTATAATGTCTGTCATCATTCAAACAGTTTTAAAAAGTAAAGCAGGGTAAATTACAGGCTTATAAAATGCATCTGAAAAAAATGGCACTGTTAAAATTACATACAAAGCTTTCATTAACTGTCATGCAGTCACTATTAAATGGGTTTATATGTCATTATTTCTTAATTGTTTATTTGGATGCTCATTTGCAGCTTAATCTTAAATCATTTATAAATAAATTCACCATATGAACCTGAATAATTTCACCATTAAGGCTTCCGAAGTAGTGCAAGCTGCACAACAAATAGCTTATAATAATAAGAATCCAAATATTGAAACAGAGCATTTTTTGAAAGCGCTGTTGGATGTAGAGGATTCTCCAATAGAGTATTTGCTCAAAAAAAATAATGTAACCATCAATCTTGTACAATCAAAACTGCAGGAGCTGTTGAGTAAATTGCCTACTACTACAGGTGAGCCAGCGCAAGCAATGGGCCGTGATGCCAACAGTGTTGTTTTAAAGGCAGGATCTATATTAAAAACATTTGGAGATGAGTTTGTAACACCCGAACATTTGCTCATCGCAATATTGCAGGGTACTGATGCCAGTGCTAAATTATTAAAAGATGCAGGGCTTACAGAAAAAGGTTTGGTTGCCGCCATCAAAGAATTGCGTAAGGGAGAAACTGTTTCTTCGCAAACCCAAGAAACCCAGTTTAATGCATTAAATAAATATGCAAAAAATTTGAATGAAATGGCAAGAAAGGGGAAATTAGACCCCGTTATAGGAAGGGATGAGGAAATACGCAGAACATTACACATTCTTAGTCGCCGAACTAAAAACAATCCTATCCTGGTAGGAGAACCCGGTGTAGGTAAAACAGCCATTGCAGAAGGGCTGGCCATGAGAATTATTAACGGAGATGTACCCGAAAACCTTCGTTCAAAAGTTATCTATGCATTGGATATGGGGCAACTCATTGCAGGAGCTAAGTATAAAGGAGAGTTTGAAGAAAGACTAAAATCTGTTGTAAAGGAAGTTACTTCCGCCGATGGCGAAATTGTTTTATTCATTGATGAAATTCATACACTCGTAGGTGCAGGAGGCGGAGATGGTGCAATGGATGCTGCCAATATTTTAAAACCCGCGTTGGCAAGGGGTGAGCTAAGGGCAGTGGGTGCTACTACGCTTGCAGAATACCAGAAATTTTTTGAAAAAGATAAAGCGTTGGAAAGAAGATTTCAAAAAGTGAACATCGATGAGCCGTCCACAGAAGATGCAATATCTATCCTTCGTGGATTAAAAGACCGATACGAAACATATCATCATGTAAGAATTAAAGACGAAGCCATCATAGCTGCTGTCGAATTATCTCACCGATATATCAGTGATCGTTTTTTGCCCGATAAAGCTATTGACCTGATTGATGAAAGTGCCGCCAAACTGAGGATGGAGATGAACAGCATGCCGGAAGAATTGGATAAGCTGGAAAGACAAATCAGGCAATTGGAAATAGAAAGAGAAGCCATTAAAAGAGAAAATGACGAATCGAAACTAAAAGATTTGAATACAGAAATTGCCAATCTTTCTGTAGAAAGAGATACCTATAAATCTAAGTGGAAAGAAGAGAAAGACCTGGTTGATAAAATTCAAAATGGCAAGGCAGCTATTGAAAAACTAAAACAGGAAGCAGAACAGGCAGAACGAAATGGTGATTATGG
>JBIIPY010000016.1:0-39511 GCA_044342365.1 Ferruginibacter sp. | reverse complement strand
TTGGAGACTTTAGATGTTTTTGTTTGCATGTTATTCTCATTTTATTCGCTGTAACCCAAATATAATGAGACTTTACAATTGTTGAGCAAGCCCTAAATAAGAAAAAGCTGGGTATATTTACCCTACTGTATCCATTCGCCAATCACCAAGATCATGAAAACATTGTACATCATCAGACATGCGAAAAGTAGTTGGGGCGATTTTACGCTGCCAGATTTTGAAAGGCCTCTCAACGAACGTGGGAAAAAGGATGCTCCTGTGATGGCGCAGTTTTTAAAAGATAAAAAAAAAATTATTGACGTTTTCATCAGCAGTCCAGCCAAGAGAGCGCTTAAAACCTGTGAAATATTTTGTGAAACCTTTCAAAAAAAAGCAAGTGATATTGTGATAATTGATGAGTTGTACCATGCGCCTTCTCCGGTTTTTGTAGAGCAAATAAAAAAAATAGATTCGGCTTACAAAAGTGCTGCAATTTTTTCTCACAATCCTGGCATAACAGATTTTGTGAACGATGTAGCAGTTGGTGTAAAAGTTGACAATATGCCTACCTCTGCCATATTTGCATTCCAGATAAACAGCGAAGATTGGTCAAACTTCGAGTCGGCCGAAAAAACATTTTTATTTTTTAAGTACCCAAAGTCTTTTTAAACATGAAAATTTTTGTGCCATCCTTATTCGTTTTGTTGAACGTTGTATTTTTCAGTGCCGCCGCCCAACACCCAGGATACATCATCTCCCACGATGGAGATAGCCTTAGTGGAAACATATCTTATAAACGCAATCAATTTTTTGTAGAAAATGCCGCTGGAAAACTAGATTCAGTTTCTACTAAAAACATCGCTAGGGTAAACTACAAAAAGCATAGCGGCAGGGTATATTACGGAAGCCTGTATCAGTTCGACAATGACATTAACCCCGTACGCGAAAAAGCCGATGATAAAAGAATAGATACCACATTGATATTAAAAACTGTATTCGCCAACGATAAAATGACCTTGTTGGAAGGCATTGATCACTACAAAAGAATCTATTATTTTGTAGAAAAAAAGGGTGATTCCATTCCTACCCAAATGATGGTGAGCTATCGAATCATAACGGTTACCAATGCATCTGTAGCTATTTTAAATGCCAATGTAAAACATATCCAGATAAAAACTTACATCGCCCAATTAAAAAATATGATGGCCGATTGTAAATATATAGACGAGTACCACTGGGATAACATGGATTATAGGAGTTACAGTTTTAAATCTGTGATAAAATGGTATACCAAAAAATGCAAGTGATGTTACAATAACTTTTCAAAATAAACTGCAGTCTCTATTGGGTTGTGGTAATAAGGTGGAATTTCTACAAACCCATTTTTTAGATAAAGGTTCATAGCAGGTTTCATGGTACTCAAGGTATCTAATTGTATTTTTTTATACCCGCATTCCCTCGCCAATAGCAGTGCATGGTCTAACAATGCCGAACCTATTCCTTTTTGTTGTTGCTGTGGTTGCAAATACATTCTTTTAAGTTCAGCCCTGCTATCATCAATTCTTCTAACGGCTACACAGCCAACAAATTCATTATTTATTTCACACAAAATAATACCTCCGTGTGGTAAACCATACATCTGCCTCAGGTCATTCAATTCTTCTAAAAATCCCTGAAAACATAGATCGATGCCCAACCACTTTGAGTATTCCTCAAAGAGTTTAGCTGCAGCGGCATATTGCTCATTGGTACTAATTAGAATGAACCGTATCATTTTTTTTAGTTTTATTACTAAGGTAAACGCCTGTAAAAATACAAACAGCTGCTACAATTTTGGTGAGGGTAATACTTTCGCCAAGAAAGACTACTGCAATGGCCGCAGCAAAAAATGGTTGAGAATAAATGTATGTGCCCGCCATAGAGGCCCCCAAGATTTTAATGCCGTACACATTGAAAATATACGCCAAAAAAGTGCCGGTAAAAACCACCAAGGTCATATTTAACCAAGCAATAGCAGTAAAACTACCCCACTCTATACTTTTGTATTCTTCCCAACAAAATGGCAGCATCATAAAAAACCCCACTGTAAAAATAAATCGCATCACCATCACGGGATTGTATCGCAGTAACATCGGTTTTACCAACACAAAATATATAGTGTAAGCAATGGCATTTAAGATGATCAACAAATCGCCCAGCAACACGTTCGATGCCATGTCAGCTTTTTCTTTCGCGGTCACCAGTACCACAGCACCGGCAATACCCAACAACAAACCAGCAATTTTGAAGCCGTGTAGTTTTTCTTTTAAGATCCAAGCGGCTATAATGGTGATGAGAATGGGAGTGGTAAGCATTAACAAAACGCCATGAATAGAATACGTAAGCGACAGCCCTTTTACAAACAACAATTGGTTGATGGCTACACCTGTGAGTGCACAACATACCAATCTTCCGAGGTCCTTTTTTTGAAAAGTAGACTTTACCGGTTTGAATAAAAACAACACCCATAGCAGTAAAGCAGTAATGCCTACTCTAACAATGTTGATTGCGAAAGGCTTTGCAAATTCTTCGTTGATGAGGTATTTGATTGCTGTAAAATTGATCGCAAAAAAAACATTGGTTCCTAATAATGCCAGATGCGCTTTGGTGATTGGTGTCAATGATGCGGTTTGTTTGTGCAAAGTTCGTGTTTGTGCAATAATACCAATGTGATTTATATAATATGCCAATATTTTATAAATCTTATCCCGAAAGCATTCGGGAGTAAATGCCGATGGTATCAAACAAATAGTACAATGAGGCGATAGCCGATACTGGACTATATTGTTTGTCCAATCGGTATAAAAAACCGTCTTTAGACAAAGACGGTTTTAATACTAAATAACCCAACTAAATGCTATTGTGTTGGAGCGGATTAAGCGCCCATGTTTTCTTTGATTTTTGCCCTGATCTTGGCTTCGATTTCTCCCGCCAATTCTGGATTGTCGTGCATCAGTTGTTTAACCGATTCACGCCCCTGGCCCAGTTTGTCGTTGTTGTAGCTAAACCATGAACCGCTTTTTTGAACGATCCCCAACTCTACGCCCATATCTATGATCTCACCTGTTTTGGAGATACCTTCTCCGTATATAATATCGAATTCAGCCTGCCGGAATGGAGGTGCCACTTTGTTTTTCACCACTTTTACTTTGATGTGGTTGCCAATTACTTCGTCACCATCTTTAATTTGTGCTTGTCTACGAATGTCTAACCTTACAGAAGCATAAAACTTCAAGGCATTACCACCGGTAGTGGTTTCGGGGTTACCAAACATTACCCCAATTTTTTCTCTGAGCTGGTTGATAAAAATACAGCAACTATTGGTTTTGGCGATGGTGGCGGTGAGTTTACGCAATGCCTGACTCATCAACCTAGCCTGTAATCCCATTTTACTATCGCCCATTTCCCCTTCCAGTTCTCCTTTGGGTACCAGTGCAGCTACGGAGTCGATGACTACTACATCTAAAGCGCCAGACAATATTAACCTGTCTGCAATTTCCAATGCCTGTTCTCCATAATCGGGCTGTGATATCAAGAGGTTGTCTATATCTACCCCTAATTTTTGTGCATAGTTGCTATCAAACGCATGTTCCGCATCAATAAAGGCGCACATGCCTCCTTTTTTCTGGGCTTCTGCAATTACATGAATGGCCAATGTTGTTTTACCTGATGATTCCGGGCCGTAAATTTCTACCACCCTGCCTTTGGGTAAACCACCGATGCCCAAGGCCACGTCTAACCCAATAGACCCTGTAGAAATAACCTCTTGTTCTGTGATTCCCTTATCACTCATCATCATTACCGATCCTTTCCCAAAATCCTTATCAATTTTATCCATCGTAAGTTTAAGGGCCTTTAATTTTTCTGCGTTGCTCATGTTTTTAAGTTTAATTGATGTATCTGAATTTGCGTTATAAAATTAAGCGGAAACAAATGTAAAACATCTATTTGACATTTCACTAATAATTTTAGTATTTATTTTGACAATTTTTTTAGTTTTTTTAAACGGGATAAAAAAAACCCATTCCGAAGAGTCGGAACGGGGAGTGTTCAAGCATGAGAAATAAAATATGTTTTCTTAAGATTTCAACCAGCGGATCTGCAAACGGGCCTTGTACTTTGATACGAATACAAATAGAAGAAGATTTTTTTATATAAAAAATACCCCAAACAGGTAGTTTTATAGAAACACTGTTAATATCAACATAAAAAAAAGCAGCTTTGTTGTTGGCTGCTTTTTCAAATTACAAGTTATCAAATTTGTAAATGGGGTCGATCTCCGAATCGGCAACCAATTCACATACTGGTTTTATCAAACCATCTTTGAGCCCATATACCCAACCATGCAGGTGAGGTAAATGTCCGGTTTTCCAGGCGTTTTGAATAATGGTAGTTTTGGCAAGGCTCAATACCTGTTCTTTCACACTGATCTCCACCATGCGATCAAACTGCTGGTTTTCATCTTTGATCTTATCTAACTCCTCTTTGTTCATCCGAATGATGTCTTTGATTTCTTTGAGCCAGTTGTCGATGATACCATAACTTTTGTTTCCCATGGCCGCTTTCACACCTCCGCAACCATAATGTCCGCAAACAATGATGTGTTTTACTTTCAATACTTCTACAGCATATTGCAACACACTCAACAGGTTTAAATCTGTATTCACCACAAGGTTAGCAATATTACGGTGTATGAACATCTCTCCTGGAAGGGTGTTGGTAATTAGATTGGGTGGTACGCGGCTATCGCTACAACCGATCCACAAAAACTCCGGGGCCTGCTGGTCTTGCAAACGTTTAAAAAATTCGGGATCCGTTACAGTTTGATCTGCGGCCCATGCTTTGTTTTCCAATAATAACTTTTCGTATGACTTCATTGATATATGTTTTAAAAATGTATTAAATGGTTTGTTTATTTCATCAATGTGCATCGTCTCCCAAATTTGCTGTATTGGCAGATGATTGTATTTTAGAAGAATCGTTGTAAGTCGTATTTTTTATTTCTACACGGATGTTTTTGAGGTGAGCATGATCGGTGAATTCGCTGATGGTATCCAGAATATCTTTGTCAATAAATTCTGCCCTCGTCATATCGATAACAACCGATGTCCCTTCTTCAATTTTTTCTAATTCAGCTTTTAAAATAGGTTTGCTGAAAAAGGAAATGTCTTTTCTCATTCTAATCAAAGTACCATTGTTTTGTTTCACAACAAAAATGGCCGATCTAAAGTTGCTTCTGATGATGTAGAAAATACCGATGGCAATGCCAATCAACACTCCTTTTAATAAATCGGTAAACACGATGGCCAAAATGGTTATTAAGAAGGGCATGAATTGTTCCCAGCCTTTTTTGTAATACTCTTTAAACAGCTGCACTTTTGCCAGTTTGTATCCGGTGAAAATGAGGATGGCTGCCAATGCTGCTTTTGGAATAAGGTTAAGGATTTTGGGCACAAACATCACACACACCAAGATAAGGATGCCATGAAATATGGTACTCATTTTTGTTTTAGCCCCTGCATTTAAATTGGCGCTGCTTCTTACAATTACACTGGTAAGGGGCAAACCACCCAACATACCACTCACGATGTTTCCAGAACCCTGTGCCACTAATTCTCTGTTTGTGGGAGTTACTCTTTTGTAAGGATCTAGTTTATCAACGGCTTCAATACCCAGTAAAGTTTCTAGTGTAGCTACCAGAGCAAGGGTAATGGCAGTAACCCAAACGTCTACATTGGTAATAAACGACCAATTGGGAAACTTGAAAAAAGATAAAAACTCGCTCGGAGAGTTGGCTACCGGAATATTCACTAAATGCGAACTATCTAGTTTTAATGCACCTTCGTTTTGTAAGAAGCGCTGAAACAATACCCCTACAATTACTACTACCAGCGGACCGCTGATGAGCTGAAATATTTTTTGTCGTTTCATCCATTTGTTTTCATAAATGATCAAAATAGCGATGCCGACAACGCCAATGATGACAGCCATAAGCGTAGGATCTTTAAAAGCATTGAGTACTGCGGTAAAGGTATTCTCCCCGCCTGCCTGCTGAAAGCTTTCATCGCCCTCGTAATCTTTTTCGTATCCTAATAAATATGGAATTTGTTTCAGTATCAAGATAATCCCAATGGCAGCCAACATTCCTTTGATAACAGCGTTGGGTACATAATCGCCGATTACGCCCATTTTAAAAATCCCCATTAAAATTTGTAAAACACCCGCCAACACTACTGCCAGAAAAAATGCTTCTACTGCTGGTAATTTCAAGACAGCCGCTGCAACAATGGCGGTGAGGCCTGCCGCGGGTCCACTTACACTTAAATGACTTCCACTCAACAAGCCAATTACTATACCACCCACCACGCCACCAATGATACCACTGAATTCATTCAAGCCGCTGGCTACTGCAATACCCAAACAAAGCGGTATGGCAATTAAAAACACTACGAGAGAAGAAGGAAGATCGGAACCTACACCTTGAAAATATTTTTTCATTTTTTTATGCGTTATTTATTCAGATGAAATTTGCCGCAGGCCATACAACTTCAAGCGTAGATGTTGCCATGGATAAATGCCTTAAACAATAATGAAGAAAAGAAGTGGCGCGATACATAAGGGTATCAAAGCCAATACAACAAACTTAGGCCAATTTGGGAGGTGGTGATGCCAATTCGTAATGAACTATTTGCAGCTTTTCTGCTTCTAAAACTCTATGATACAACAGCATGGTTAACCATGCAAAGTCTTTGTGAGAGTGTCTTTCGTGCAGGTATTCTTCTTGGATGCTGAGCCCCTGGTTCGATTTTGAGTGTTCTTCTACCGGGTTGGAGGATTCATTTTCGTCGGTGTCGGTATTCATCGAAATACTTTTCGTATTATCCAACCCTATTTTATACACAAAAAAATTAGCTCCTGTTAAAAGCAATAAACACAAACACATCATCATTACAGATACTATTTTAGTAACTGAAAATGATTGGCGCGATATGTTGCTTTTCTTTTTCATGCAGGTTGGCAAATATAACGACTGGCTTGCTAAAATCGTGGGCCAACTCGTTATAATATCCTGTTCAAATAATAATTAAATGTTAAGCCCGCCGCATACACTGATGGTTTGTCCGGTAATATAACTTCCCATGTCAGATGCTAAAAACAGTGTGGTATTGGCGATGTCTTCTGCAGAAGCAAATCTTCCCAAAGGAATTCCTGCTTTGTATTTATCTGCGGCTTCGCCTTCTTTTAAATAACTCGTCATGTCGGTTTCTACAAAACCAGGGGCGATAGCATTGCAGCGTATGTTTCTGCTGCCCAGTTCTTTGGCCACAGATTTGGTAAAACCTATTACACCGGCTTTGCTGGCTGCATAACTGCTTTGGCCAGCATTGCCCATTTCGCCAATCACAGAGCTCATGTTGATGATACTACCAGATTTGGCTTTCATCATAGGCTTTATTACCTGCTTGGTCATATTAAACACGCCAGTAAGGTTAACTTTAATTACATCTTCAAACTGTTCCGGGCTCATGCGCAACAATAAATTATCTTTTGAAATGCCTGCATTGTTTACACAAATATCTACTGTACCAAAGTTGGCCAATACGTCGTTTACAAAAGCTTCGCAGGCTGCAAAATCGCCAGCATTGCTTTGATAAGCTTTTGCTTTTACACCCATTTCAGTTAACCGTGCTTCCAATGCGGAGGCTTTCTCTGCGCTGCTATCACTCACGTAAGTAAATGCTACATGGGCCCCATGTTCTGCAAACTTCAATGCCACCGCTTCTCCTATACCGCGAGCGGCTCCTGTAACGATGGCGGTTTTGCCTTCTAATAATTTCATACTCATCTTTTTAATAAAACTGTTTTTGCTTTGTGTTGTATGTTTTTTACTGCAATGATAATACTTTGAACAAGTATTCCAAACAATGCCTACGCTTCTGCAGCAACCATAGAATTGATTTCGTCTACAAATTTTCTTTCATTGCACAAACGGGGTATTTTGTGTTGACCTCCCAGTTTGCCTTTGCTCTTGAGCCAACGGGCAAAAATTCCGCAAGGCAATGATCTTACCAGCGGCATTCGAAGGGCAATGTCTTTCTGCCGCTTAGCCTCATAATCGCTGTTGGCATTTTTTAAGGCTGCATCCAACTCATTGGTAAACTCCTGCAAACAGGGTGGTTCTTTTTCAAACTCAATAAGCCACTCGTGCGTACCGTTGTTGTGTTCAGAAAAATACATGGGGGCAGCGGTATAGTCGGTAACAATGGCCCCGGTTTTTTGCGAAGCCGTAGCAATGGCAAAATCACTGTTATCAATAATCACTTCTTCCCCAAATGCATTCATATAATGTTTTAACCTCCCCGAAACCACTATCCTGTATGGGTTTCGTGAGGTAAAGCGAACGGTATCGCCTACCAAATAACGCCAGAGTCCACCAGTAGTGGTAATAATGATAGCATAGTTTTTATTTAGCTGCACTTCATCGAGCCCAACTGTTTTGGGCGATGGTTTACCATATTGTTCTACTGGCATAAACTCGTAAAAAATGCCATGTTCAGTGAACAGGGTCATGCCATCGTCGGCTGGTTTTTCCTGCGCAGCAAAAAATCCCTCACTGGCATTGTACACTTCGAGGTAATTGATGGGTGCGCCAATTAATTTTTCGAACTGCTCGCGGTAAGGCACAAACGAAACGCCTCCGGTGATGTACAATTCTAAATTAGGCCAAACTTCTTTGATGGTTTTAACCTGTTTAATCTCTAATATCCTTTTCAGCAAAATGATGGTCCAGGTAGGAACTCCGGCCAGCGAAGTAACATTTTCGTTTGCGGTAGATTCGGCCAATTGTTCAATTTTGGTTTCCCATTCATCTAACAAGGCAATGCTGAGTTCGGGCGTTCTCAGCCATTGCCCCCAAAAGGGAGAGTTTTGCATCAACACTGCGCTTAGATCTCCATACTGAATTTCTCCATTGCCTTTGTTTATTTGGTGCGAACCACCTACTACCAATCCTTTACCCGTGAGTAGATCGCTGCCCGGAAAATGATTGTAATAATTGGTGAGCACATCTTTGTTTGCTTTGAAATGATTGTCTTGCAAACTTTCTTCACTCATGGGAATAAACTTGCTTTTATCGCTGGTGGTACCGCTGCTTTTTGCAAACCACGATACAGGTGTATTCCACAACACATTTTCTTCCCCCTCCATCATGCGCATAATGTATGGCCGCATATCGTCGTACTCATGAATGGGAACCTGGGCCTTAAAATCTTTGATGGTAAACAGTCTGTTGAAATGGTATTTTCTGCCGAATTCTGTGTACTGTGCTTCTGTAACCACGTGCTGCAATACTTCCCGCTGGGCTGCCACCGGATGGTCTACCCAGTTTTTGATGCGCCAGAATCGCATTCGAACGAACTTTGATATAGCCGGAGACAGCAACTTCATACAAGCAAGATAAAAAAAATACCCTGATTAACAGGATATCTCACAATATTAAAACCAGTGTGTAAAATGCTTAAGAATTTTGAGCGTCAGCCGCAGCTTCGTCGTGCAAATAGTCTTTGCGCTTTAGCTCAAAATTACGACCGAGGTACAAACGTCTTACCTGTTCATCGCCGGCCAATTCTTCTGCTGTGCCGTGTTTGAAAATTTTGCCATCTATGAGCAAATAAGCCCTGTCGCAGATAGATAAGGTTTCGTTTACGTTATGATCGGTAATGAGAATGCCGATGTTTTTAAATTTGAGTTTGGCCACAATCGCCTGAATATCTTCTACCGCAATTGGATCTACTCCGGCAAAGGGCTCATCTAACAAAATAAACTTTGGATCTACTGCCAAAGCTCTTGCTATTTCTGTTCTTCGTCTTTCCCCACCACTCAGGGTATCACCGTTGTTTTTGCGCACGTGTTGCAAGCGGAACTCATTCAAGAGAGACTCTAGCTTCGTTTTTTGTTCCGCTTTTTTTAGTTTTGTCATTTCCAATACCGCCATAATATTGTCTTCCACACTTAACTTTCTAAACACACTGGCTTCTTGTGGCAGGTATCCAATACCCATTTGCGCTCTCTTGTACATGGGCAGTTTGGTAATATTGATATCGTTGAGAAACACTTCTCCTTCATCTGGTTTTACCAACCCCACCACCTGGTAAAAGGAAGTGGTTTTGCCGGCCCCGTTCGGACCAAGCAGGCCTACGATCTCACCCTGACTCACATTAAAAGATACGTTGTTTACCACCGTGCGACTGCCGTAAGTTTTTACAAGGTTCTTGGTTTGGATGGTCAGGTTCAAATCGTTTTATTTTTTACAAAAATAGGTGAACTCTG
Organism: Ferruginibacter sp.; assembly: GCA_044342365.1. GTDB lineage: Bacteria > Bacteroidota > Bacteroidia > Chitinophagales > Chitinophagaceae > Ferruginibacter. The sequence continues at coordinate 29,164 of JBIIPY010000016.1, read as the reverse complement.
GTAAGGTTACATTTTTGCCAACAGAGATTAAGATAACTTTGTATAGTCCAAATGAGTATAACTGAAATTTTTCGACTCCCGGTTGCGGTGATTTGGGCAATAAATATGCATATTTACTGTTTTAAACACTCTTTTTGAACAACTAAACGTAATCAAGATGAAAAAAATTAGCCTCCTTTTTTTATTGGCTGCTGCAAGTATTGATGCAATCGCACAGCAGGTAATTACGGTAAACGATCGCATAGTAGAAGAAGAAAAAAAGTCCAAAATACCTGGCAAAAACATCATCAAAATAAACTTGCCGGCCATTGCTTTAAAAAGCTTCAGCATACAATATGAACGCAAAATTGCGCGCAAAATGACGCTGGCTGGTACTTTCAGGTACATGCCTACCGGAAAGCTGCCGCTTATCAACGTCATTAACAATTATGCCGAAGATCCTGAACTGGAAAGACAACTGAACAACATAGTGTTAGGTAATAGGTCGTTTATGCCAGAGTGGCGCTTTTATGTAGGTAAAAAAGGCGCTTTCCGCGGATTTTATTTTGCTCCATTTGCCAGCATTGCCCGTTATGAAACCAGTTTATTGTTTGAATACGATGACCAAGGCCTTACCGAAACCATTCCTTTAAATGGTACTATCAACGCCCTTTCTGGCGGATTGATGCTTGGCGCGCAATGGAAATTGAGCAAAGCTTTGTACCTCGACTGGTGGATTATAGGCCCCAGCTATGGAAAGTCTGATGGCTCCCTCACCGGGCAAAAAGCCTTGTCTGTTTCCGAACAACAAGCTATCCGTGATGAACTAGACGGACTAGACATCCCATTTACTGAATTTACATATGATGTGAACAATAACGGCGCTTCTGTGTTTTTTAAGGGTCCTTGGGCCGGCCTCAGAGGTGGATTGTGTATCGGTATCCGTTTTTAGTACCGCTCTGCTTACTCCTATTTTGTTGTTCTATTTTTCCTTAGTTAAGTTTGCATATATTTTAATACATGAAAGTAATCGACCACATCCATCAGGCAACTAAACCCCTGATTTCTTTTGAAATTTTGCCTCCACTAAAAGGAAAGGGTATACAGTCTTTGTACAACCACATGGATCCTTTGATGGAGTTTAAGCCATCATTCATCAACGTTACCTATCACAGGAGTGAGCACGTGTTTAAGAAAAAGCAGGACGGCACTTTTGAGAAAGTGGTAGTGAAAAAAAGGCCAGGCACCGAATCTATCTGTGCAGCCATCATGAACAAGTACAATGTAGATACGGTACCCCACCTCATTTGTGGCGGGTTTGGTGTAAACGAAACAGAAGATGCGCTTATCAACCTCAACTATCTTGGTATCGATAATGTATTGGTGCTAAGGGGCGATGCTGCAAAAAATGAAGCCAGCTTTGAAGCCGAGCCCGGTGGCCATGCCTATGCACTTGATTTGCTGAAACAAGTAACCAACCTCAACGAAGGTGTTTACTTAGAGGAAGAGTTAAAAAATACCTCCAAAACAAAGTTTTGTATTGGCGTAGCCGGTTACCCAGAAAAACATTTTGAAGCACCCAATATGGATACAGACCTACAGTACCTAAAACAAAAGGTAGATGCGGGGGCAGATTACATTGTTACCCAAATGTTTTTTGACAACGCCAAATATTATGCATTTGTAAATGCTTGCAGAGAAATTGGTATCACCGTTCCCATTATTCCGGGGTTAAAGCCAATTTACAACAAAAAGCAACTCACGGTTTTACCTAAAATTTTCCATATCGATTTGCCCACTGCTCTCAGCAATGAGATTGTGAAGTGCAAAAACGATGAAGAGGTAGAAAAGGTAGGTGCGGCCTGGTTATTAGAGCAAAGCAAAGACTTACAGAAGTCGGGGGTTCCCGTACTGCATTATTACACATTGGGCCGTCCTGGTTTAATTTGTGATGTGGTGAAGGAATTGGTGTAATATCGATTGGACAAACAATATGGTCCAATATCGGCAATCGCCTCATTGTACTATTTGTTTGATACCATCGGCATTTACTCCCGAAAGCATTCGGGATAAGATTTTTAAATTATTGGCATATGATATAAATCACATTGGTATTACAGCATTTCTTTAATCATTGATTCATTTACTTTCACTGGATATTTTTTTCTAAGTGCTGCAATCCAGTTTTTTTCTAGCTCCTGCTGGTACTCGTTTATCACCAAACCACGTGCTTCTTCGAATGTTCTTTGCTGGTTAGGCTCATATATATTTACATACATCACAAAAGTAGAAGTGCCATCTATATTGCTGGTGATGGCGCTAAAATTTCCTTTTTTTGGGGTGCTCGCATAATTGGCGCCAATGATTTGAGCAATCTCGTACCTTCCGCTATCAGCCTGAATTGTAGCCGCTTGCTCTTCTGCAAGCGCTCTCCAGTTTTTGCCTTTTTTGAGTGCAACAATGGCTTCGGCTGCTACCTTGGGTGCGTTACAGTTAAAGATCAAAACATCGGCACTTTCGGCCCACTTAAATTTTGATGCATGGCTTTGGTAGTGTTGCAATAACCCCGCACTGTCGCTGATGGCTTTGCCCCATACATTGCGTTCCATAATTTCGAACAACATGTTTCCTTCTTTGAATTCCTGCATTTGAAAATTAAAGTCTGGGTTGAAAGATTCCAAGTTTTTCTTGTAATAATTGAGCGCAGAAATTTCTACAAACTTATCCCACAGTTGAGCATTGGTTTCGCCTTTGTACTCCGATAAATTGGATTTATACTGCCATACAAATGCCAGCCAATCGCTTCCCTTTAGCAGCTCGTTTTTAACCTTCAACACATTTTTATTACTGATGGGGAAAACCTTGGTTTGCTCCAGTGCTGGATTGGTCATTAGGCTATCGGCATAACGCATCAGATCTGGCCTTTTTACTTCTTTTAGTGTCTTTACGTCTACTTTGGCTATGAGGTCGCGGGTGAACTTTTCTTTTTCCGCATTTACCCTATCGTCGCGCATCAGCTTTTGCTTTAAATCGAACAGGTATGCATCGTCTGCCACTTCGGGTGTGGGCGTAAAACCCATTCTTTTTACGATATGGTACCCAAAAGAGGTAAGAAATGGCTTGGTGAAGTCTCCATCTTTTTTCAAAGAAAGTACCTGCGATTCAAAATCGTTTGTAAAAGTACCGGTGCCAAATTCTGGTAGTTCCCCACTGTTTAAATAGGTTAATTGATCATCGCTGTAGGTTTTTGCCACCGTTGCAAATGGTTCTCCATCTTTAATTTTATTGTACACCCCGTTGGCCTTCTCCAATGCTGCTGCTCTACTGGCTTCATCTGCATCTGGTGCTACTGCTATTAAAACCTGCGCGATCTTCCACCTGCCCGCGCTGGCGCGTTCGTCTATTAACTTAAACAAATGCCAGGCGTTTTTACTTCTATAAGGTGCACTCACTTCATTTTTTTGTAACCCGTACACGATGTTTTCGTACTGATAAGGCAAGGTGAATGCAGTGATGTAACCAAGGTCTCTTTGTAGTATGAGGCCCGGACCCGTTTTTTCTACAATGCTATTGTAATTACTGTTGCCGGTTTTGAGTTGTTGATACAGGGCCTGCGCTGCAGAAAATGCTTTTTGTGTGTCTGCCACCGCAGCATCTGCTGCCACTGGCACAGAAAAATGCAGGATTCTAAGGTCTTTTTTTACCCTGCCGAATGATTCCTGTAACAAACGATCGATGGCTTCTTCATCGTTGAGATAGTTTTGCATGATCTGCTCCCTGAAGTTGCTAATGTCGAACTGTATCTGCGGCAGGGTATCCATGCCTAATTCGGCAGCGGCTTTCACTTTTAATTTGAAGTTAGTGTACAGCTCTACATATTCTCTCAACGCTTTTTCTTTGTCATCAACTTGAGTTTTGTTTTTGTTGTAGGCTTTTAAAAACTCCTGTTTGCTGATGCTGTTATTGCCGTAGGTAATAAAAGTTTGTGCATTGGCGGCGCTGTTCATTGCTGCCAGCGCCAATATCAGGTAATACTTTTTCATTGAATAATGTGTTGGTATTTTGGTAAGGGTTCGTTATTTGTCGGCGGAATCGTTCAGTTTCACTTTCAGAAAATCGTTCAGTTGTTCCAATGTTAATTTCTTGGCCAGTATCCGTTTGTCTTTGTCGAGCAAATACAGCGTAGGCGTTTGAGTGATATCGTACAACTGCTTAAACGACGGGCGCTGTGCATCGGCATCTTCTTTCACCATTTTTAAAGTATGGTGTACGTGGGTCCAATCAGCTAACTGGTGTTTGTTGATGAAGGCTTTCCAGGCATCGGTGTCATATTCCGTCATCACCGCATACACTTTAATGTTTTTTTGTTTCCAAATGGCTTTATAAAAAGAATCTAGTCTGGGAATTTCTTCTTTACAATGCCCGCAATTGGGATCCCAAAAAGCTACGATGGTGTAGGCTGCTTTGATGTTGTATAGCGTCGCTACATTATTGGCAGTATCTAACAATTCTAAATTAGCAGCAGGTTCTCCCACCAAGTTGCTCATGAGCATATAGGCCCTTTTGGTGATGGCATCCATTTGATTTTCGTTCAGCCAACTACTAACGCCTTTGCTATGGTATTTATTGAATAGGTGTACAAAAATGGCGTCCTGCCCCATGTACTTTGGATTGATGTATTCGTCTGTTAGCCAGTTGAGCAAGTATTTATACATTTCCGGGCTGCTGCGTGCCAGTAATAATTTATAATCTACATCTTTGATGATGCTGTCTGGCGCTTGGGGCATCACATCTCTGTAATAACGTTCCAGCTTACTTTTGAAGAAAGGTGTGCGCACCACACAATCGTCCATAAAACTAATTCCGTCCCAATAATGCGCTTTGTAAAACTGGTAATTGTCAATTGAATCTTGGCGGGTAACAGGTGCTTTCGCAGGCAGGGGTGGCTCGCGCATCGCATTCAAAATAATGGCCATCATCGAATTGGGTTTATCCTGAATAATGGAAGCCCTGAATGCATTGAGTTCGTTGTTGTATTGGATGTAATTCTTTTCATGTAAGGTAGAATCTGCTGCAGTGGTAGCTTTCATGTAGGCCTGGCGCTCATCGTTCAGTTGCTTGCCCTTGGTAGCAACGAACTGCTGGTACTCAAAAAACAGGTCGTGCTCTTTTGAACCGATCACCTTCATTTGTAAAATATTGTTGCTGTCGGCTACTATATTTAGCACTTGCTCTTCTCCAATCAAAAAATCGGCAGTGAGTTTTTTGCCCGGAAAAACGATGGCATAAATACCAGAAGGGAGTTTCTTATTGCCCTCAAAAATGGCTACCCCTTTGTTGTTTACTGCAGCAGAGTCGTCTATATTTAAACTGCTGCCCAAGTAATGGGTGAGGTACACTATGCCAGATATATAGTTGCTTTGCAGGGTAACCCTATAGGTTTGGGCTGTGGTTACTACAGAAACCGCCAACAAAAAATAAAAGAGTATCGTTTTTTTCATAATGAGTATAAAAGCATAGCAAATGTATTTAAAAAGCTGCGGATATTGCCAAGCCTTAACAAAGCGCTAAGATTTTGAATGGCGGCAAGTTAATCGCCCAAAAATGGGGGTATATCCATTAATTTTGCAGGGTGAAAAAAAAGAACAAAAGAATTGAATTAGCAGACGTAGCCGTTACCGACTACGCAGCAGAAGGGAAAGCATTGGCTAGGGTAGGCGGTAAAGTTATTTTTATAAGTGGGGCTGTGCCTGGTGATACGGTAGATTTGTTACTAACCAAAAACAAAAAAGATTGGGGCGAAGCCCGGGTAACGGAAGTAAAAAGTTATTCGGCAGACAGGGTAGATCCTTTTTGCCAGCATTTTGGGGTTTGTGGTGGCTGCAAATGGCAAATGCTGCCTTACCATAAACAACTTCAATACAAACAACAGGAAGCAGAACAAAATCTGCGTAGAATTGGCAAAGTGAACGATGCTGAATTTTTACCCATTGCTGGCGCTGACGAAACCGTGTATTACCGCAACAAACTAGAGTTTACTTTCAGCAATAAAAAATACCTGCTGCCTGGCGAAATGCCGGTGTTGGCAGACCCTGAAGATAAGGAGGCAGAAGCCGCCGCTTTTGAAGCCCTAAGAGGTGAAAGTGCTTTGGGGTTTCATGTACCCAGAATTTTTGACAAGATCATAGACATTCATGAGTGTTTTTTGATGGATGGGGTAAACAACCGCATCAGAAATTCCATTCGCGATTTTGCTAAAGAAAAAGAATACTCGTTTTACGACATCCGCCAACATACTGGCTGGTTGCGCAACATCATCATTCGTTATTGCAGCACTGGGGAGTTGATGGTGAATTTGTGCATCAACCATGAAGCGGAAGAAGATCGCAAAGCATTGCTCGATCATTTACTGCAAGCCGTTCCAGAAATAACCACTCTGTTGTACACCATCAATCCGAAGTGGAACGATAGCATTTACGATCTGGACCCACAGGTTTATTTTGGAAAGGGTTATGTGGTAGAGAAACTAGAAGACCTGGCGTTTATCATCAGTCCTAAATCGTTTTTTCAAACCAACACCAAACAGGCAGAAAAACTATACAGCATCACCCGCGATTTTGCTGCGCTTACTGGTAATGAGATCGTATATGATCTGTATTGCGGCACTGGCAGTATAGGCATATTTGTGAGCAAGGGCGCCAAAAAAATTATTGGGGTAGAAGTAATTGAAGCCGCCATTGAAGATGCTAAAAAGAATGCCGCACTCAATCATATTGAGCACGCACAGTTTTTTGCCGGCGATGTAATAAAGATCTGCGACGAGGCATTCTTCCATACCCATGGCAAACCAGATGTGGTGATCACCGACCCGCCAAGGGCTGGCATGCACGAAAAACTGGTGATGAAATTATTGGAAATGGAAGCTCCTAAAATAGTGTACGTAAGCTGTAACACAGCAACACAAGCAAGAGACATCTTGTTGTTGAGTGAAAAATACCAGGTGATAAAAGTGCAGCCGGTAGATATGTTTCCGCATACTCATCATATAGAAAATGTGGCCTTGCTCATCCTGAAATGAAATGGGCTTTAGTTAATTTTAAAAATTTATTATGGCATTTAAAAATTACGGCAATGGTTTTCAAAAATCTAGTCCGGTTGTATTGAACCTCATCATCATCAATGCGTTGGTGTTTGTGGTGCAGTTGCTCTTTGATGGTGGGGAAGGAAAAATAACCAACCTGCTCGCCCTATATCCTTATGACTCTGGATTCTTTAAGCCTTACCAGTTGGTTACACACATGTTTACACATGGCGGTTGGGGGCATATCTTTTTTAACATGTTTGCACTTTGGAGTTTTGGCTCATTGCTAGAGCGGGTGTGGGGACCCAAAAAATTCCTGACATTCTACCTGGCTTGTGGGTTGGCGGCTGCGGTAGCTCACTTGTTTTTAACCAATAATGCGGCCATCGGAGCGTCCGGTGCCGTGATGGGTTTATTGGGCGCTTATGCTTACTTGTTCCCCAATACCGAGTTATTAATTTTTCCCTTGCCGTTTCCGGTGAAGGCCAAATGGGCCATTATTGGTATCGCAGCCATCGATGTATTTGGTGGTGTATACCCCACTGGTAGCCAGATTGCGCATTTTGCTCACCTCGGTGGAATGGCCATGGGATTAATTTTAGTGATCATCTGGAACAAAGGCAATAAAAAAACGTTCTATTGATAGTTTACGGGAAATTATCCATCTAACAATTGTAATTTTATATTCTGATTTCAAATAGCAGTGTAACATGGGAGAGGCAGACAGATACGGAGAATTTAAAAAGCCCAAACGAAGGGGGCTCTTGCTGGGCCAGGAAAACAATGCGCTGGTGGCTTTGTTTGCCATCAACATTGCGGTGTTTCTGATACTCACGTTTATTAACTTGGGTTTTGTTATTTCCGACAAACAGTCTAATGGATTCAATACCATTGTGTTGCAATGGTTTGCACTTCCATCTGGCCTTGTAGAACTAAGCGAAAGGCCCTGGACCCTATTCACTTATTATTTCTCAGAATTTGGCGATATCATTCGCCTCATCAGCAATATGATTTGGCTTTGGGCCTTTGGTTATCTGTTGCAACAAATGGCTGGCAACGATAAAATCATCCCTGTATACATATATGGTGGTGTGGTAGGAGGGTTGTTTTACATCGCCATGCATTACATTATGCCGGGTTTAAGGCCTCAAATTGGGTTAAGCTCCTTGTTAGGGGCCAACACTGGAGTATTGGCAGTAGCGATGGCCACAACAACATTAGCGCCAGACCACCGGTTTTTTACCTTTATCCGAAACGGTATTCCCATTTGGGTGCTGATGGGTATTTACATTTTAATTGATTTTGCTGGCATTGCCAGCGCTAGCGCAGCCATCAGTATTTCTCATTTAGGCGCTGTGCTTGCCGGTTATTTGTTTGTAGTATTTCTTCGCAAAGGCAAGGATGGCAGCAAGTGGATGAACAATTTTTACAGCTGGGTCATCAATCTGTTTAACCCGTACAAGAAACCTAGTAAAGATAAAATAAAGGAAACGGTTTTTTACAACACCGATGGGAGAAAGCCCTATAAAAAAACCAGCATCGTTAACCAGCAGCGGGTTGATGAAATTCTAGATAAGATCAACCAACGGGGTTATCATTTTTTGACAGAAGAAGAGAAAGAGATTCTAAAAAAAGCAGCAGAGAAAGACGAACTTTAAGCAATTTTACAAAACAACCATACATCATCATTCATTAAATACAACCAATGAACAAATCAATTATTGCAGTGCTTCTGATCAGTGCTGTGGGTTTTAGCAGTTGCGGAGGTAGCGATGCTCCGGTTAAAGACACCAGCATTATGCCAGCAAAAGACAGTTTAAGCCCTGTTTCACCGGCCATCACCACCATGCCATCTAACGGTTCCGCCGTAGACCTGGCACCGAGTAACAATGGCGTAAAACCAGTTCCCGTAAACCAAACGCCTGCTATTACTGCAAGTGCGGGTTTAAACCCAGAACATGGTTTGTCCGGCCACAGATGCGATATTTCCGTAGGTGCACCGTTAAACAGCCCTCCAGGAAATACCGCTGCACCTTCTGTGCAAACAACTGCGCCAGTGACTGCACTAGTGACTGCACCAGTGACTGCACCCGTAATGACACCAGCCCCCACCAACACACCCACTTCAGGATCTACCGCTAAACTGAATCCAGCTCACGGCCAACCAGGACATGATTGTGCCATCGCAGTGGGTGCACCATTGAAGAATTAAATTTTTCAGAGAACTTATATACAGGGCTGTCGGAAAAGTTCCGACAGCTTTTTTATGTTTTCCTTTTAAAGATGCCGGTTATAATACCAATGTGATTTATAAAATATTGGCATATTATACAAATCTTATCCCGAATGCATTCGGGAGTAAATGCCGATGGTATCAAACAAATAGTATAATGAGGCGATAGCCGATATTGGACTATATTGTTTGTCCAATCGGTATAAATTGTCTTTTTCAACTTAACTTTAAGTCATGGCCAAGGTGGTAAGACGTTTTACAAAAAGATTCATCGTTTTCTGCAATATCATAGTTGCATTGTTTTTTTTATTAGGTGCTTATGGCTATTGGTTTAACCCAGAAAAATATTGGTTCGTGGGCCTGCTTACCCTCGTAAATTTTTACGCGCTACTGTTGTTGGTGGGCTTTTTCTTTTTTTGGTTGTTGGCAAAACCCAAAATGGTTTTCATCAGCTTAACTGCCATGGTATTGGCTTGGAGTCCGCTGCGCCAGTTGGTGAAACTCAGGGTGAGCAATGGCTTCGAGCTAAAAAAAGAAAGGTCGCAACTTAGGGTGATGAGTTGGAACATCGAACATTTTGAAATTTCTTCTCACAAAAAAAATCCCGAAAAAAAGCAGCAGATGCTGCAGTTGATCAACACCTATCATCCCGATGTGGCCTGCTTCCAGGAAATGGTAGGCAACGAAAACAAGCCGGAAGCCATCAACTACGTTCCCCAAATTGCCGCTACGCTGCAGATGCCCTATTTTTTTTATGCTTACAATCCTACCCTGAGTTACGACAAAGACCACCAGTTTGGCATCATCATTTTTTCTAAATTTCCGTTTATAAAAAAAGAGATGATCAGCAAAAATCCCGATAATTACAACTCTATTTTTCAATATGTAGATGTGGCTTCGGGTAGCGATACGGTGCGGATATTTAATTTGCATTTACAATCTCTACGGTTTAGCAATGAAGATTTAGAATACCTCGAAGAACCCAGTATAGACAACGATAGCAATTTTAAGAACAGCAAAAACATTATTTCTAAGTTCAAAACAGGCTTTGCCAAAAGACGAATTCAAAGCATACACGTAAAAGAAGAAATGAACAAAAGCCCTTACCCACTAGTGGTTTGCGGCGACTTTAATGATGTTCCCAATAGTTTTGCCTACCATCATATTGGCAAGGGGCTTGTAAATGCATTTGCTGAATCGGGTACCGGCATTGGAAGAACCTATTCTCATATTGCACCCACGCTACGAATTGATAATATTTTTGCTGATACTAGGTTTACGATTCACCAGTTTGCCCGCGATGGCAAAAGAATCAGCGACCATTTTCCAATCATAGTAGATCTCGAATTAAAATAATTGGTTATCTTGTGTTCATGATCACCTACCAGCATATTACCAGCAATTATTGTTGTAGCTAAAGCAACAGCCTTTGCGTTTGTCAAAGCCAATTCCCCGATCAAAAATTTATGGTTAATTTCACCCAGTTTTACAGTAACATGTTAGCTCAAACAGCTAATTGTGCTGAGAGCATTTAAACAAGAAAAAATGTCGCTAAAAATTTACAACTCCTATACCCGCCAAAAAGAGGTGTTTACATCCATCACCCCTGGCCATGTTGGAATGTATGTATGTGGCCCAACCGTGAGTGGTGAGAGTCACCTCGGCCATGCCCGGCCTTATATAACTTTTGATGTGGTGTACCGTTACCTGAGTTTTTTGGGCAACAAAGTGCGTTATGTTAGAAATATTACGGATGCCGGCCATTTTGAAGAAGAAGGAAAAGAAGCAGAAGACAAGATCTCCAAAAAAGCAGTGCTCGAAAAATTAGAGCCGATGGAACTGGTGCAGAAATACAGCAACCTGTTTCATTGGGCTATGCTGCAATTCAATTGCGTTGAACCAAGCATAGAGCCTACGGCTACCGGCCATATAGTGGAGCAGATCAACATGATTCAAAAAATTATTGATGAAGGTTATGCGTATGAAGTAAATGGATCGGTGTATTTTGATGTTAAAAAATATGCCGCTCATTACGACTATGGTAAACTGAGCGGAAAGATTATAGATGATTTGTTGGAAACCACCCGTGAGTTAGATGGACAGGAAGAAAAGAAAGACCGCGCCGATTTTGCTCTTTGGAAAAATGCTGCTCCTGAACACATCATGCGCTGGACAAGCCCATGGGGCGTTGGTTTTCCGGGTTGGCACATCGAATGTTCTGCCATGGCCACCAAGTACCTGGGCACTTCGTTCGATATTCACGGTGGCGGTATGGACCTTCAGTTTCCACACCATGAAAGTGAAATTGCGCAGAGCACCATTTGCAATCACCAGGCTCCGGTAAGGTATTGGATGCACAATAATATGATTACCCTCAACGGAAAAAAGATGGGGAAGAGCTACAACAACGTCATTAAACTTACAGAGTTGTTTAGCGGAGAACATCCACTGCTGAGCCAGCCTTTTCACCCCATGACCATCCGTTTTTTTATTCTGCAAAGCCACTACCGCAGCACACTCGATTTTGGAAATGATGCCCTCGTTGCCAGCGAAAAAGCATTCAAAAGATTGTGGGAAGCGTATGAAGTGTTGCAAAAATTACCGGAAAGTACTTTAGTTTCAGCCAATGATATTGAATTAGATGCCAAAATAAATACCTGGCTCAATGAGTTGGGTCATTTTATGGATGACGACTTCAGTACCGCAAAAGTACTGGCCAATTTGTTTGAAATGGCACCAGTCATTAACTCTTTCAAAGACGGGCTTATTGCGTTGGATGCCATTGAGGGTAATACATTGCGAAAAATGAAAAGCCATTTTAAACTGTACATAGAAGATATTCTTGGTTTGCAACAGGTAAGCAATGCCGATAACGAAGTGTTTGATGCTGTTATTCAGCTATTGATAGACATTAGAAAGGAAGCAAAGGGTAAAAAAGACTTCGCTACATCTGATAAAATTCGCAACCAGCTCGCAGGATTGGGCATTCAGCTCAAAGATGAAAAAAATGGAGAAATGAGCTGGTCGGTCACGTAATAATCTCTAAAACATTCCACAATACGTGAATGAAGGGCTATATCTAAGGATGTAGCCTTTTTTGTTAGGTGTAAAAGTTATACCAATGTGATTTATATAATATGCCAATATTTTATAAATCTTATCCCGAATGCTTTCGGGTGTAAATGCCGATGGTATCAAACAAATAGTACAATATCGGCTATCGCCTCATTGTACTATATTGTTTGTGCAATCGGTGTTATTCCCATTCACTCGCTACAAACTACAGTTCACACCGTTTTTACAACTGTTCGGTAAAAAGTCCACATCTTTTGTTCGATCGTTGTGTTTTAAAAGAAACTAAATCAATCAAAATGAAAATCAATCACCTTATTTCGAAATGGCCCCTGTTAGTAGCTTTTGGAGCAATGGCAACCTTCTCATCTTGCAACGATGATGATGATGATCAACCAGCCGATACCAGCATTACTGGTGTAATAGTAGCAGACCCTAACTTCAGTAGTTTAGAAACCGCAGTAGTGAGAGCGGGATTGGCAGCCACACTACAAGGTCCTGGTCCGTTCACCGTGTTTGCACCAGACAACGCCGCTTTTGCTGCAGCAGGTTTAACAGATGCAGCTATAAACGGCACATCCCCTGCAAACCTTTCAACCCTTTTATTGTACCACACCGTAGGTGCAAAAATAGCTGCTGCTGATGTTCCTGCTGGTCCAAATGCAAAAGTTACCACTGCTAGTGGCGATTCTATCTTCGTAACAAGAAAAGCTGCGGGTGTATTTATCAACGGCATTCAGGTAACGCAAGCCAATATCGGAGCCAGTAATGGAATTTTACATAAAATTGGTTCTGTGTTGCAACCACCTGTAGGAACTACTGTACAAACTGCCATTGCAGCATCTGGCGGCGACAATGGATTGGATTCTCTTGTAGTAGCTGTTACCATTGCAGGTATTGCACCTGTGTTGAACGCCAACATCCTCACTGTATTTGCACCTACCAACAAAGCATTTAGAGACCTGTTAACTTCATTGTCATTAACAAGGGTTAGCCAAATTCCATTGCCAACGTTAACCGCAGTATTAACTTATCACGTGGTAGCAGGCAGAGCATTTTCTTCCGATTTAAGCAACGGTTCATTAACCATGTTTGCCGGAGGCAATACCACAGTAGCCTTGGGCAGTGGGGCAACCATCAGAGGCAATGGCAATGGCGGAAACGCATCTAACATCATCAAAACCAACGTAGTTACCCGTACAGGAGTTGTACACGTTATTGACAGGGTTTTGTTACCATAATAAGCATGTAGATTTCTTTGCGAAAAACCTATAAAAAATAGCATCAACGGTAAACTTTATTTAGTTTTATTCGTTGATGCTATCTAATTACCTGCGATGTTCACACACAAGTACAGATATCTTTTCATTTTTGGTCTAACACTCTGTACATTTATCAGTACAGTGTTGTGCGAAGTGTATTACTACTTCAATATCGATATTGAATGGTATTATGCTTTTACCACCATTGGTCTCATCACATTGGGCGTATGGGAAGGAAGCCGGTTGTTGCAACCCCTTTTCTTTAAAAAAATTCACGATACGCAAAACAAGATCAAATGGCTGCTCCTGTTTTTTGGCGTAGGCAGCATTGTTACCAGCCTGGTTACGATTGCCACTGTATTTGCCATGAGCATGCTCTTGCACAATCATACATTGCTGGAAACCATTGTTCCGCTTAAACTCAATATCATATACGCCTGGCTAACCAATCTGTTGTTTCATTTGCTGAATGCCATCATGTATTATTTTAATGAATACAAAACCAAATGGGTAGAAGCAGAAGAATTAAAAAGAATTACCGCACAGGCAGAATTGCAACTTGTAAAAAGCCAGATCAATCCTCATTTCCTGTTCAACAACTTGAACGTACTCAGTACACTGGTGTTACAAAATAACGCTGAAGCCAATAAGTTTATAGAAGCATTCTCTAAAGTGTACCGTTATATTTTGAGTATACACGACAAAGAATTGGTAGAAATTAAAACGGAACTAGATTACATCAAACCATATATTTTTCTACTGGAGAAAAGATTTTCAGATGGGCTATCCATCAAAATCAATATTCCAGAACAATTCGAATCTAAATACATCATACCAGCATCTTTGCAAATGCTCATCGAAAATGCCATCAAACACAATGTGGTGAGCCGGCAAAAACCCTTGCGCATTGATGTGCATGTGAATGGCAACAATACTATTGTGGTGAGCAATAATTTACAGGCCAGAGAATCGGTTGAAAACTCTACCGAAATCGGGCTCAGTAACATCAAAAAAAGATATTTGTTGGTGAGCGGCAGAGAAGTATTGATCGACAAAAACGAATCAGAATTTGTGGTTACCCTGCCAATGCTCACGCTTAACTGATGCCCATATGAACATCCTCATCATAGAAGACGAAATACTGGCTACGCAACGGTTGCAGATACTTCTTAAAGAATATGATCCTACCATTAACATTGTGGGGTGTTTAGAAAGTGTAGAGGAAACGGTGAGCTGGCTCAACAAAAAAACACATCCCGATTTGTTGCTGATGGATATACACCTGAGTGATGGCCATAGTTTTGAGATCTTTAAAAAAGCTTCTACACAAAAGCCCATCATCTTTACAACAGCTTACGAAAACTACGCCGTTGATGCGTTTCAACTATTCAGCATCGATTATATTTTAAAACCTGTTACCAGCGAAGCGCTGGCTGCAGCCATTAACAAATACAAAAACTTGGCTTCCAGTTTTGCTCCCGCTGCAGATTATGGCAGTATTATGGAACAAGTAAAAGACAATTTTACCACCCGCTATAAAAATCGGTTTTTGGCTAAAGTTGGCCAGCGCTTGTTTTTTGTGCAGGCTGATGAAGTGGCTTATTTTTATGCCGACAACAAAATAGTTTATCTGGTAGATAGAGAAGGTAATCGTTTCTTGATAAACGCAACGCTCGAAAAATTAGAGCAGATGCTAGAACCCCGTCATTTTTTCCGCATCAACCGAAAAGTGATTATTCATGCAGATGTAATAGAACAAGTAAAACCAGTTGCCAACAACCGACTCAAAATTGTGCTCCGCGACATTCAAACCCAGGAAGACATTACCATCAGCAGGGAAAAAGTGCCTGAGTTTAAATTGTGGGCAGATAACTAGTTATATATCAGTGGCTATAAGCCAATTAATTCGAATGCCTACCACAGCTGATAACTGAAATAACCCATTTTTCTCCCCCTCTTGGGCAGCATCCAAAATTATTAAGTAAAAAAAGTAATCGCCCTTTAAACCTTTTTTACAATTCTAAGTCGTAACTTTTCGTTAACATTTTACCTAAAAGAATTGCTATGGACAGAAGAGCCTTTTTGAATATGGCGAGCCAACCTGCGGTGCAAAGGACTCCCAAGGTAGTGTATGAAGGAGCCCGTGTATTTAGTGGTATCCAGCCTTATGGCGGACCTTGGACCAACACCGAAGTGATCCATTTATTGCGAAGAACCATGTTTGGTGCCAAAAAAGCCGATGTAGATTTTTTTAGCGGCATGAGCATGAATCAGGCAGTAGATGCGCTGTTGAACGTGCCCTTGGCCCCACCACTACCCCCCGTAAAAACCTATGCCAGCTCTACGCTTGCCGGCGACCCGGACATTGCAATACCCGCAGGAAGTACCTGGGTTAACATCAACACCACAGACGGAGGCATCAACAGCCAGCGCCGAAACAGTTTGAAGGCCTGGTGGCTGGGGCTTATGTTAAACCAAGACCGCAATATCCTTGAAAAAATGGTGTTGTTCTGGCACCAGCATTTTGCAACTGAAGCCAACGACATTAGCAAAGGCATTTGGTGTTATCAAAACAATGCCACCCTTAGAACACATGCCCTCGGCAATTTCAAAAATTTTGTAAAAGCCGTTACGCTAGATACTGGAATGCTGCGCTACCTCAACGGCTACCTCAATACCAAAACGGTACCCGACGAAAATTATGCGCGCGAATTACAAGAATTGTTTACCGTAGGCAAAGGCATCGATGATGCCACACCTCCCTACAGCGAAGACGATGTAAAAGCCGCCGCCAAAGTACTTACCGGTTGGAATGTAGACAACAATACCAATGCCACCATTTTTCAATTGAACAGGCACGACACTACAAACAAACAATTTTCTGCCTATTACAACAACCGCATTATTACTGGTAACAACAGTGCCAATGCAGGAAACATAGAGCTAGATGCCCTGCTCAGCATGATTTTTGACAAGCAAGACGTAGCCTTGCACATTTGCAGAAAACTGTACCGGTTTTTTGTATACTACGATATTGATGCCGCTACCGAAGCCAACGTGATTTCGCCTTTGGCGGATGTTTTCAGAAACAACAACTACAACATCGCGCCCGTACTAAGCACTTTGTTTAAGAGCGAACATTTTTACGATGTACTCAACCAGGGCTGTTTAATAAAATCGCCTATGGATTCGATCGTAGGTTTGTGCAGAGAATTCTCAGTAAGCTTTCCGCAGGCAACAGACCTCACGACCAATTATTTTATGTGGAACACACTGCAATCAGTAGGCACCAACCTCCAACAAAATATTGGCGATCCGCCATCTGTGGCAGGATGGTCGGCCTACTACCAACGACCACAATTTCACCAGTTGTGGATCAACAGTGATACCCTCCCGAAACGCAACCAGTTTGCAGATACAATGAATGCCAACGGGTATACCAGACAAGGCAAAACCATCAAAATTGACCATACCGTTTTTGCAGCATCGATGCCCAATCCAAGCAATCCCAACCGGTTAATTGAAGATTCTATCAAATACTTATTGACATTGCCTTTGTCGCAAACCAGCAGAGATCAAATTAAAAAAGACATTCTGCTGAGCGGACAAACATCAGATAATTATTGGACCAGTGCTTGGAATGGTTACATCAGCAATCCGGCAGACATGACCAATGCCAACATCGTAAAAACCAGGTTAAAAAGTTTGTATCAATATTTAATGCGCTTGGCAGAATACCAATTGAGTTAGGAGGGATATCAATACTCGTTAAATTTTTCAGCATGAAAAGAAGAGATTTTTTCAAACGTACGGTTCCAGCAGTAGTACTGCCAACGGTGATCAACGGATTTTCTTTAAAATCGTTTGCAGCCGAAAGTCCGCTCGCCAAATTACTGGGCGGCACTACCGACAACGATCATGTACTTGTGGTTGTACAACTACAAGGAGGCAACGACGGCCTCAACACCGTAATTCCCATTGATGGTTACAGCGCTTATGTAAATGCACGCAGCAATGTAGCCATTCCTGAAAATAAAATATTAAGGCTCGATGGACAGCCTAAAACTGGTTTGCATCCGGCCATGACCGGCATGCAAGCTTTGTATAACGAGGGCAAACTCGGCATTGTACAATCTGTGGGTTACCCGCAACCCAGCTTTTCGCATTTCAGGGCCACCGATATTTGGATGAGTGGCAGCGATAGCAACCAGGTGTTGGTGAACGGTTGGGGAGGGCGATTTTTAGATTATGAATTTCCCAATTTCCCCAATGGATATCCGAGCAACGACATGCCCGACCCATTGGGTATTCAAATTGGATCGGTGACCTCCCTAGTGTTTCAGGGGCCCAGCAGCAGCATGGGTATGAGCATTAGCAACCCTACCAGTTTTTACAATTTGTTGAGTGGGGTTGAAGATCCCGCACCCAATACATTGGCGGGCAAGGAACTCAAATATGTGCGCCAGGTAGCCAAACAAACTGCGCAATATGCGGATGTAGTGAAAGACGCCGCGCTGAGTGTTACCCAACAAGCACCCTACCCAACCAACAACTCATTGGCAGATCAACTCAAAATTGTGGCCAGGTTGGTAAAGGGCGGACTTAAAACAAAGATTTACATGGTGAGTTATGGCAGTTTTGATACGCACTCGCTGCAGACCACCACAACCGATACCACCATTGGTACACATGCCAACCTGTTGAAAAATGTGAGTGATGCCATCAAGGCTTTTCAGGACGACCTCAAGTTTTTAGGCGTAGAAGAAAAAGTAATGGGCCTAACGTTTAGTGAGTTTGGCCGACGCATTAAAAGCAACGGCAGTACGGGCACCGATCATGGTGCTGCCGCCCCCTTGTTTGTGTTTGGCAGCAATGCACAACGCTTGGTACATGGCGTAAACCCTACGTTACCCGCCACGGCCAGTACCAATGACAACATTCCCATGCAGTACGATTTTAGAAGTGTGTATGCTTCTATGTTACAAGACTGGCTCTGTGTAAAAAACAGCGACCTTCAGCAGATCATGTTGCAAAACTTTCAAAATATTCCACTCGTAAAAGCAAGCGCATGTAGTCCGGCTATACCCAACACGGGTGGCATCAGCTTGGTAGACAATTACCCCAACCCTTTTACGCAAAGTACTACCATTCGGTTTACGACTGCGGGAGGGCATACGTTGGTACAAATCATGAATACGCTGGGGCAAGTAATTGCAACGCCGGTAGATCGTGAATTTGCAACAGCAGGCACTTATACTCAAACCTGGGATAGTGGCTATTTGGGCACGGGGGTATTTTATGTACGCTTCCAGAATGGATCGGTGCAACAGGTGAAGACGATGTTGAAAGTGAGGTAGGGTTTGATATAAATTGAAAGGTTGAGTTTTTAGCTAGAAGTAGTTTTCTTAAAGTATTAGGAATTGAACCAACAAATCCTTGGAGCTTTAATGTCTTTCAGTATTTATTGTTCTACCCGGTAAGATTCTAGGCTTCGCCTAAAAAAGATGGAGCCACTAAGCCACGAAGGCACGAAGGTTTTATTCCTTCGGAATAAAAAGCATCTTGTTAGTGTATAAGACTGCTGTGAATTTAATATTTGCGAAGCAAATCCTTTGTGGCTTTGTGCCTTCGTGGCAAATACATTTTTTGCTCAGCAAAAAAATTATCAAATTCATTTTATTAAATTGGTCTGTGTTAAGTAGCGGGAAAATACCGTGAAACTATAACATAGATAAACGCATACTTCCCTCCATTTATTTTTATATTAACTTAGTTCAACAGCATCCTATCATCAAACAATCTGTTGAAACCATGTTACACCTGCAACATTTAAGTAAAGACAAATCGCTGGCCCGCATCATCCGCACCCAAGAACCTCTTGTGTTAGAGCCACGCAAACATGTGCATTTACAATTGTGCAGGTCAATCATGAGTCAGCAGTTGAGTACGAAAGTGGCAGCGGTGATCTATGGTCGTTTTCTAGAATTGTTTCCTACCAAAACGCCCAAGCCTGCAGCCATAGCCGCTTTGTCTGTAGAAGAATTGCGCAGCATTGGCCTTAGTTATGCCAAAGCCAGTTATATGCACAATGTCTGTGCTTTTTTTACCCAACACAAGCTTACCGATGCCCGACTGCAGAAAATGGACGATAAGGAACTGATCGATTTTTTAACACAGATAAAAGGCGTTGGCCGATGGACCACCGAGATGATCCTCATGTTTACACTTGCAC
Organism: Ferruginibacter sp.; assembly: GCA_044342365.1. Taxonomy (GTDB): domain Bacteria; phylum Bacteroidota; class Bacteroidia; order Chitinophagales; family Chitinophagaceae; genus Ferruginibacter. The sequence continues at coordinate 9,305 of JBIIPY010000016.1, read as the reverse complement.
GCGAAGATATATTTGCTGTTGATGATTTGGGGATACAGCAGGCCATGACGAAACTGTATCAATTGGATGCTACCGATAAAAAAGTGATGAAACAATCGATGCTACACATTGCCGAAAAGTGGAGGCCTTTTCGCACGTATGCTTGTAGGTATTTGTGGGGGTGGAAGGATGGGGAGTAAAGGGTTTTAATTCAACTTTTAAAGACTTCACAAGTAAAAATTAAATTAAGACTAATTCGATTTTCTCAAAAGATTTTCTTTCTCGGAATTTCTGTCGCCTGCGGCGCGCTTTGTCACTTTTTGCTCGTCCAAAAAGTAACCAAAAAAGACGCTCGAAACGATTACGCCCCGTTTCTCGGGTGGTTCCCTGATGTAGCTTTTGTACTACTGTAAACTCAGGATTTGTTCCTTGATGCTCAGCATTGATAGCAAAAAATTACAAATGCGATTGTTTAAATTATTTTAGATTTAAAATAAAAAGAGAATTGTTTCGACATTAAGACATCAAGAAAATCCTGTAATCAAGTAAATCATGGTTCAGACAAAAGCCCGCGGCAGGCGATAGGTTTACATTTTGATCCAACCCACTATCTCTTCCAAATACCGTTGATCTATTTCATCGTAAGTATCCAAATCTGCACTGTCTGCATCAAGCACCCCTAGCACCATTCCATCTTTGATAATGGGCACTACTATTTCTGAGCGAGACAGGCTACTGCAAGCAATGTGCCCAGGGAATTTTTCTACATCGGCTACAATCAATGTTTTGGCATCAGCCCAGCTGCTACCACATACGCCGCGACCTTTGCGGATTCGGGTGCAAGCTACTGGTCCCTGAAACGGACCCAACACCAACTCATCCTCCTTTACCAAATAAAAGCCCACCCACAACCAACCAAACTGCTCTTTGAGTGCGGCGGCTATGTTGGCTAAATTGGCTATCAAATCTGGCTCGCCAGTTATCAACCCTTTCACCTGCGGCAACAACGCCACATACTGTTCTTCCTTTGTTCCTTTAATGATAGAGAGATCTTCTGACATGTGGTAAAGATAAGAAACCATACAAATTCAAAAGTTTGCATGTGTTTATTCCGATTGGACAAACAATATAGTCCAATATCGGCTACCGCCTCATTGTACTATTTGTTTGATACCATCGGCATTTACTCCCGAAAGCATTCGGGATAAGATTTATAAAATATTGGCATATTATATAAATCCATTGGTATTACAAACCCAACAAAGATGTTTGTGTGGAACCTTGGCCATTTAAGGAGGCCTCCTTTAAAGTGTTTTATGAATACAAAATTGTGGAACAGTTGCAGTTTGATTCTATTGAAGCATTTAATGAAGTGTATACAGCTGCAAAAGTGCAGGAAGAGCTCTTTACTTTTTCGAAGTAAATGGTGATGTTTCAAAACATGTTGCAACCCTAATGAACTAGTAGATACAACCAACCAGATAATGCGAACTACTTTATTGAATACTCAATGCTTCATCAAACGAAATGACGCAGTAAACGAGACTAAAAATTAAGTGAATTTTACTTTCTTTTTGCCAACTTGCCAATGGTTAAGCCCTGAATAATGATGCTAAACAATACGCAAAAATAAGTGGCAATTAAAAGAATATTTTTCGTTTCGCTGTTTGGCAATGATAGTACCAATGCCAAAGAAAGCCCCCCACGCAAACCGCCCCAACTGATGATAGATGCATCCTTGTTGCTTAGCTTTAAAAGTTTGGGCAAAACTAAATGGGGCAGAAACACCACGATAATTCTGGAGAGCAATACTATGAAAATAGAAATTAACCCTACGGCGATGTACACCATCTTAAAGTCGATAATGATGAGCACAAAGGCAATTAATATAAATAAAATTGAATTGAGTACAACGTCTACCAGTTCCCAAAAATTATTCACGTATTCTTGGGTAGTATCGCTCATTGAAAGGTTCTGGCGGAAATTCCCCACCATTAACCCCATTACCACCATCGACAATGCGCCGGAAATATGTATGTAATTACAAAAAGTATAACCCCCCATAACAAATGCAAGGGTAAGCAGTATTTCTGTTTGATAATGGTCTATCGATTTTAGCAAGAGGTACAAACAATAACCCATCACCAAACCAACAATAATTCCGCCTAGTGCCTCCTGCACAAACAACCCGCCAAAATGTGAAAAGCTGAATGTACCCGATTGCAAAGACTCTAGCAAAGCAATAAATATCACCACGCCTACCCCATCATTGAACAAGCTTTCGCCTACAATGGTGTACTCAATGTTTTTGGGCACATTGGCCTTGGTTAAAATACCCAACACTGCAATGGGATCAGTAGGCGAAATAAGGGCGCCGAAAATGAGGCAGTATATAAAATCAACTTCTATATTAAAGGCGCTTGTAAGTGCATAAAACAGGCCGGCAATAATAATGGTAGAAAGTATCACACCGCCTAATGCAAAGGTTGCAATGGGTCGTATTTGTTTTTTGAGGTTGGTCCAATCAGTATGCAATGCTCCTGCAAAAAGGAGGAAGCCAAGTAAAATATTAAGGATGATTTTTTCAATGTGAATAATTTTAATATACGCTTCAATTTCTTCTACTGGTATGTTCAGCCAAAGTTTGGTACTGATCACAAACAAAGAAAACACTGTTGATAAAAAAAACAGGCCAATTACAAACGGTAGTTTGAGAAACCGTTGATTCAGATAAGCAAATGCAGCTGAAAGGATGATTATGATGGTAAGTGCGAGGTAAATGTTCATTTGCTTTTCTACAAAGTTAGTTTGTCTTTAGCAGAATTAAGTTGTTACAAACACGAATGCTCCCTACATATTTATTCTTCCATTCCTTTTTAGTTCTTTGGTTTATTTTACACAGAGGGCTTACAGAATCCAAGAGTAATACCTGAAGGTTTCATTAAACAATTCTTTTCCAGAAGATATAGAAACCAATTCCAGCTTGTTCACCGGCAGCAAAATAATTACTTCTTATTGTGAAAGGAATAATTATATCGTAAACCTGGTTGCCCTAAAAAACAAAACGGCCATAAAAGCCGTTTGAAATTTTAATAGATTTAATAGAAAGTTGAAGGCCTTTTACTGCGCCGTTGCCAGATCCTGTGTTTCCTTCTTTTTCTCTTCTGGCAACAGCTCGTCTTTAAAACAAAGTTGGTTGTTTACAAACTGCTCGTAATTCAAAAAAATAACATTGAGGGCAATGAAGTTCATTACATAGGCTTGCGTTTCGGCAGGCAGCCTGTCTTTGATGTCCCAAAAACTTGGATTCTTTTTGCCGCATCTGTCCAATGCATTCCAAACATTGCCCACGCCCCAGTTGTAACTAGCAGCCACCAACAACCAATCGTTTTGCAGGTTGCGCATCCGATCGCGCAGGTAACGGGCAGCCGTATGCGTAGATTTTAAAAAATGTTTTCTGTCATCTGTTGGCACCACTGTTTTTTTCTTATCAGCAACTTTGGTGGTTGGTGTCTTTGCTTTTTTCAGTTCTGTTTTTTTGGTACTTGCCACTTTATGTTGGTTAGCCACAATCTTCAAACCATATTCTTTTGCTACATCATCCATCAGCTGCCAGTAACCAACCGCTCCGGCACTGGATACTGCATTGCCATTAAAAGCACTTTCTAGCGCAATAAGCACTTTGAATTCTGTGGGCACATTGTATTTTTGTAAGATGCTGGTAGCCTTCGGGAAAAATTGTTTGCCCTTTGTATGCATGCGCATCAGGTAGGCCCTACGGCTGATAGCAAACTTTTCTACATAGGCTATAAAATACTGCTGGTGGTTTTCTAACAGCTCCGGGTAGCGCACATTGGCTTTTTTGCCGTTTTTTTTCTTTTCTGTTTCGGCATTGTTAGTAAGCAACTTGTTGGTTTTCAACGAATCTTCTCCTGCTGCGCTGCTACTACCTGCAACACATATGCTAACGCTGAAAAGTAAAAATGCAGTGATGGAAAATATTAACTTCATGCGGTACAAGGTTGTTTCATAAAATAATAAACGCCCTACAGCGTTTTATTCAAACAGAAACTCTTAAACGTAAGAGCTAAACAATTATTGCCATTTAAACGAAAAGTTCCCTTTGTTAAACTAATTTTATGACTCCATCATTTTACCATACTATGCGATACTTTTTAATAGTTTGTATTTTCTTATGCCAGAGTGTTGCAGCGCAGGATTTTACCCCCAAAGACATTGCTGCCATGGAGGCCCAAGCGCATGCTCGTTTGGTAACCGAAACAGAATCTTCTTTCGCTTCCAACAACTTTGATATTAAATATTTGCGCTGCGTATGGGAAGTAAATCCGGCCCTTAGATACATCAAGGGATCGGTTACGGTTTATTTCCGGGCCACGGCTGCTACCGACAACATCGTGTTAGATCTGATGGATGTGCTTCGTACAGACAGTGTATTGCAAAGAAACAATCGCATCAATTTTACCCAACAAAACAATACGCTGAGCATTACATTGGCCAACAATATTGTGGTGGGCGCATTAGATTCTGTAAGTATTTTTTACCAGGGAACTCCACCAGAAACGGGCTTCGGCTCTTTTGTACTCAGCACACATGCGGGCACTCCTGTAATGTGGACCTTGAGTGAACCCTATGGCGCACGCGATTGGTGGCCCTGTAAAAATGGGCTCGACGATAAAATAGATTCTATAGATGTGTACCTTTTGCATGCTAATATTTACCGTGGCGCCAGTAACGGTCTATTGCAATCTGAACGACCTGTTGCAGGAAATAAAACACTCACCCACTGGAAACACCGTTACCCCATTGCCACTTACCTCATATGTTTTGCGGTAACCAACTACCAAGTATTTACGGTGAATGTGCAACTAGGTAATAAATCGCTCCCCGTTCAAACCCATTGTTACCCTGAGAGTTTGGTGAACTTTCAAACCAATACTTTTAGGGTGCTCGATCAGCTGAAAAATTTTTCAGAGAAATATGGGGAGTATCCTTTCATCAATGAAAAATACGGTCACGTGCAGTTTAGTTGGGGTGGTGGCATGGAGCACCAAACCTCCTCTTTTATGACATCTACCAGCGAGAGCCTGATGGCACATGAGCTAGCACACCAATGGTTTGGCAATATGATAACCACGGCCAGCTGGGAAGACATTTGGTTGAACGAAGGTTTTGCCACTTACCTCACTTATTCTTATCTGGAAGAAACCCGTACGCCGGGCAATAATTTTTACAGAAGGGCATTGGTAAACGATGTGGTTTCTTTGCCAAACGGTTCGGTAAAAGTGTATGATACCAGCAGTGTAAATCAAATTTTTAGCTCGCGGCTTAGTTACAGCAAGGGCGCTTTTTTAAATTACATGTTGCGATTTGTATTGGGCGATGAAGTATATCTCCGTGCTATTCGCAATTACCTCAACGATCCCTTATTGAAACATGGTTATGCCCGCACCGCAGACCTCAAACGCCATCTGGAAGCCGAAAGCGGGAAAGACCTTAGCAAATTTTTTGAGCAGTGGTACGAAAAAGAAGGGTACCCTTCTTTCAATGTACAGTTTAGCCAGCTGGGAGTAGGAGGCGTTAAATTCACCTTGAATCAAACCACTTCCCACCCATCTGTTCCTTTTTTTGAAACACCCGTTGCATTGGTATTTAAAAATGCTACCCAACAAAAAACGGTGAAGGTAACCCATCGTACAAACGGGCAACAGTTTATTGAGCAACTGGGTTTTGTAGCAGATACCGTACTGGTAGATCCGGAGTATTGGATTCTTTCCCGCAACAACAAGGTTCAAAAAATAAATCCGATCAATACAGGCGAAGGCAGCATAGATATATATCCCAATCCTGTAAGCAATCCCATGAATGTGTACCTGCATAATTTTAATGCATCCAATGCACAAGTAACGATATTGAATGCTGCAGGGCAGCAAATGTACCGCCAAGCAGTAACGCTTACCAACGGTGCCGAGTTTTTGAACATCCCTTCGGGCAGCTGGAGTAGCGGAATGTACAGTATACAAGTATTGGCGGGCGATAAAAAAATGGTGAAGCAGTTTATCCGCTAAATGGGTAGTTTTACAGGGATTCATTTTTGATACATGGCCCGAAGCAACCGCAGTAAACGTACTGCCAGAAACCCTATTCCCCTTTTACTGATTCTTGTACTGCTAGCCAGCGCTGCTTACCTTGGCTACAGAACTTATTATCGCCCATCCTCTGTTCATTACCGCGCATTTGGCATCTCTATTCCTGGCAATTACAGCATTCATGGCATCGACGTAAGCAGGTACCAAAAAAACATTGGGTGGAACCTAGTGGAAGATATGGAAGTGAATGGCGTTAAAATTGGTTTTGCCTTTATGAAAGCTACAGAAGGATTAACCAAAACCGACCTACACTTTAAAAGGAACTGGCGCAATGCAGGCGAAACAGGCGTAACAAGGGGAGCTTATCATTTTTTTATTGCCAGCAAAAGCGGCAAGGCACAGGCTGCCCATTTTTTAGAACACGTAGCGCTAAAAGCCGGCGATTTGCCTCCGGTGCTTGATGTTGAACAAATGAACGGAGTATCTGTTAGTATCTTGCAACAAAGAGTGGCCGAGTGGCTGCAAATGGTAGAAAAAGTTTACCATGTGAAACCCATCATTTATACCAACGCCAACTTTTATGAAAGAAACCTGGCCGGACGTTTTGATGAATATCCACTTTGGGTGGCGCATTACCTCGTAAAAGACAAGCCGAGGATCAAAAGAAAATGGCATTTTTGGCAACACAGTGAAACAGGTAGGGTAAACGGCATAGATGCCCGTGTAGATTTTAATGTGTTTAATGGAGACAGCACCGATTTCAGGGAACTGTTGTTGCCTTAAATAAGCTTTTTTGAAAGTGATTCAATAAAAAATACCGAATTAAAACAAGCACAAAAATGGAAGATGAAACCAGGGCATTTTTAATATTGATTATTAACTCTATTGCATATGTATTGCTTTGGATGATGGTGAATGTGATGATGGGAATATACTTCGGCTTTGCTTTTTTTGAAGGCAGTCCTTCTTGGAAAAATTTACTCTATTACGTGCTGGCTTTTGGAACCCTCTTTCTCATATTAAGAATGCTAAAGCGAAAGTGGAAGCTGTAAAACAGCTCCCGTTTTTAAACAATTGCTTCTATTAAAAGATATGTTTCAATTGAGCCAAAGCACAACTCTCCTTATTTTACGCAGATGATTGGCCTATCAACAAACTGACCAAAAACATACCCGCGTGTAACCAAAGTCACGTAAAATTCCCACAATCATTCCTTTATTAGCGTTGCATTAGTAATGACCTGTTTCAACAATAGAAACGCCACGGTGCATTGCTTTTTTCAACATTAAAATAAAGAAAATGAAAAAGAACATGGGAAATGCCGACAGATTAATCAGACTGGTATTGGCAGCCATTTTTGCCATCCTGTATTTTGGAGATTTTGTTCAGGGAGCCTTCGGGATTGTACTTCTTGTACTGGCCGCGATGTTTATATTAACCAGTTTAATAAGCTTTTGTCCGCTTTACACCTTGGCTGGCATAAATACCTGCCCCAGAAAACAATAAGTAAAACCGCCCTACTATTCATTTGCAGGTATTAATTCTATATCGGCAAACTTGCTGTGCGTATTCCTCAGGTTATGTTATTGAAAATTAAATAGAAGGGGTCTAGGCGGAGGTGTGCATAAATTTTAGTGGCACTTTACAGATTGGCAACTGGCCTTTTGTAGGTGCTTATAGACGCAAGTAGGTTCGCGCATTGCATTTTTTGAGCTGGCTCTCTTTAATTGTACTGGTTATTCCATACCCGTCAACAAGTCATCACTCCACCAAACCCATCTGTTGAATTCGGGAATAAAGATTTGTGCGGCGTTTTTGCCTGCAAAAAGTTTATAGTCGAATTTAGGATAATGTTGAACGATGTAACCCGGATAATACCAATGTTTACCATTGGCCTGTGCGTATTCCATTTTTAGAAGCATCATGTATTTACCCAGACTGTACTTTTTATAATCTGGATGATAAAAGTTCATGATGCCAGCAATGCTGAAAAGGCCATTGTCGAAGATGCCTGCAGCAATCAGTTGCTCTCCGTCTTTTATTTGTATAAGCCAGCTGTCGTAAATATTTTTATCGGCTATGTCGTACAGCCAATGTTGCACAGATATTGCTGGTTCAAAATCTAATTGTGAGCGGTATTGACTGTACAGTGTTTCGATGGCTTCATTAATGTGCATCGGAACAATCTCTACCTTAAAACGGCGGTTTATTTTTTTTATTTTTTGGGAGGCAACGCTCAGAGTCCAATGTTTAAGCGCATACCGCAGCCACCACACCCTGTACACTTCGTCTTGTTGCACAATGTATTGAGTGGTGAATATACCTTGCCCCATTCTGTACCAGCCCTTTTCTAAAAAGGCGTCTAATTGATCTATGCCGAGCTCGTGTGGGTAGTAAATGCCGGGGTCTGTCATGGTTACTGTAACAAATTGATACCGTAAATCTAAAAAAGACCCACCACAAATCACGTTTTGTGGATTATTTTCCCCACAAACTAAAAAAAAGAACTTGTAAAACCATTACAAGTTTTTTCGTTCAAAACCAATTGTATATAAAGGGCCTCGCTTTAAAAATCAAGAAAGAGAATTCTCAACTTTTTGCCTTGCCTCGGTTTTTAAACCGTTCATTTTTGCTTTTGCGGTATCTTCTAACGCTTCTGTTTTTTTCTTTCCGCTTCTAGACATTCCTTTTACAGAATCTATGAAATCTGAAAAAGAATCTTTTAAGGAATCAGACAAATCATTTGTTTTGTTGGCAATTTTTTTTCTGGTGTTAGCACCTCTGTCTGGCGCCATTAGGATTCCGGCGATGGCGCCTACTGCTGCACCTGCTGCAAAACCTGCCAATGTTTTTTTATAACTCATAGTTGTAATTTTTAATGTAGATTAAGTACTGAATTACCTGCAATTCTTCCATACAATATCGCACAGGTAATTCTTTAAGAATTTTTTAAACGGCTGCATTTTCTTATTTGGTGCCGCCCATTGATTTTCCAAAAACCAATGACAACACAAATAATACGATAAATAGGGCTTGCTCAATAACTCAGCCTAGGCACTATTTTAAAAAAGGTTACCCAATTGCAGTTACCTATAAATTTCACTCCGACTGTTTTGAGCATATAGTAATTGTATTTTATTAGGGACACAAGTGCCTTCCTCGTCATTGCGACGAGGTTTAGCACTAAAGCTATTGAGGCAATCCACGATTCGCTGGTTT
>JBIIPY010000015.1:0-39518 GCA_044342365.1 Ferruginibacter sp. | reverse complement strand
TAGCTAAAAAGAAAAACAAAAAACGCCACCCATCTCATCCCCCTCAATGCGCAAAATCTACTTCAAAATCCCCTTTGATCCTTTCCATCGAAGGGTTGAAATAACCGAACTTCACATGAGGGAATTCTTCTGCAATCAATTCCATCATCTGTTTTACTCCCATGCATTCGCCTGTGTCGGTTACCCCGATTTTACCTAGGTACCAATCGGGATCAATGTTGAAATTGCGCCATTGTATCATGCACAAATCAGTATCCTTAATCAATTTTCGCAAGGCTTCGTATTCTTCAATACTGTCTGTCATGCCGGGAAAAACAAAATAGTTGATGCTCGTCCACGCTCCCATACTGCGCGCTACTTTTAAACTTTCTACAATGTCATCAAACTTATAATTGTTAGGACGGTAATAAGGATTGTAAATATGCTCCCGAGCCGAATTCGTACTCACCCTTATGCTGTTCAAACCCACTTCACACAATGCTTTGATGGCATCTGGCTTGCTGCCATTGGTATTGATGTTGATGCTACCCTTGCTGGTATGCTTCCTAATTTCTATGATGGCATCTTTGATGGTTTCCCACATCAACAAGGGCTCTCCCTCACACCCCTGGCCAAAACTCACCAATGGAAATGGCGCACTTTCTAAATGGGGTACGGTAAATTCTACAATTTCCTCTGCCGTTGGTTTAAACGTTAAACGATCCTGCGTACTCACAATCGATTCTTCAATAGGCTGAAAACTGATGCAACCAATACAGTTGGCGTTGCATGCGGGTGATGCAGGAACCGGACACTCCCATCTGCCCAGGGCAAAATTTCTGGCGGCCGGACAAGTGTAAGTCATGCAGCAATTTTCCATCAAATGTTTCACCAATCTATTGTGCGGATAGGCTTCCAACAAACGATTGGCACCAACTTCAATTTTATCATCATCGTAACCCGTTGCTTCCTGGCGAATGTCTTTTTCAATTCGCACAGCGGGCACATAAATTTGATCGTTGAACCAACCTGCGGTCGTGTAACAAAACAACGGCAAAGTAGGCGCATCCTGTTTGGTTTCATAAGCAGCCATGTACAAACCCGTGTGTGCTGGTGGAATAAAGGCGGCCACAGCCCAACCCAATTCACACAAACGCATCTCTCCTGTTTCTACGTCAATGCCAATACCTCTGCGGCCTGGCAATTCGTACAGCTGCCCACCCTCAGGTAATTCAATCCATTCATCTGTAGGAATGGGTAGTGCATCCCACCCACTTCTGCCAGTTACATATAAACTGGTGTCTTCAAAAATATTGCCCTCTCCGTCTGAATATAAAATAAAAGGGGAATCGTTGAGTGGTTGCATAGTTGCAAAATTAGTTGTTTAAATAAAGCTATACGGCATTTTCACCGTTGACTTCCAGATTATTAGTGGTAATTGGCTTTTGCAAACATGCCGCGCAATAGCTGTTAAAGTCAATTTCATTGATGTTGGTGGCTACCTGTTTATCGAGCGTGATCTGCAGCAAATGGTTGTCTTTTTTTTCGATGGTTAAAATACCATCTTTCAAAATTACCCATTCAATGGTATCCCATGGCCAATTGCTTCCGCTGAACGATGGGTAAAAAATGCCTGCTTCGTTCACCTGCACAATCGGCTTTTTGTTGATGATCATGCCCAATAATGCAAAAATCAAGAGCGGCAATCCCAGCAAAACATTGCCCGTCACAAACCAAATGATGGCACAAATGCCAAAACTGATTTCTATTTTAAACGGAAGCGCATTTTTCTGGTTGTTTCTTATACTGTAAATAATAAGTGAACCTGTTGCTATCAATGCACCCATCAACACTATGCCTATACCCTGCTGGCTTCGTAGATACGCATACCCAAAAGCCAATGCATTGATGATGGCAATAATTAAAGTGACCACTTTGTAGGTGGTCGCTTTATCATTAGGTATCTCTATCGAATAGGTTTGACTCATACAGGATTACTCGATGTTAATAAATTACACAATTTGTACAACACCCTCGCGCCTACGTTTTCGTCCCACTCGTTGTTGCTCACCCCTACTTCATTTAAATCGAAGCCGATGATTTTTTTGCCAGCCTGTGTAACTTTTTTCAGTAGGTAAAATATTTGTTCTGCTTCAAAACCACCCTGAACGGGGGTTCCGGTGTGCGGACAAAGTTTAGGATCTAACCCATCAATATCAAAACTCACATACACAAATTCGGGGAGGTTGTTTACGATGTCATCTACAATGCTTTTCCAGGTTTCCCCCTCGTATTGGCGTTCTTTAATGATCTTATCAAAAAAGGTAACGACCCTTCCGTTGCTTTGCTGTATATAATTCAATTCCTCATCACAAAAATCGCGGATACCTACTTGTACCAGTTTTGATACTTCCGGAATTTCGTTTAGAACATTGTACATAATAGATGCATGAGAATAAGTGAAACTTTCATACGCTTCTCTCAAATCGCAATGAGCATCAATTTGTAAAATACCGAATGATGAATATTTTTCTGCCACAGCTCTAATGAAGCCAAACGGCGTACTATGATCACCACCCAATAAACCCACCAATTTCCCTTTTTGAAAAAGATCCCTGGTTTGCACATACACCCAGTTGTTTAAAAAAACGCTGCCGGTGTTTATTTCTTTGAGCGACTTACACATGAATTTGTTTTCTTCCAATACTTCGCCATGTGATATATAATTGATGTACAATTCTGCTTCTTTGCGCAAGTAATCACTTTTGGTGAGTACTTTTTTATCTACAGCGCGCATGTAAAAACCTTCTTTCCACATACCCACCATATCTGGGTCAAACAAATCAACCTGTAAACTGGCTGTTAAAATATGCTCTGGAGCCCTTGCGGTTCCTGCACTGTAACTTACCGTCACCTCCCAAGGAACGGGAACGATGACGAGTCTTGCATCCTCTTCTGTTGTGGGAAGTCCGAAAATATTATTATCTGGGTTACCTACGGAATTGGGGTCGTAATGAGACAGGTCTGACATGATTTGCTGGGCATTTTTTTGCAAATATAGTATCAAATTGGTTTAGGGTGGGCGTTAAAAAAGAACGTTAAAATTCTAAAAGGAACCCTTTTTAGATTAACTTTGCGGAGTTAAAAAAAACAGCAATAAATAGCTAACTATTTTATCTCCCCCTTGTTACACTACTTGCTGAATTGATACTGCGTTGCACGCACTCTAATAAAATACAAGATGAAAAAAACACATATTATCATATTGGTCGGTATCGCAGCCATGATTGTGGGTTTACTCGCTTATTCTGTTGATTTTTCTACCTACGATACAGTAGCTTCCGCCAAACAAAAACAAGGCAAATACGTACACCTTATTGCCAAGTTAGATAGGAGCCAGCCGGTTGAATACGATCCCATCAAAAATCCAAACTACCTTTCTTTTCATGCAGTTGATAGTTTGGGTGGACAAACCAAGGTGATTTATCGCAATAGCAAACCAACCGACTTGGAAAAAAGTGAACGCATTGTGATGAAGGGAAGTATGGAAAATGGTCATTTTGAATGTAAAGAAATTTTATTAAAATGCCCAAGTAAATACAAGGATGATAAAGAGCAACTGCAGAAAAGCGTTGAAAAAACCACTACCACTTCATACTAATCTTGCTAATATAATATTGTGCTGATGAATTTTTTAGGAGAAAACTTATTACCCGGACAGCTTGGGCATTTTTTTATTTTGCTAGCCTTTGTTGCTTCACTCATATCTACTATTTCTTTTTTTAAAGCGAGTTCCAACAACCCATCTCCCGATAACCGTACTTGGTTACTGTATGCAAGGGGTGCGTATCTCACCCAGATAGTTTCATTGGCCATCGTGTTTGGCATCGTATATTATATTTGTGCCAATCACTTATTCGAATACATGTATGCTTACAAACATGCTTCGCTAGAATTGGAACCAAAATACCTGCTGGCTTGTATTTGGGAAGGCCAGGAAGGAAGCTTTTTGCTATGGACGATTTGCCATGCTATTTTTGGAGGTACTATTTTTGCTGCCAGAAAAACAAGTATGGTGAAAGGATACGAACCAGCCCTCATGACGGTGTTGAGCTTGGCGCAAGCTTTTTTGTTGTTCATGATATTAGGCATTTATATAGGTGATGTAAGAATTGGCAACAGCCTCTTTACTTTAACCAGAAATGAAATTGCCGCCCCCATCTTTTCTCAACCCAATTATTTGTCGTTCGTAAAAGACGGTGTGGGACTCAACGTTTTGTTGCGCAATTACTGGATGGTGATTCACCCGCCGGTGCTTTTTTTGGGCTTTGCTTCTACCCTATTGCCTTTTGCATTTGCCTACGCGGGCATTCGTTCCAAAAAATACGGCGATTGGGTAAAACCTGCGCTGCCATGGACCCTGATGAGTATTTGTATTCTAGGAGTTGGCATCATGATGGGCGCAAAATGGGCGTATGAATCCTTAAGTTTTGGTGGTTATTGGGCATGGGATCCGGTAGAAAATGCCTCCCTCGTTCCATGGTTGGTGCTCGTAGCAGGTTTGCACACAATGGCCGTTTACAAGGCCACCGGACATTCTTTAAGAGCCACTTACCTTTTTGCTTTTCTTGGATTTTGCTTTGTATTGTATTCTACCTTCCTTACACGTACTGGCGTTTTGGGCGATACTTCTGTACACTCATTTACAGAAGGAACCAAGGCCATCAATAACATGATTGGAAGTTTTGTGCTGGCTTTCACCGTACCTTCTCTTGCATTGTTCGCCATCAACTACAGCAAAATTCCGGCCGTAGTAAAAGAAGAGAATACCAACTCCAGAGAATTTTGGATGTTCATTGGATCTTTGTTGTTTTTCTTGAGTGCATTGTTTATCAGTGCCAAAACATCGGTGCCTGTCATCAACTTTGCTTTTGGAACCAAGATAGCACCACCAGAAGATGTAGAGTTTTCATACAATAAAGTAGCCGCATTGATCGCCATTATGATTGGTTTGTTAACGGCGGTAACACAATATTTAAAGTACAAAACCACCGATAAAAATTACCTACTTAAAAAAATTGCGATCCCTACATTGATCGCCGCCATTATAACGGCAGCATTGGTAATGGTATATCCCATCACCTATTATAAACATGGAGCTGGCTTTCTGGGTGCAATTTATGTAGCCCTATTTGCTGGCATTTATTCAATGGTTGCCAATGGTATGTACATCTGGACAGTGCTGAAAGGGAAAGTGTTGGCAGCCGGTGCGTCTATTGCACATGCTGGTTTTGCGCTCATGATCGTAGGCATGTTGATCTCTTCAGGCAACAAAGATGTGATCAGCAAAAGCATTGTGAACGGTATAAATATGCCAGCTGGCGAAGATCCTATGACAAAAGAAAAGGATGACCCTAGAGAAAATCTTACCCTCATTAGAGATGTTCCTACTATTTTAGGTGATTATGAAGTAACCTATACCAAAGATTCTTCTGGAAAAGAAAAAACCAGAAAATTCTTTAAGCTCAACTTCGAAAGAAAAGACAAAAATAAAAATGTACAAGAGCAGTTTGTGTTGGAACCGGATGTTTATGTAATGAAGGACAACAACATGAGCAGCAACCCCGATACAAAATCATATCTCACCAAAGATATTTTTACCTACATCTCCTATGCGCTCAATGATGAAAACAATGAAGATACCGCTCAGTTTAAAATTGTAGAAATGCATGAAGGTGATACGGCCTACTACGGAAACGGCTACATTATTTTAAACAGTGTAGAGAAGAATCCGAACAACAATCGTTTTCAATACAAGTCTACAGACGTGGCGTTGATGGCGAATTTAACGGTGGTAAGCAAAGACTCTATCCGCTACGCTGCTATGCCTTTGATAGAAGTAGATTCGTTGGGTATTATTAACCGAGACGATACATTGTATGCACAAAACCTATTCCTACGTTTTGCAGGTGTAGCTGAAAACCACCATATTAAAATAGGCATCAAGGAATCTGAAAAGCTCATCGACTTTGTAACGGTAAAAACCTATGTTTTCCCTTATATCAATTTGGTATGGTTGGGTTTGATTGTGATGGCGATGGGCCTTACAATGAGTATGGTGCATAGAGGAAAATTCTCTAAACTTCAAATGGCAGTAACACTTTCGCTGCTTGCCATTGCGTTGGTGTATATGTTTTTGTTTGCCAATAACTAATTATTAAAAATAAAGACTCCCGCTCCTGCAACATCTGCAGGAGCTTTTTTGTCAATATAATAGATGAAATAGTATAAAACAGGCCATTTTTATAATATAGGGTTCCCAAAAGGTTACTAAATGGGAACCTTTGTATTAATAATAAACTGTTTCCTTTAAATTTACGTTTGTCACAAAAAGATGTATCGTTTCATTTACATATCGTCTCAATTATTTGTTGCACTGCTGCTAACGGGTATCACATTTGCCTCAGCACAGGAAAGCCGCTATGGTGTTAATGATACCATTATTACCCAAGCCATTGTTTACAATGGAGATACCATTGAATTAAAGACTTTAGAAAATGTGGCTGTTTACGTCAGGCTGAATGAAGCTCAAATGAGTGACAAAGCCAAGTACAACAGGCTTCGCAACGCAGTGTATGTTACTTATCCCTATGCACGAAGAGCAGGTATCATTATGAATGATATCAATGCAAAGCTGGTAAACATTCCTTCTAAAACGAAACGAAAAAAATACATTCATTCCAGAGAAAAAGAACTCAAAAAAGAATTCACCACTCCCCTCACCAACTTATCTATTTACCAAGGTAAAGTATTGATGAAACTCATCAACAGAGAAACAGGCAATAACTGCTATGAAATCATCAAAGAATACAAGGGTTCGGTGAATGCGAGGCTCTACCAGACCGTTGCTTTTTTCTTTAACAGTAATTTAAAGCAGTCATATGATGCCCAAAATGACGACCAATTGGTAGAGAAATTTGTGAAAGAAGTGCAACGCATGCATGGATATCAGGACATTTCTGAGCCCGTGGTGAAAATAACTGCTATGTAGAAGACGTGTTGTAAATCAAAGTAGGTCCACTTTAATCCCTGAAACGGCTGTTTTATCCCTATTAAAGCGTAAATTGCTCCGCAAAGTTTTTTAATTTATTATGAAGATAGACATTCTCGCTTTTGGGGCGCATCCCGACGACGTTGAACTGAGTTGTGCTGGCGTTTTGTTAGTAGAAAAAAGGAATGGAAAAAAAACGGGAATCATCGATCTTACGCAAGGTGAACTGGGTACAAGAGGTACGGTGGAAACTCGTAAAACAGAAGCTGCCGCAGCAGCAAAAATTTTGCAGGTAGACGTAAGAGAAAATTTGGAAATGGCAGATGGTTTTTTTACAAACGATCCCGCTCACCAAATTAAAATCATTGAAGTATTGCGGAAATATCAACCAGAAATAATATTTTGCAATGCGCCGCACGACCGACATCCAGATCATGGCAAGGGTTCAAAACTGCTGTTAGACGCTTGTTTTTTATCTGGACTTCGAAAAATTGAAACAAAAGATAAAAACGGTTTAAGTCAGGAGCCTTGGAGACCAAAATATGTTTTACAATATATTCAGGATCGCTTCATTCAACCCAACTTGGTAATAGATGTAACAGACGTGTTTGAACAAAAGCTCGAATCAATCAAAGCTTACAGCACACAGTTTCACAATCCCAACCTGCATGAACCGCAGACCTACATATCAACACCCGACTTTTTAGAAAGTGTGATTTACCGTTCTAAAATGATGGGAAGAATGATTGGGGTAAAATATGGTGAAGGATTTATTTCTGAAAAAATGATCGGCCTCAAAACCGTAAATGACTTAATACAAGAAAATACTTAATATTCTAAAATGAACATGACCAACACATTTGTAACTCCCAAATTCAGAAACCTGAATCGTTCCAATTTTCACCAGGAACTCAAAAAACGAGTTAACAGCTATTTCGAACAAAACAATATCCCAGCCACTGGCAACTGGAGTCTTTATTTCAAAGCCATTTTATTCTGGACACTTTATGTAGCGCTTTATTTTCATGTGGTATTTTTTACCCCAGAAAACAACTGGATCGCTTTGGGTGAATGTTTATTAATGGGCGGACTTACTGCAGCCATTGGCTTTAACGTTATGCATGATGGCGGTCACGGTAGTTTTAGTAAGAGTAAATTTTGGAATAAAATAGCCGCCTACTCTGTAAACGCATTGGGTGCAAGCGGCATCATGTGGAACAACAAACACAACATCATTCACCATACTTATACCAACATTGATGGTGTAGATGATGACATCGAAATAAAGCCGATGCTTAGAATGTGCGAAACACAGAAAAAATACAAGATTCACAAATACCAGCACATTTATGTATGGTTCCTCTATACTTTATTGTTGATTATTTGGGTATTTATGACCGATTATAAAAAATACTTCCGCAAGAAGGTTGGTGTTGTTCCCATTAAAAAAATGAGCGCATTCGATCATTTTGCATTTTGGATAGCCAAAGTAGGTTACCTGGTAATGATGGTTATTCTCCCTATTTATATGGTAGGCTTTGTAAGTTGGTTGGTTGGTTTCCTTGTATTAAGCATGTTTGCTGGATTTGTATTGAGCATAGTATTTCAGCTGGCTCATACTGTAGAGCACACTAGTTTTCCAGAACCCATTGAAGGAACGAACGATATTGAAAATGAGTGGGCTATTCATCAATTGGAAACCACGGCTAATTTTGCAACCAAAAACAGACTGATCTCTTGGTTAGTAGGTGGGTTGAACTTTCAAATAGAACACCATTTGTTCCCAAAAATTTCTCACGTTCACTATCCTCAAATTAGTAAGATTATCAAAGAAACCTGTGAAGAGTTTAATGTGAAATACATTGAATTCCGTAAAATGCGACAGGCAGTAGTGTCACACACCCTACACTTAAAAAGAATGGGTACTGCATAATCTGCTGTCCTTTAAATATTTTAAAGCCTGTGGAGTTCATCCACAGGCTTTTTTAAAATAGCACATCATCTGATAGAACTTTTAAAGTATACATCAGTTATACCAATGTGATTTATATAATATGCCAATATTTTTTAAATGCTTATCCCGAATACTTTCGGGAGTAAATGCCGATGGTATCAAACAAATAGTACAATGAGGCGATAGCCGATATTGGACTGTATTGTTTGTCTAATCGGTATTACCCGTAAATTTGCAGCTAATCACCCATATCATGAGCGAAGAAAAGAGTTTAAATTTTATAGAAGATATCATTGAAGCCGATTTAGCGGCTGGAAAATATTCATCAATTGTTACCCGATTTCCGCCAGAACCCAATGGTTATCTGCACATGGGACATGCCACGAGCATCTGTCTCAACTTCGGACTCACCAAAAAATATCCAGGTTATACCAACCTCCGTTTCGATGACACCAACCCATTAACAGAAGATACCGAGTATGTAGAAAGCATCAAAGCAGACATCAAATGGTTGGGCTTCGAATGGAAAAATGAGTTGTATGCATCTGATTATTTTGATACCCTTTATGATTATGCCGTAGCGCTCATCAAAAAAGGATTGGCCTATGTAGACGATTCTACTTCTGAAGAAATTGCCACACTGAAAGGCACTCCTACAGAACCTGGTAAAAACAGTGCTTACAGAGACCGTTCTATCGAAGAAAACCTGGACCTTTTTGAAAAAATGAAAAACGGTATGTTCGAAGATGGCGCTAGAACACTGAGAGCAAAAATTGACATGGCGCATACCAATATGCTCATGAGAGATCCCCTGCTCTATCGCATTAAACACGCGCACCACCACCGCACAGGCGATAAATGGTGTATTTACCCGATGTATGATTTTGCACACGGACAAAGCGATAGCATCGAAAACATTACTCATTCTATTTGTACACTAGAGTTCATTCCACACAGAGAATTATACGATTGGTTGATTCAACAATTAGAAATTTTTCCTTCTCATCAATATGAATTTGCCAGAAGAAACTTATCCTATACGGTGATGAGTAAGCGCAAATTGTTGCAACTGGTAAATGACAAACATGTAAATGGTTGGGACGATCCTCGAATGCCCACTATCAGTGGCATGCGTCGCCGTGGTTTCACAGCTGCAAGCATTCGCAAATTTTGCGACACCATTGGTATTGCAAAAAGAGAAAATATTGTAGATTTTAGTTTATTGGAATTCTGCCTTCGGGAAGATCTGAATCAGACTGCACTGAGGGCTATGGCCGTGTTGGATCCTGTGCGTTTGGTGATCACCAATTTTGAACAGGGCAAAACCATTTTGTTGAATAGTGAAAACGGTCCAGATGAAGCTTACGGTAACAGAGAAGTGCCTTTTAGCAAAGAACTGTGGATAGAAAGAGAAGATTTTATGGAAGTGCCGGCTAAGAAATGGTTCCGATTGGCACCAGGTGCAATGGTGAGATTGAAGAGTGCTTTCATTGTGCGATGTGATGAATTTATAAAAGATGAAAACGGAACGGTGCAGGAAATACATTGTACTTATTTTCCTGAAAGTAAAAGCGGCGAAGACAACAGTGGCTTGCAAGTGAAAGGTACCATCCATTGGGTGAGCGTTGCAGAAGCTGTGCAGGCTGAGGTTAGGTTGTATGAACGTTTGTTTAAAGTGGAGAACCCCTCCAGTGAAGAAGGCGATTTTAAAGATTACATCAATCCAGATTCGTTGATCACCATCAACGCTTTTGTGGAGCCTTCCATAAAAGAAGCTTCCATCGATAACCGTTATCAATTTTTACGCAAAGGATATTTTTGTTTAGACAAAGACAGCACCGAAAACAAGTTGGTGTTTAACCGAACCGTGACGATCAAAGACGCATGGGCAAAGGAAGTAAAGAAATAAAAAAAATGATCGCTGTTTGCGATCATTTTTTGTGCAGTATTTTGAATGCTTCATGAACTAAAAATAAATCAATCGTCTTTTTTTCGTTCTGCTTCCGATAAATTCACATCTGGAAAAAGGGAGATGGCGAACATCCCCAAAGAAAGAAATACGACCAAAAAGATTCCCGCTTTTTTATCAGGGCAATAGGCATTGTAGCAGGATGTATAAAGAATGTACGTCTTAATGGCGTACGCTACCATAATACCTGCGATAAACCAATGGGTTCTTTTGGCCCAAAGCCTAGGTGTTAAGATCAGTAACATGGATACAATGGAAAAAAAGATAAAATATTTTCCCGGACTACCATATTGTCCTTTTTCCGAGAAGAAACCAGTAAAGTTTTTTTGAAGGTCGGCATGGTAGGTCCATGGTATAAAACAAACCGCAATTATTGCCAAACAAACCAGTACCCCTACCCATTTATTGATTTTCATATTTTCTTTTTAAAACTCATTGATCTGTGTGAAACCATTGAATGTAGCTGTTAAACAGCTCTAACAATGAATTGTTCTGCCATTCAAGCTAACAATCATTTATCAATTTTATTGCGACAAATATACCTCATTCCAGTTGGTTGTACATTTCCTTTTAATGGAAGCATTGCCAATCAACACTATTTATTTGACAATGTTTTGGATATATTAATGAACCATGCTTTAACCGCAGGTACAAATGCAGCCACAATACCCAACATCACCGCAAAGCCAGCAAGGTAGTATTCTTCCCGAAGGGGTAACATCCATTCTTTGAACACCAGGTTATAGTCTTTCTCAAAACCTCCAGCAAAAAAGAACAAAGTCATTCTGCTGAGTAAAAGTCCGGTTACCAATCCGGCCAAACATAAAACCAACCCTTCTACCAACACCAGAAAAAATAATTTCATTTTAGAAGCACCCATGGAGCGCATCAGCGCCATTTCGTATTTTCTTTCTTTGAGCGAATTATACAAAGCCACAAAAACGCTAAGTCCAGATAAGATCATGATCCCCCACCCAATATTTTGAAGCGTGGTAAAACCCACTCCAAACAAACTAAACAAACGGTTCATTTCTATAGCAGGCATGGCCGCCATCATAGTGGTTTGTTCATTGATCACTCTTGGCAATTGCACGTTTGCAATGGGCGAACCAAATTTGAGCAAGACTGCCGTTATTTCGTGACGAATTTCTGATACTTCTTTTGTAGTTTCTTGATGGTTGTTTTCTTTTTGCTCCTTATGATCATCTGTTGATTCATGCATGTTCCACACACTCTCTATATTACTAATGATGAGATGATCTAGTACGGTTCCCGATGGTTGTAAAATGCCTGTTACGAGGTATCCTTTTTCTTTGTGCGACTTACCGTGTTTGCTTTTTCCGTGTGTGCTAAAAAATATTTTTCCCGTGTCTAATTTCAATGCTGCTGCCACTTTGCTTCCCAACACTACTTCAAAATTGTTGTTGTTCAATTTGCCCTTGCTCAGTTGCCCATTGTAATGTTCAATGTATGCTGAACTGGTACCTACAATGCTGTATTCTTCATATGAATCGCCGTAGGCCAGCGGTATTGCTTTTTGTACAAAAGGATGTCGCATCCATTTCTGGGCCTCTTTAAAATCAATATTACCCGTTGGAGCGTCAATTTGATAAACAGCAGACAAGATCAGTTGTAGTGGACTCCCCTTTGCGCCCAATACCATATCGATGTTTTGTACGCTGGTAGAAAACTGTTTTTCTATTTGTTGCTGAAGGAGCAGTAGCAACGAAACAATGGCTACGCCTGTACTCAATAATATCCAACACAATAAAGAACTGAGCCTGTTGTGCAACAGGTTCTTCCATGCCATTTTAAATATCATGTTAGTTCTATTGATTGGTGAAACAATTGCTTTAAACGTTGGTCGTGCGTAACAATGATTAATGCTGCATTGTTTTTTGCGGCTTGTTCCGCCATTAAACTGGCCACTGCTTCGCAGTTTGCATCATCCAAACTTGAAGTAGGCTCATCTGCCAACAACAATGATGGTTGGTTCATCAGCGCCCGTGCAATGGAAGCCCTTTGAAGCTGTCCCTGGCTTAGTTTAGCAGGTTTTTTAAAAGCTTGGTCACCGATGGCTAATTGCGCCAATAATTGTTTGGCTTTAACAGTATCTATCTTTTTATTAGCCAATGAGGATGCTAACTCCAGGTTTTGCAAGATGTTTAAAGATGCAACAAAATGTGGTTGTTGAAAAATGATGCCAATTTGTGCACCCCTGAACTGATCTAACTTCATATTAGAAAGCGCAGTGATGGTTGTGCCATTTATTGATATGGTTCCGGATGTAGGTTGTTGCAATCCTCCCAGCAAATGCAACAACGTGGTTTTACCTTTTCCAGATGAACCGGTTACCAGGAGCACTTCCCCTTTTTTGCAGGAAATATCCGGAAAATGAAAGGGCAATCCTGGGTAGGAAAACGCTAAATTTTTAGATTCAATCATATTGTTAGTTTATGGCTACAGCAATGGACTATATAAAATGGAAGATGTTTTACATCTATGCGAAAGTATTAAAACATAGGCTACTTACATAATATCATTGCTACTATTGAGAAGGGATGATTGCTGCATAACCTATTTATTTTAATACTTTTCTTCAACTGTTTTTAACGGGAACATTTTGTGCTTCTTATAAGCATAAACAGTACTACCTTTATTTCGAAATAATTTATTTTTCGTTCTTCAGACCTATTCTAAAATGGCAAAATTTTTTTACACGTTTTCATTGTTATTTTTCCTTACTTCTTTTAAAGTGGCTGATCAAACCCCTTTAGACGTTGAATGGGAAACCTTGGTCAATGTAGATTTTAAAAAGAAATGGAACGAAGAGTTTAAGATGAATATGGAAAGCCCTATTTTTAGCAACGATATTAAAAAACTGGCTGGTAGGTCCATCAGTATCGCCGGTTTCCTCATTCCCATTACCACTTACGGTAACGAATACGTACTTTCTCAAAATCCGTATGCCGGCTGTTACTTTTGTGGAAATGCCGGCATTGAATCGGTAATGGAACTAAAGTTTAAAAACAATGCCATCCGTTACAAGCTCGACAAATATGTGGTGCTGCAGGGCACGCTTCAGCTGAACGATAAAGACGCTACTCAATTCATTTACACGCTCAACAATGCAGTGGAAGTAAAATAACCAACTATCTGTTACGAGACTGTTGTGTTGTTTAAATAACAGCTTTGCTATAAAAAACACATTTTTTTAATTTTCCTTTTTTGAAATTCTATTTTGAGAAAAACTTGCATTAGTATATTTTTAAACGAATGACAAACTTTCATTGTTTGTCCAATCGGTATAAAGTAAAATTTTTAACGTATGCCGGCATCCACCAACAAGCCCATCATTTGTTTTGGAGAGATATTATGGGATATTTTACCAGAACAGGAAGTACCTGGTGGTGCACCTATGAACGTGGCTTATCACTTGAAACAGTTGGGCCATGCAACAGAATTGTTTACGCGGGTGGGTATCGACGACAGAGGGAAAGCCCTACTGAAAATCTTGCATGAAAAAAAAATAGATACAGGTTTTATACAGCTCGATTATCAGTTTCCTACCGGGATCGTTCATGCCAACAGAAACCAATATGGCGAAATGTCTTACGAGATTGTAGCACCTGCGGCATGGGATCACATAGAGTTTGATCCGGACATGGAAGTGGTGACCCAAGAAGCCCCTTATTTCGTGTTTGGTAGTTTAATAAACCGGCACGATGAAGCCAAAGCCACCCTCATGCAGTTGTTGGAAATGGCTCCGGTGAAAGTGTTCGACATCAATATACGACACCCTTTTTACAAAAAAAATATGTTATCAGCGTTGCTCAAAAAATCTGATATCTTAAAAATGAACATTCATGAAGTGGAACTGGTTACCGGTTGGTTTGGTAAATACAAAAGCACCGAAGACCGTATGCAGTTTCTTCAAGATCAATTCCACATTCCGGTGGTTATTGTTACAAAAGGTGAAAAAGGAGCTGTGGTTAACTATCATGGAAAATGGTTCAATGAGATGGGCTATTCAGTTACAGTAGCAGATGCCATCGGAAGTGGAGACGCTTTTTTGGCGGCCTTCCTTTCTGAAATTGCTTCTAACAAAACGCCCGATGCTGCACTGAAATACGCCAGTGCCTTGGGTGCATTGGTAGCATCTCGAGTGGGTGGATGGCCGGCATACCAGCTGGAGGAAATACATGCGTTGATGGGGAAATAAACGATTAAAATGGAGACTTTTTACTTATATCCAAAAAAGCGAAGCATCCTGTTTTTGGATCATCAGCATCTAAAAAGTATCACAATAAAAAAAGGAACTATCAAGATGATAGTCCCTTTTTTTGAGGTCCCTAGCGGATTCGAACCGCTGTAGAAGCTTTTGCAGAGCTTTGCCTAGCCACTCGGCCAAAGGACCGTTTATTCCGATTTTGTGAATTCATTGGTGGCTGTTAAAAATCGGATGGTAAAAATAAGGAATTTTTTTATTAGAAATTCTAATTAGTAAATACGAAATTGAGCTTTATAAATTTTTTTGTATGAATGTTATCCCTGAATCAGAGCTCATCATCAATGACAGAGGCGCCATTTACCATATCAATTGTCGTCCCGAAGAAATTGCCCACACCATTATTACCGTAGGTGATCCCGATCGTGTTAAGGAAGTAAGCAAACATTTCGACAGCATTGAATTCATCAACCAACATCGAGAATTTATAACCCATACGGGCTATATCGGCAAAAAAAGGCTGTCGGTCACCAGTACCGGCATCGGCCCCGATAACATCGATATTGTGATGAATGAATTAGACGCATTGGTAAACATCGACTTTGAAACCCGCACCATCAAAGAAAAATTGACTGCACTTAACATTATCAGAGTGGGTACATCGGGTTCGTTGCAAGTGGCTGTACCTATAGACAGTTACGTTGCCAGCACACACGGCTTGGGATTAGATAACCTGATGAATTTCTACCAACACAGCAGTAATGAAGAAGAAAAGCAATTGCTGCACTCCTTCAACACCCATACCCAATTGCACCAGGGTGTTACCGCGCCTTACATTACCGGTGCCGGCGTGAGTTTACTCAAAGAATTTGTAACCGGTTTTCATCAAGGCATTACAGTTACTTGCCCAGGCTTTTACGGTCCGCAAGGCAGGGTACTCAGAATGGGTTTAACACAACCCCAACTCATTAATCGGCTCACCAGTTTTACTTTTGGACAACACCGCATCAGCAATTTTGAGATGGAAACCTCCGCAATTTACGGTATGGGAAAAGTGTTGGGGCACCATTGTTTATCGCTCAGTGCTATTGTTGCCAACAGAATCAGCAAAGAATTCAGCAAAGACGGGGCTAAAGCAGTAGATGGTTTAATAGAGAAGACTTTAGAAATTGTGTCTACATCTATCGGATAAATAAAATGATGAAGTAACTACTTTTTAAAATGAATTTGAATTATAAAGTGAGCGCTATATGAATTTTTCTTTTTACAAATACCAAGGTACCGGCAATGACTTTGTGATTTTAGACAACCGTGCACAACAATACCAATCCATTACTCCACAACAGGTAAAAGCCATCTGTCACCGTCGTTATGGGGTGGGTGCTGATGGCCTTATGTTGTTGAACCAGAAAGAAGGATATGATTTTGAAATGATTTACTACAATGCTGATGGCAATCCCAGCACCATGTGTGGAAACGGGGGCAGATGCCTAGTAAAGTTTGCCTACCACATGGGGATTCATAAATTTACTTATCGGTTTTTAGCCATTGATGGAGCGCACGAAGCGGAGCTGGATAAAAACAATCACATCCGTCTTAAAATGCAGGATGTAGACAGTGTTGAAATGCACCCATCCTTCGCGGTGCTCAACACCGGATCGCCACATTACGTAAAATATGCCAACAACGTAGCGGATGCCCATGTAGTAGAAATGGGAAAACAAATCAGGAACAGCCCTACCTATGCCGATTTGGGGGGCATCAATGTAAACTTTGTGGAGAACACCGGAGAAGATAGTATTTTTGTACGCACCTACGAAAGAGGTGTAGAAGACGAAACCCTCAGTTGTGGCACTGGAGTTACAGCAGCTTCATTGATGAGTGCCCACAACGATAGAGGTTTTAACAGAGTGGAAGTAAAAACCCCTGGCGGGCTTTTAAGTGTAGAATTTAATAAAACATCCGAAACCACATTCATAGACATTTGGCTTTGTGGCCCGGCAACATTTGTTTACAAAGGCGAAATAGACATTATAGCATGATCCATTCATTTAAGATTGAAGAACACAAAACCATCGCAGTTGATAAACCTTCTGCTGGAACCTGGGTAAATGTTTTGCCACCTTTGAAACAGGAAGAGTTTACCGAACTGAGTAAGGCATTGGATATTCCCATCGACTTTTTAAAAGATTCACTGGACATTGACGAACGCAGCCGATACGAAATGGATGACGATGTAAAACTCATCGTGATCAAAACGCCTACAGAAAACAATTCTTTTAATGAAAGTGATGCATTTTACATCACCATCCCTATTTGTATCATCCTCAACAATTTCCAAATTGTAACGGTGAACTCATTTGAAAATGAAGCCATCAAAAAATTCCTGAACAGTTTTCAAAACAGACGTCCAGATAAAATGAACATGATGGTGTTGAAAATATTTGAAAAAATTACCACCAATTTTCAGGAGCACCTCAAAGAGATCAACCAAAAAAGAAATACACTCGAACAAAAATTATACGCCTCCAACAGAAATGAAGAACTGCTGCAATTGTTGCGCATCCAAAAAAGCCTCGTGTACTTTGTAACTGCGCTCAGGAGCAATGAGCTATTGATGATGAAATTGGCCCGGACAAAATTTTTGGGATTAAATGAAGACGAGCAAGACTTTTTAGATGATTTGGTCATAGAAACATCTCAAGCCCTTGAAACGGCGCAAACCTACACAAACATCCTCAGTAGTACCATGGATGCATATGCCAGCATCATCAGCAATAACCAAAACCAGGTGTTGAAAAGATTGAGTACACTCACTATTTTTCTGAGTATACCGGTGATCATTGCCAGCATTTATGGCATGAATGTGCCCTTACCTTTCCAAGATTCACCATTTGCATTTTGGGTACCATTGTCGTTGTCATTGGCTATTTTGTTGTATGTGCTTTACTACTTTTTCCAACAAGTAAAAAAATAAGAAATTCATGTTTACGATTCGGGTGTATGGTGTTCTGTTTAATGAGCAACAACAAGTGCTGGTAAGCGATGAATATATTTTAGGGCATTACTATACAAAGTTTGGGGGCGGAGGATTGGAACTCGGGGAAGGCACCATCGACTGTCTTAAAAGAGAGTTCATGGAAGAAATGAATTTGAAAGTAGATGTATTGGAGCATATTTACACCACCGATTTTTATCAGCGCAGTGCTTTTAATCCAGAACAGCAAATTATATCTGTTTATTACCTGGTAAAAGCGCTGGAACCTATACTAGTGCCATTAAAAGCAATGCCTTTTGACTTCGACGAACATCAACAAAAATTGATATCGAAAAATGTAGCAGTAGAAGCCTTCCGTTTTGTTGATTGGGAAAAGTTTTCACCTGAATCTGTTTCCTTGCCCATCGATAAAGTAGTTGCAGCCATCATCAAAGAAAAATATTGAAATGGAAAACCCATTCGATAAACCCATTGTACTCGAAAACAGCCGTGCAAGGTTAGAGCCACTTCAGTTGCATCATCTTGCAGCACTCTGGCCTATTGCTGCTTTACCTTCTCTTTGGGAAAATACGACTTCCAAAATAAAAACGGAGTCTGACTTTGAAGGGTATTTTCAGAAAGCTTTGGCTGAAAAAAAAGCGGGCATCTCCTACCCTTTTGCGGTGTTCGACAAACATGCCAATGCTTATGCAGGCAGCACCAGATTTGGAAACATTAGTTTGCAACACAGCAGGGTTGAAATTGGGTGGACCTGGTATCACCCATCCCTTCAACGCACTGGTTTGAACCGGGCATGTAAATTTTTATTATTGCAATTTGGATTTGAAGAAATGGGACTTAACAGAATTGAATTTAAAACATCGCTCACCAATTTACAATCACAAAAAGCCATTCAACAACTGGGCGCTACTCAGGAAGCCGTGCTGCGCCAACACATGATCAACGACGATGGCACAGTGAGAGATACCCTTTATTTCAGTATCTTGAAACATGAATGGCCTGCTATCAAAACAACTAAATTTAACAACGATGGGTTTACCAACTTTCAACAACAATAAAAGCATTTACTTTTTGATATCACTGAGTTTATTATTTGTTGTATTCATTACTTCTTGTTCCCAAAATTCCCAAACAGCCGCTAAATCACACAGTAATGAATATTTTGCGAGAACAGATAGTGGTGTGCAAGCTGGTGGCGCAAAGCTCATTCCCATTACAACCCCCAAGGGAACTTTTAATGTTTGGACAAAAAGAGTGGGCAATCATCCCACTATGAAAATATTGTTGCTCAATGGTGGCCCAGGTGCTACCCATGAATACTTTGAATGTTTCGAAAATTTTTTTCCAAAGGAAGGCATTGAATTTATTTACTACGATCAATTGGGTTGTGGCAATGCCGATGATCCGAAAGATACGAGTATGTGGGATCTACACAGGTATGTAGAAGAAGTAGAGCAAGTGAGGCAGGCATTGGGTTTGAATAAGGATAATTTTTATTTACTCGGTCATTCATGGGGCGGAATTTTGGCCATGCAGTATGCGCTAAAATACCAACAACACTTAAAAGGATTGGTCATCAGCAATATGATGAGCAGCTGCCCAGCCTATGGTAAATATGCCAACGAGGTTCTTTCTAAACAATTTGATCCCGTTATCTTAGACAGTATTAGAACCATAGAAAAAAACAAAGATTTTCAGAATCCGAAATACATGGAATTATTGCTGCCCAATTTTTATGCAAAACATATTTGTAGAATTCCGCTCCAACAATGGCCGGAACCCATCAATCGTTCTTTTGCCAAGATGAATCAATCGCTGTATGTAACCATGCAAGGCCCTAGTGAATTTGGTATTTCTGGTAAACTAGAAAATTGGGATGTATCTGCTCAACTTCCACAAATTAAAGTACCCTCACTCACCATTGGCGGTACATTCGATACCATGGATCCGGAACATATGAAGTGGATGAGTACACAATTACCAAAGGGATTATTTTTGTTGTGCCCCAAGGGAAGCCACATGAGCATGTACGATGACCAAGAAGTTTATTTTGAGGGGTTGATTCGGTTTATGAAGGAAACCGATCAGGCAAAAAAATAAAAAAATCTATCAGCCATAAGCCGGATTCTGTTATTCGCACATTGCTGTGAGAACGATCATCATTTATCTGGCCCATACATTACTGCATGGATCTTGCTGCCTACCCTTCCTGGTAACAACCGAAGCTGTACGTAAACGAGCCGTTTACCTTATCCGGTCTTTTGAACCAGTTAAACCAGGATTTACATGGCATTACAGCACACAAGGTTTACCCATATAGGTGGTTACCCAACTATACCGTGAGCCCTTACCTCACATTTTCACCCTTACCTTACAAATGCAAGGCGGTTATTTTCTGTGGCACTTTCTCTTTTTCTGCCTACGCAAAAAAGCCGGCGCTTAACCGGTGTGTTGCCCTTTGCTGTCCGGACTTTCCTTTCCGAATAAATTCGGAACGATGACCGGCTGATAGAATTACAAAAGTAAGAATATTAATGCGCTTCAGTATCAGTATTCCAATAGCAGCACGTTAATAAGTACCTGAAGGCATTTGTATCAATTTTGCTGAAAATAAATTTCCCATTATCTTGTTGGGGAAACTCGCTTATGAACCAGGTCAGAAATCATTTTATAGGTATTGCCATTGCCCTATCATTGTTTGTATTGTTTTATTTTTTCAATCCCTTACAGTTAAGTTTCGCTCAAACAAAAGTGTTGGCAGTGGCTGCATTCATGATTGCACTTTGGTTAACAGATGCATTGCCGATGCCAGTGGTAGCATTACTACCCATGGTACTTTTCCCTTTACTCGGTATATCATCAGTGCAAGAGGCAGCTTCTCCTTATGCTGATAGAATTATATTTTTATTCATGGGTGGTTTCATGTTGGGATTGGCCATCGAAAAATGGCAGCTCCATAAAAGAATTGCATTAAGCATTGTTAATGTAACAGGTACAAGTGGCAACAGAATTGTGTTGGGCTTTATACTGGCATCTGGTTTACTGAGTATGTGGTTGAGCAATACTGCTACTACTATGATGATGTTTCCCATCGCTGCATCTGTAATTGCGGTGATGAAAGAGAATCACAAAGGAGAAGGTAATTTTCAATATTTCGCCATTTGCATCATGTTGGCCATTGCATACAGTAGCAATTTTGGTGGTATTGCCACTATCATCGGTACCCCTCCTAACGTAGCGTATGTGGCGCAGTTAGAAAAATATTATGGTTATACCTTCAGCTTTAGCAAATGGATGATTATTTGCACGCCCTTGGCGATATTATTGCTTTTTAGTTTATATATCGTAATGACCAAAATTTTGTATCCTAATAAAATTCAATCAAACCCTGCTACCAATGCACTCATAAAAAAAGAATTGTCGGATTTAGGTAAAATGTCGATTGCAGAAAAACGTACCGGAATTATTTTTTTATTCACTGCTTGTTTGTGGATTTTCAAAGACCTCATCAATGCCACTGGCCTCATTAAACTAGATGATACCATGATTGCTTTAACGGGTGCTAGTTTACTTTTTGTAGTGCCATCCGGAAAAAAAGAAACCGATTTTTTTCTATTGAAATGGGAGGATACACAAAAGATGGCCTGGGGTATTTTGATTTTATTTGGAGGTGGAATTTCATTGGCGAGTCAGTTAGAAAAAGCCGGACTCATACAATTGATGGGTGAAAATATTGCCGATTATGCTGGTGATAATCTTTTTTTACTCATCTTTTCCATAGCACTGATTTCCATTTTTTTAAGTGAAGTAATGAGCAATGTAGCACAGGTGATTGTTTTTGCACCCGTCATTGCAGGTATGGCCGATGCCCTGCAAATGAATCCCATTTTGTTGGGTTTACCCATGACCCTTGGGGCCAGTTGTGCTTCCATGCTTCCAATGGGAACGCCTCCCAATGCCATTGTGTTTGCCAGTGGTCATTTGCGTTTAAAAGACATGGTAAAAACAGGTTTTGTAATGAACATCATTGCTGTGGTATTGATCACTTTGTTCTGCTATTTTCTGGTTCCATTGTTGGTGCCTAATGTTCGATAAAAATCAGCGTATAAGCGTAACCGTTCCTCTGTACGAAGTAAGTTCGTTTGTGTTCTTTTTGTACTGAATCAAATAAACATAGGTACCTTTTTCTGCTGGCTGCCCGTTGGAGGTTCCATCCCAACCGCGGTTCCTTTGTGTAGATACAAATATTTGTTGGCCCCAACGGTTAAACACTGCAAAACGATAATCTGAAATTTCCTGTTGAATGATGGGCCGAAACAAATCGTTGAGTCCATCGTTGTTGGGTGTAAATGCAGATGGTATATTAAATGGAATACAGTTTAATAATGTAGTAACCCTTGTACTATCCATTCCCTCACAACCCTCCTCAGTAGATACTTTTAAAGAATAGATCCCTGGCAATCGAACCTTAATAGCAGCTGTGGTATCTCCCGTGTTCCAAAGGTATTTTTGGTATCCAGCTACCGTTAAATGGATGGCATCACCTTCACAGATTTCTACAGCTGATGGCAGCAATATTTTTGGAACACTTACCAATTTTATTACCACTATACTATCAATCGATATACAACCGTTTGCCCCTGTAACCCTCACCCAGAAAATGCCTGTGCTGTTAATAGCAATGCTGGGGTTTACTGCCCCATTGCTCCACAAATAGCTGTCAAATATTCCGGGAAATAGAATGCTGTTGGCTCCCGCACAAATATTTCTATCAACTCCTAAATTGGGTTTAGGAGATGGCAATACGGTTAATCTTGTTGTTACCAATGAATCGCAGCCGGCGGCATTTTGTAAAGTATCGGTATAAACGCCGCTATTAATTTGTGCTGAACCACCAGCAGTATAAGTTTCGCCACTACAAATGGCAACATCCATCTCGGTAATAATTCTGATGATGCTTAATTGTAAGGTGATGATGCTATCGCAACCTGCAGCATTTTTAAGCACCTGCGTGTAAATTCCGGAAGCATTGTACAGCTGTCCGTTTAGTAAATAACTGTTACAGGTAGTAGCAATGATGTTGGTTGTGCTAATGGCTTCGCATTGGCTGTACTTCTGCAAAAATGCATCGCTTTCTCCGCGACTGGTTAGTTGAATGCCGCCAGAATATGGATCAAAGGAAGCTGTTTTTAAAAAATTTCCGGTGATGTAAATATTTTTTTGAGCATCGAGTACAATGGATTGTGGTCCATCAAAATCAGTTCCACCCAATGAAAATCCGAATAAAAAATTTCCGGCGGCAGAAAGTTTGGCGATGAAGATATCGAATGAGCCTGCACTCGTTAAATTGGTTGTTGCGGGCCCGGGATCAACGTCCATCGTTGCGTCAAATGTACCTACAATGTATACTTGTTGTTGTACATCAACCGTTAAATGAATACCATTTACCAAAGTGTTGCCCCCGAAATTTTTCGCCCACAGCAAGTTTCCATCAGTAGTTAATTTAAACAGCAATGCGTTTACTGTTCCCTGTGCGTTGATGAGTACGTTGGCACCTGTGGGGTCGATACGAACATTTTCGTTAAATGTGCCTACACAATAAATATTTTCAGCAGCGTCTATTTCTACATCAAAGGATTGTATGTTGGTGACGCTTGACAATGTTTTTACCCAAATAAAATTTCCAGAAATATCGAGCTTCAACACATAACTATTAAAGTCGGCACCGCCCGCCGTCACTTCAAATAATCCTGGCGATGGGTCAAAATCTGTATTGCCTAAAAAATAACCAGTGATGTAAATGAACCCTCCAGCCCCTACTTTTAACGAGGTGATTCCTTGAAAAAGTGGACCGTTGATTTGTTTCACCCAGATAAAATTACCATTGTTGCTGAGTTTCAAAATAAAAGCGTCTTCCTCTCCCACTGCCGTTAATTCAGATACCCCAGCGTTGGGATCAAAATCTACCGTAAGCCTGAAATAACCTCCGATGTACACATCTCCATTGGTATCTACGCTGATGGCATTGCCTCTATCGAATAAAGTACTGCCCACTCTTTTCGCCCATAAAAAATTTCCATCAGGGTTGAGTTTTACGATGTAGGCGTCTTCATTGCCTGCAGATGTAAGATTGAAAACTGTTGGCCCTGGGTTAAAATCGGATGTCCCAAAAAATACCCCTGTTATGAAAAGATTGCCCGAAGCATCTGCCGCAATGCTATTGGGGATGTCTAAAAAACTACCAGAAAATTGACGTGCCCACAAAAAGTTACCGTCGGTATCATATTTAGCTATAAATACGTCTTCTTCATTATTGGGTGGAGCCGTCATATTGAATACCCCCACACCAGGATCAAAATCTACTGTTCTCGAAAAAAAGCCTGTTACGATCACATTGCCATTGGCATCAATCAACAAATCTCTCCCACCCTCATAGCTCTCATTCCCAATCTGGTGAATCCATTGGGGGGTTACCGATTGCGATTGAACCGATAAGCAAATAAAAAAACACCCTATGAATAATAGTTTCACCATGTATATATAAACACTCTATGATATCTACGACAAAATAAGTGTACCCGTTGTTCGCAGCTAAAACAATAAAAGCTGTTTTATTATAGCCTTACTTCTTTTTTTACAGACAACCACCTGAAAAAAAATAGCGAAAGTAATCCAAATACACCCAGTAGAACCACACTGCTGATGGCTGCTTTTAGGTAACCATGGTTAAAGGCGTCTACAAAAGGATATGGATACCAGTTAGAAAATGCGCCATAGATGAGCACCCAAACCAAGTTGATGATTGGAAACAAAAGACTGTTTGTTACATGCTTACGGTTGAATGCTGTTTTTTGGGAAAAAAGCCACCAATACATCAAAAAAAACAGCGGCATTACCACATGCAACATTTCATCTACGAGCTTTTGATTACCTGTGGAAAACCAAAGTGTCCGAAGTACTACATTGTACACGATCCCTGCAACCAAAATATATACCAGAATGGCTGTTTTGGTAGTATTCAGCTTCCAGAATTGCAACTGGTTTTGTTTGGTAAAAGCAATGGCAAAAAAACAAATGCTCACTGCAATATTGCTCAAAATGGTAAAATAGCTGAAAAAACGAATCAACAGCACTCCAATTCCTTTAGTGCTGTCGTTTTTAAAAAGGTACAATTGAAAACAAACCGTTGCAATTGCTGAAACAGCACCCACCGCTGCGAAAGCTTTTTCCAACTTAGCCTGTAGAACCATAAAACAGTTTTGTGTTAAGTTAATAAATTTAAGCCCAAAAAATCGTTTAGTCTTTTGTATTTTTAGCAGAATACAACAAAATATTATACATCGTTACCTGCTAACAAATTGTTATGGAAGAAATTTTACAATATAAATTACTGGATATTGGTAAATATCAAATTACTGTGTTACAAATTTTAGAAGTAATCCTGGTGATTTTTGCGGCTAAATTATTCAGTTGGTTATTTGCAAGAGGTATTTACAAAAATGATAAAATTGAACGAGGCGCAAAATACTCCATAGCGCAATTGGTGGGTTATATCATTACCACTTTTGCCGTTCTAATTTTATTGAAAGTGATAGGGTTTGACATTTCGCTACTTTTAGCTAGTTCTGCTGCGTTGTTAGTGGGTGTAGGATTTGGTTTACAGCAACTTTTCAACGATTTTATATCGGGCATTGTTATTTTATTTGACGGCACCATCAAGGTAGACGATGTTATTGAAGTAGATGGTATCGTTGCAAGAGTATTAAAAATAAACCTCCGCACTTCTAAAGTACATACAAGAGATGATAAATACATTGTGTTACCCAACTCAGTAATTACTTGTAACAACGTAATTAACTGGACTTACCTCGGCACAACATCTCGTTTTGAAGTTAAGGTAGGTTTGCCTTATGATGTGGACGTTACAGAAGCAAAAATATTTTTAGCTAAAGCCGCATTACAAACCGACGGAATTGTAGCAGATCCATCGCCTTCCATCAGACTAATAAACTTTGGAGATTCTAAACTTGAATTTGCGGTGATGTTTTGGACGGATGATGTGTTCCGGGTTGAGAAAACAAAAAGTGAATTAAGATATAACATATTGCAATTATTAAAAGAGCAAAATATTTCTATTCCGTTTCCACAAATGGTAGTTAGCGTATCTCAAAATGAAGCCGAAAACAAAGCCAGTTAAGATGCAATAAAATGATAAAAAGGAGGAACGATATCAGCAGCATTATTTGGAGAAAGTATTTTGGACCGGCAGGGTTTGCCACCCTCAATGATGCCCGCCGATTTATTGAATTAAGAATTGCCATCCGTAAACTGGCAACCGATTTTTTTATGATTACCATCGGTATTTTATCGGCAGGTTTTGGTTTACGCGGATTTTTATTGCCTAATAATTTTTTAGATGGTGGTGCAACCGGTATATCATTGCTAGCTCGGGAACTAACCGGAATGAGTTTTGCACTTTTGCTAGTTATTGTGAACCTGCCCTTTATTGTTTTAGGCTACCAAATCATAGGAAAACGATTTGCTTACAAGACAGCGTTGGCTGTAGTAGGTTTGGCATTGGCGGTTACTTTTATACCCTATCCAATCATTACGCAAGACAAGGTTTTAGTGGCAGTATTTGGAGGATTTTTTCTGGGTGCAGGTATTGGATTGGCGGTGAGAGGCAGTGCTGTATTGGATGGAACAGAAGTACTCGCCATCTATATTAGTAAAAAATCTGGATTAAGTATTGGCGATGTGATCCTCACCATCAACATCATCATATTTGGTTTTGCAGCCTGGTTAATTTCTATTGAAACGGCTTTGTACGCATTGCTTACTTATTTGTCGGCGGCCAAAACAGTTGATTTTGTAATTGAAGGTATTGAAGAATATACAGCTGTTACCATCATTTCGGCCAAAGAAGATAAGATCACCAAAATGATTGTAAATACATTGGGACGGGGTGTTACCATTTACAAGGGTGAGCGTGGTCATGGAAAAAGCGGAGAACGGTTTTACGACATGAAAATTATTTATACCATTGTAACCAGGTTGGAAGTAGGAAAATTAAAATTTGAAATCGAAAAAATAGATCCCAATGCTTTTGTTGTGATGAGCAGTATCAAAGATATGAAAGGAGGAATGATAAAGAAAAGAACCCTGAAATAAGAGAAAGGCATTATGTTAACGAGTTTATTTAAAGATTTTTTTAACAGTGAAAAAACCAGTGGATTTTTACTGATTGGCTGCACATTGGTTTCTATGTTACTGGCCAATTCGGGCGTTGGAGATGGCTATACCGGTTTTTGGGAAACCCAATTCAACGGACACAGCATTACCCATTGGATCAACGATGGACTGATGGCTATTTTCTTTTTGTTGGTAGGCCTTGAGTTGGAAAGAGAAATTTATGCAGGGGAATTGGCAGGCATTAAAAAAGCAGCATTTCCTGCTATGGCGGCTTTCGGTGGTGTGTTGGTACCTGCAATCATTTTCACCGCTTTTAATTATGGTACTGAATTTCAGGCTGGGTCTGGCATACCCATGGCCACCGATATTGCTTTTGCCATTGGTATGCTGGCATTACTGGGCAGTAGAGTACCCGCCAATCTTAAAATATTTATTACAGCATTGGCTGTAATTGACGACCTATTTGCCATCATTGTAATAGCTATATTTTATTCTAATGGAGTAGCCTGGTTGTACCTGGCAGCAGCGGGCGGAATAATGCTGATAATGTTTGTGCTCAACAGATTAAAAGTGTACAACCTAATACCTTATTTGATACTCGCCGTTGGTCTTTGGTACTGCATGCTCAACTCGGGGGTTCATGCCACCATAGCGGGAGTGCTAGCAGCGTTTGCCATTCCTTTTGGTGACGGAAGCAAAAAATCGCCCTCCTATATTTTACAACATGCGCTGCACAAACCAGTGGCTTTCATGATCGTTCCCATTTTTGCTTTGGCGAATACTGCCATACTATTTGAACCCAATTGGATGGATGGTTTGGCTAGTACAGAAAGTTATGGCATCATCGGCGGTTTGGTGTTGGGTAAACCCATTGGCATTATGATCTTTGCTTACATAGCAGTTGCATTGGGAATTACAAGTTTGCCAAAGGGGCTAAAATGGAAACATATTTTAGGCACAGGAATGCTGGCAGGCATTGGATTTACCATGAGCATCTTTGTAGCCATCCTTGCTTTCGACAATCCTGCTTATGTAGCCACTGCAAAAATAGCCATCATCACCGCATCATTGATATCCGCGGTGGCCGGACTCATTTATCTTAAAATTATTTTGAAAAGAAAATTAAAAGTAGAAGAAGAAGACAATACCGAAATTGAACTTGATTAACATTCCAATGAATACAAAAGAGATAAACAAAATATAGATTGCCTCATTTCTTTAATCAAGTGCGGTAGTTTATTTAATACCAATGTGATTTATATAATATGCCAATATTTTATAAATCTTACAGTGGTAAATGCCGATGGTATCAAACAAATAGTATAATGAGGCGATAGCCGATATTGGACTATATTGTTTGTCCAATCGGTATAAAATATATTTCTGTTGCGCCGAATCCATACAAAGGATGAAATTGATTGATAAAAGACTTCACGTCTTTTTTGTATTTCAATATTTCGTGAATTTCGTCTCTTAACTTACCTTCTCCCACACCATGAATTACAATCAAACTGGCTTGATGATGAGCAACAGACAATTCGTAATACTTTTCAAATTCGTTGAGTTGAAGGGTTAATATTTCAAAATTACTCAGCTGTTTCCAGCTATCTGTAATTTTTTCGATATGAAGGTCAATCACACTCCGGGCAGGCGGCATATGGCTCCGAGCCTGCTTTGCATCGTATAATCGGAAGCCTGCGTTTCCCAAACTGCTAAGGTCTACCCGCTCCACTTCTACTTTATCTGGATAACTGTTAAACAACTCATACGAAAAGCCAGCCTTGTTGTTTTGTTGGGTTTCTTCAATTTTTTTGAACAGTTGTTTGCCCTTAACTTTTAAAGTGGTTTCAAAATATGGCGACTTCTTTTTATGTTCTTGTTGTAAGGAGAATATCACATCAAATCGGGGGCTGTCACTCATGTCTTCAAAACTTACATCGTGCAAGTAAAATTGTGAAAGTCCGTCGATCTTATTTTTTAATTGAAAATTATGTTCGCCAGCAAAGTAAAGGTTGTAATCGAATGCATACCCTTCCTCATTTTCATTGATCAGGTACACTTTCATTTTCTCTACCACATCATCGTCGAAAATGTCTTTATCGAATACGGGAATAAAATGTAGGAATACGCCATCTGCTGTTTTTTTTCTAACAGGCGTTTTCTCTTTTTTCACATCATCGATGAAAATTTTCTTCTTTGGAACCAATTTTTTTTCGGTAAACATTTTAAAATAAGGGAAATCAATCTGGTCCATATAAGCTGGAAATTTCACCCCTCTTACTTCAATCATCACCATTTTGTCGTTGATGATCTCGATCACTTTACCTTCTTCATCAGAATGCAATACAATGATCTTATCTCCTATCTGATATTTCATAATTTAAAAATTCGTTGTAAAGGTACAACAGTACATGAAAAGCCTCCGAACAATGTCGAAGGCTTTAAGTAGTTCTTTAAAAATTTATTTTAAAATACTAACTAGGGATTATGATATGGGTTCTTCTGCCGCAGCACCATGTAACTTGCTGTTTCTGTAGCCGTACAGGAAGTAAATCAACAACCCCAATCCCATCCACATAAAGAACCAAAGCCAGCTGATGCTTGGAATTTCTATCATCAAATACATACAACTCAGCACACCCAAAATTGGAATGAGAGAGAATTTTTTGATGAAAGTTAGTACAGTTAACACCGATGCAATGAGCATGTAAATGAGGAACAATATTTCCTGATAACCTTCATCGCTGATGTTTTGCACTGCCAATCCCATACGTTCCCTGCTGAAATAAATAAAAGTGATCATCAAAATGGGCACAATAAATTGACCATTGATGTAAGGCAATTGAAATTTCCCTTTTTCTTTTACTACCCTCGGTAACAACAATACACCGCCAGATACCAGCACAAAAGCAAACAAAGTACCAATGCTTGTAAGATCTGTTACCAAGCCACTTTCTACAAACAAGGCGCCTATTCCTACAATTACCCCTGCTACGATAGTGGCAAAAGAGGGCGTTTGGTATTTTGGGTGAATGGTTTGGAATTTTTTCGGTAACAAACCATCTCTGCTCATGCTCATCCAAATTCTTGGCTGACCAATTTGGAAAACCAGCAGCACCGAAGTTGTTGCCACTACAGCACTGATAGAAATGATTTTCTCGATCCATGGCGCCCTATTTTCAAATACAAATGCCAATGGATCATTCACCCCTTTAAAGACTGTATAATTTTCGATACCAGTAAGTACCAAAGCAATGAGAATGTATAGTACTGTGCAAATGAGTAGCGAATAAATCATGCCTCTTGGCATATCTCGTTGAGGATTCTTGCATTCTTCCGACATGGTAGAAATGGCGTCAAAGCCAATATAGGCGTAGAACACCGCCGACACCCCTTTTAATACGCCTTCAAACCCATTGGGCATAAAGGGCGTCCAGTTGTTGGTATCTACAAAAAAGGCACCGGCAATAATCACAAAAATGATGACGGCTACTTTGAAGATCACCATGAAATTAGCCGACTTCTTACTCTCCTTCATACCTATATAAGCGATCCAAGTAATGAGGCCCACTATTACAAAAGCTGGTAGGTTGAAAAAGATATGATTGCCACCAATGGAAGGCGCAGCGTTGTAAGCGTTGATGGCAAACTGATAACTTTCCAGCTTTTCTGGAGATAGCACTGAAGGGTTTACCATGGCAGCAGTAGCTTCTTCAAAAGCGCGACTGGCCGTTTGAGGATCTACCAACATCCAACTGGGTAGGTGAATATTGAAAATATGAACCAATAAGTTGTTGAAATATCCACTCCACGAAATGGCCACCACAATGTTTCCAATGGCATATTCTAAAATAAGCGCCCAACCAATGATCCAGGCAATTATTTCACCAAAAGTAACATAAGAATAAGTGTAGGCACTACCGGCTACGGGTACACGACTGGCAAATTCTGCATAACAAAGTGCAGAAAACCCACAGGTAACGGCTGTTATTACAAACAGGATAGAAATGCCGGGGCCACCATCAAAAGCAGCTTTTCCAATAGTAGAAAAAATACCCGCCCCTACTACGGCAGCAATGCCCAAAAAAGTAAGATCTTTTACACCAAGAACTCTGTTGAGCCCCTTGGTTTTATCTGCCAGGTTTCTATCGTTCTCCCTGGTGATCATTTCAATACTTTTTCTTCTGAATAAAGAATTAGACATGTTAGCTTGTTTTAATAATAACGAAAAGTAGTGAAATATTTTTATTTGAGACGGGAAGCTCTTTTAAAAAAGATTCAATACAGCACACTCGGGTAATAGCATTTGTAAAAAAAATAATTACAAACTGCTAACTTTCTCTTTGTAATAAGTAACGAGCCAACAACTCCAACTCCACTTTTCTATTTTGAAGTACAGCGATATCATCGAGGTGTTTCATGGCGATGTTGTAATATTTTTCTTTCAGCTGGTTGGCCCATTCATCTACTTTGCAATCGCGGTAAAGCTGCAATACACGTTCTATCTTATCGGAAGCATTGTTTTGTAACAGCAATTGAAGTTCTGCCAATTGATTACTATTGGCTACTTCCATGGTATGAATCATCAAAAAGGTTTTTTTGTTGGCGAGGATATCGCCACCTACTTGTTTGCCAAATTTTTGTGGGTCGCCGAAACAATCCAAGTAATCGTCTTGTATCTGAAACGCAATACCCAAGTTTTTGCCAAACTCATATAGGTGCTCCTGGTTACCGGTGCCCGCACCACCTAAAACAGCCCCCATCTGCAGGCTCGCTGCCAAAAGTACCGATGTTTTTAAGGTGATCATTTGTACATATTCTTCCAATGTTACCGACTGCCTTTTTTCAAAGTCCATATCGAGTTGCTGCCCTTCACACACTTCTTTGGCTGTTTTATTAAACAGCGTGAGGATGCGGTGTAAATGATCTGTTTTAATTTTATTGAGGTATTCATAGGCAACCACCAACATTACATCGCCAGATAACAAGGCAGTGCTCTCTCCATAATTCATGTGCACAGTCGGCACCCCTCTGCGGAGCGGCGCTTTATCCATAATATCGTCGTGAATCAAACTAAAATTGTGAAAAAGTTCAACGGCAGTGGCCACTTCATACGCATCATCCTTATCAATGTCATTGAACAATTCGTTGCCCATCAACACCGCTACCGGACGCACCCGTTTGCCACCAATTTTTAAAATGTATTGAGCCGCATCATACAAATTGGGCGGAATAGTCGGAAAATGTCTTTTGTTAAAACGATCTTCAAATAATGCAGAAAGTGCAGCGAAAGAATGCATATGTAGTTATAAATATTTTATGGTAATCAATTGATCAAAACATTTTTTTGATCTAAATTATAAAGCCATTATTTTAAAGAAGCATGCAAAAACCTTTCAACAGGTTTGGCTTTAAAAGTCCTGGCCGTTCGGTTAGTCATTAAGCTTTCTTTTTCTTGATGGGTTTTGCTTTGGCCGCTTTCACCCCTTTTAATACCGGGCTTTTGGCCGCTTCCTGCACCCATTCATAATCGAGTTGGCGCTTTTCTAAATTGGCTCCCATTACTTTTATGCGCAATTTATCGCCCATCCTGAATTTCTTTTTAGTGCGCAAACCTACCAACGAATAATCTGCTTCATCTAACCTAAAGTCATCAATATCGCTTAGGTCGCGCACACTTACTAATCCTTCACATTTGTGTTCAACCGTTTCGCACCAAAAACCAAATGCAGAAACGCCACTGATGATGACATCAAATTCATCGCCGATAAATTCTTTCATGAATTCTACCTGCTTGTATTTGTTACCTGCTCTTTCGGCTTCCATGGCAGCACGTTCCAGATCGCTGCAGTGTTTGCAACGTTCTTCCATTTTTTTATCGATCTTCAAATTTTTGTCTAAGCACTCTTGTAAAATACGGTGCGCCATTACATCGGGGTAACGACGAATGGGGGAAGTAAAGTGGCAATAGTTTTCGAAACCCAAACCGTAGTGACCAATATTTGCAGATGTATAAATGGCTTTGGCCATGGTACGAATACCCAGTTGTTCCAACACATGTTGTTCTGGTTTACCCTGCACTTCTTTTAGTAATTTATTGAAAGATCCGGCAATCTCCC
The DNA here is from genome assembly GCA_044342365.1 of Ferruginibacter sp. Classification (GTDB taxonomy): domain Bacteria; phylum Bacteroidota; class Bacteroidia; order Chitinophagales; family Chitinophagaceae; genus Ferruginibacter. The sequence continues at coordinate 6,028 of JBIIPY010000015.1, read as the reverse complement.
GCTCGTCTTTCATATCAAATTTATACCCAAACTTTCTGGCAAAAGCTACAAAGGGAGCCAGTTTTAATTCACTGGGGGTATCATGAATGCGATACGGGAAAGGAATAGGTTCTTTGTTGATTTTTATTTTAGAAATGTATTCTGCCACCGTTCTGTTGGCCAGCAACATAAACTCTTCTACCAACTGATGTGATTCTTTGCTTTCTTTTACCACGATGCCCAACGGTTTGCCATCTTCATCTAATTTAAACCTCACTTCTGTTGATGAAAAATTGATGGCACCATTTCTAAACCGCTCTCTTCTGAACTGTTGAGCCAGCTCGTTCAACAACAACAAGGGTTTGTGGTGCAATCCATCTTTGGTTTCGATGGTTTGTTGCACTTCTTCATAGGTAAAACGGTGGTTACTGTGAATAAGGGTTCTGCCAATCCATTTGTGTTTTACTTCGCCTCGGTTGCTAATTTGGAAGATGGTAGAGAAAGTGTATTTGTCTTCATTGGGTCTGAGCGAACACAGTTCGTTGGAGATTTTTTCTGGTAACATGGGGTTTACCCTGTCTGGCAAATACACACTGGTAGCGCGGGCATAGGCCGCTTTATCGAGAATGCTATCAGGTTTAACGAAATGACTCACATCGGCAATGTGAACGCCAATTTCATAATTGCCATTGTCTAAATTTCTGATGGAAATGGCATCATCAAAATCTTTGGCATCATGTGGATCGATGGTGAAGGTTAAAATATCCCTGCAATCTTTTCTTTTCTTTTCTTCTTCACGGGTTATTTTATCTGATAAGCCCGACGCTTCTTTTAGAACAATTTCTTCAAACGACAATGGAAATCCGGCCGCTATCAAAATTTCTTTCATCGCCATATCACTTTCGTTTTTGGCAGACAAAATATTCAAGACTTCCCCTTGCGGTTTTTTATCGTTTTTATCCCAGCGGGTAAGGCGAACCACCACCCTGCTGCCATCTACGGCTCCATTTAATTTTTCGATGGGAACATAAAAATCGGGAATGGGTTTTTCGGATGCTGCAATAAAAAAAGCAACGTTGTTATTTAACTGAATGGTTCCAATAAAATCTGATTGTTTTCTTTCCACTACTTCAATGATGATTCCCTCTGCTCTTTTTCCTTTGCCGGTTTCTCTGCTCAATTCCACCAATACTGTATCGCCATGAAATGCTTTGCCAAAATGATTTGGTTTTATAAGAATGTCTGTTTCCTGCCCTTCCACTATCACAAATCCCATTCCACTGCGGCTAATGTCTAAACGTCCCTTGATGGATGTATGAGAAGTTGATTTCTTTTTGGCCGGCCCTTTTTTCTTTGTACTCATACTTTGATCTTTTATTTGAACGGTGGGGCTACGCTACTGGTATGCAGTGCTCTATGCCACACTTGTTTGTCTTTGCAAGTTACACAATCTATTCTTTACTTGTATTGAGTAGGATGCAGCAGCAGTCGAATGTGAATGAAATATGGATAAAAATATCCGAAACTACCATCGCCTATTGCAAGAAAAAGCTCCCTTAAAAAGCTGGGTCTCCATTTTTAAAATTTAAGCAATTTGTCTGGGCTTGAGGTCTAATTAATAAACCAACAGTATAACTAAAAAGGCTTCATAGTAGTATATTTGAGGTGAGTTGTAATTTGATTTTGTAAAATGGATCTACCGAATCGGTGCCTATTGCTACCGACCAACTTTTACAACCGCTCATTAAAAGAAACATATGGATCGTAAAAAATTTCTTCAATTTGGTTCGATTGGGTTTGGAGCACTTTCGCTCAGTTCGTTCGTTGCGCCTGCGTTAAAACCGATCGTGATTTCTACATGGGACAGTGGAATGCCCGTTAATGCAGCAGCATGGCAAATATTGAGTAGGAATGGCAGTGCTTTGGATGCGGTGGAAGCAGGTGCTAAACACATTGAAAATAAAATTGATTGTTGTGTAGGTTTGGGAGGATATCCCGACAGAGATGGAAAAGTAACTTTGGATGCCTGCATCATGGATCACTTGAGTAACTGCGGTGCTGTTGCAGGTTTGGAGCGTATCAAACATCCTATTTCAGTAGCCAGAAAATTGATGGAAAATACGCCGCATGTATTGTTAGTGGGCCAAGGTGCCCAGCAGTTTGCAGTAGAAAATGGATTCCCTTTAGAAAGTGGTGCACTGTCTGAATCGGGCAAAAAAGCCTATGCAGATTGGTTGAAAAAAAGTGAATACAAACCCATCATCAACATAGAAAACAAAAAAGAAAATGGTCCGTTTGCGCCTGCTTTTTTTGATGATGGTACGCCCAATCACGATACCATGGGATTGCTGGCTTTAGACAATAGTGGAAACCTGAGCGGCGCCGTAACCACCAGCGGCATGGCGTTCAAACTTCATGGAAGAGCAGGCGATTCACCCATTGTGGGTGCGGGACTTTTTGTTGACAATGAAATTGGAGCTGCTACCAGCAGTGGTGTGGGCGAAGAAGTGATTCGGATTTGCGGAACGCATTTGGTGGTTGAGTTTATGCGGCAGGGATACCACCCAGAAAAGGCTTGCAAAAAAGCGGTAGAGCGTATTGTGCAACGCGATAAGGAAAAAGCAAAAACCCTACAGGTTGGTTTTCTAGCCATCAATAAAAAAGGTCAGGTAGGTGCTTACGCCATTCAAAAAGGATTTGTGTATTCCATCAAAACAAAGACTGAAAACAAAGTAGTATCGGCCAAACATATTTTGTAACAGGAGCAAAATATGGAAGGAATTATTAGAAAAATACAACAACCATTATTGCATCAACCATGTCGGATAAAATATTAGAAGTCATAGGTTTCAGTCTAGAAGCCTGCATAGCCGCTGCAGCAGCGGGCGCACACAGAATTGAATTGTGCGATAACCCCGCTGAAGGTGGCACAACGCCATCCTATGGTTTTATAAAAGCAGCCAGGGCTGCAGTGAGCATCGATCTGTTTCCAATTATCCGACCAAGGGGCGGTGATTTTTTATACAGTGATGCCGAATTTGATGCGATGAAAGCCGATGTGGAAGTGTGTAAAGATTTGGGATGTGATGGTGTGGTGATCGGTATGTTGTTGTCGGATGGCAGGGTTGATAAAAAACGTTGCAGGGAGTTGGTGCAAATGGCCTATCCTATGTCGGTAACTTTTCATCGGGCTTTCGACAGATCCCATTTTATGTTAGAAGCATTGGAAGATGTGATTGAAATTGGTTGCGAACGGATTCTTACTTCTGGCGGCTTGCCCAATGCATTCAACGGGGCTGAACAGCTGAAGCTATTGGTTGAACAAGCAGCAAATCGAATTGTTATTATGCCTGGAAGTGGCGTAAATGCTGCAAATATTGCGCAAATAGCTGCTATCACCGGTGCAGTAGAATTTCACAGTTCTGCCAGGAAACAAATACCCTCTGCAATGGATTTTAACCAACCAACTATGAACGAATCGTTGATGTCGTTCGGTGTAGATACTGCCGAAATTAAGGGGATGTTGGAAGCACTATCGGCTATTTAGTTGCTGCATGGTGCATCCTACTTCACCGCTAATTGCTCTCCTCCTACCGATTTTCCTTTGTAAAACTCTTTAAAAATTAGGCGTAGGTTTTGGTCGCGCGTAAAATAATTATACAACCAGTTGAGAAATACAGAGAACCGATTTTTCACACCTAAAATCAGCATCAGGTGCAATGCCATCCAGATAAGCCAAGCCAAAATGCCACCAAAATGTAAGTTGGGTTTGGGTACATCTACCACCGCCAGGTTTCTTCCTACGGTTGCCATAGCACCTTTGTCTTTGTATTCGAACTGAAGCAAGTGGCTTTCATTGCTTTTCATTTGTATGCGTTTGAGGTTGTTCACCAGCATATCAGCCTCCTGAATGGCTACTGGCGCTACTTGTGGGTGTCCATTTGGGTAAGCAGGCTCTTCCATATAGGCCACATCACCAATGGCGAATACATTGCTGCTGCCTTCTACTTTACAAAAACGATCTGTTTTGATGCGGTTGCCCTTTGCTATCAAATCTGGAGAGATGCCGGTGGGTACGTTGCCTTTTACTCCTGCCGCCCAAATTACCATCGCCGTTTCTATAGTACTGCCATCCTGCATGGTAGCGGTTTTACCATCGTAATCTTTAATGAGGGTATTGGTTTTAACGGTTACGCCTAAACGCTTCAGGTATTGTTGCGATTGGCTGCTGCTTTTTTCGCTCATCGTACCCAAGGTTTTTGGGCCAGCCTCGAGCAGGTAAATGTTCATCATCGAAAAATCTAACTCTGGGTAATCTTTGGGCAACACATAACGTTTCATATCTGCAATGGCGCCGCTGAGTTCTACACCTGTAGGGCCCGCACCTACTACTACAATGTTCATGATGCGCTGCAAACTCAGTGGGTCGGAAACAGTGAGTGCATCTTCGAAATTGTGTAGAATGCGGTGGCGCAATTGGAGTGCTTCTGTGGTACTTTTCATGGGGAAAGCATAAGCTTCCATGTTGCTGTTTCCAAAAAAATTGGTATCAGCTCCGGTTGCAATAACCAGGTTATCGTAAGTCACATCACCTGTGCTGGTGTGCACGATGTTGTTTTGTGTATCTATAGCAGTAACTTCTGCCATGCGGATGCTCACATTTTTGCTGTTGTGAAATACTTTTCTTAGTGGAAAAGAAATATTACTGGCATCGAGTCCCGCAGTTGCCACTTGATAAAACAAAGGCTGAAACTGGTGGTAGTTGTAACGGTCTATCAGGGTAATGTCGAAGCCAGTTTGATTGCTGAGTTTCCGGGCCAATCGGAGTCCACCGAATCCGCCACCTATGATTACTAATTTCATTTTGATTAAGTTAATGGCACAAAGGTATTGTATTTTCAGTATTTTTTGAAAGTTTTGGAAGCCTATTTTTGAATCATTTTTTGCGGCAGTCCTTGATTTTTCCATCTTTTTATCAAGAAAAAGATGAGAAGCCCGCCGCATGCGATAAAATAAGTTTTAAAATTTCTTCTTAAAAATATTTTCTTATGCTGAAGCGGATCCCTGTGTTTCGTGAGCCTCGAACAACTGTAGGGTGTTATGTCATCAACGCACTACGGAGACAAATCCGGGCCTCAGGAAAAATTGCGTTAAGAAAATATTGAAGAGTGATGTAAAAATGAAAACAATGTTACCCCTGTTTGGATAAGTACTTAGTTGGTAAGTCGCACATAGCTCGGTGTTGCACAACCGTTGTGACTTTTTCATTTTACTCCCGACGAGACATTTATGAGCAAATTTTTTCTGCAGCCCTTGAATTTTGCTACTTTTTTTCAAGAAAAAGTAGAAGAGCCCGCGGCAGGCGACAAAAAGAAATAAGTTTTAAAATTTCTTCCTTAAAATAATTTCTTTCGCTGTAGTGGATCTCTGTGTTGCAATGCAAAAAATAGTGCTTGGTTTAACATGCACGTTTTTCTGAATTCCCTTTCTAAACGGGACGAATCAATAGACACATGTGGCCGGCTAAAGCCAAACACAATGCGCCAGAAAAGGGGTTAGAAGTTTGCGTAGCGAATTATGCTTTCCTTCGGCAAAAGTTATTAGGCCACGAAGACACGAAGACACAAAGGTTTTATTCCTTCGGAATAAAAATAAGGTCGAAGGAATAACTGCTTTAAAAACATTATCAAAACTGGGAGGTGTTTCGTCAACACCGCACTACGGATACCAATCTGGGCTTTTCGAAAAAATTGCGTTAAGAAATCAAGGCAATCTTATAATCATGTAAATCATGGTTCAGACATAAGCCAGAGGCAGGCGATAGAGAAAAAAAATAAAAAATTCTTTTTATAGAAATTCATATGCCGTGGGTCGAAGTCCCGACGGCGGCCAAATTAGGCATTAGAGTAGTCCGGAGTTTATTGAGCCTCGAACAACTGTAGGGTGTTATGTCATCAACGCACTACGGAGACAAATCCGGGCCTCAGGAAAAATTGCGTTAAGAAAATATTGAAGAGTGATGTAAAAATGAAAACAATGTTACCCCTGT
>JBIIPY010000158.1:0-3395 GCA_044342365.1 Ferruginibacter sp. | reverse complement strand
CAGGTTCAGTAATACACGCCCTATATCTTGCGGCACCACATTTATGTTGGGAAAAGAATTATCCGGCTCGAAATGAAATGAAGCTTCAAAGGAATTATCTCTTGCTTTCATGCCATGATAAGACAACCTAAGATATTCATCGCACAAGGCATTGATATCCGTTGGTTCTTTTTGCCCGCTGCTTGTTCGGCTATGCTGCAGCATGCCTTTTACAATGGCATCGGCGCGTTTACCATGGTGGTTTATTTTCTCCAGATTAGCAACAACATCAGTTGCAATAGCCTTTACTTCATCATAATTGCACTTATCAACTTCTTCAACCAATTCACCAATTAACTCAGTACTTACTTCACTAAAATTATTTACAAAATTTAACGGGTTCTGTATTTCATGAGCAATACCCGCAGTGAGTTCTCCAAGCGATGCCATTTTTTCGGATTGAATGAGCTGACTTTGGGTGGCTTTGAGTTCATTCAAAGAGTTACGTAAATCCACTGTTTGTTTGGCCACTTCATTTTCTAATACTTTTTGTTGATTCTCGGCCTGTATTCTTTTTTCTTCTGATAATCGAACAATTGTATTCGCATTGTTTTGCACTTCCGTTAAAATAGCTTTAAACCGAACAGCAACATATATCAAAAGTGAAATAGGAAAGGAAATACCACTTAAAAACAATAATGTAAAAAACATTTTATAACGATAAATTGCATCAGCTGAAGTAATTTGGATAAGGAGTTGAAAAAAGATAACAGCTATAATTCCCCCAACAATAATCCTATTGTTTTTATCAATTTTTTTTCTTGAAGTAATAATAAAATAGGCAAGAGAAATAAATATTATTATTATAAATATGTTTTCAATATTTACTTGAAATGGTGTTTTTATAATATTAAAAAAAAACAGCGGAAAAATAACTATTGACCCAAGTACAAACCACTTTCCAATAAAACTGTATTTGTGATCAAAAAGCTTTGAAACTATAATTGTAGTATAACTAAATAAAAAAGTATACATTAACATGTGAATGACAGAAAATTTTACCTCAGAAGAATATGAGAGATCTACTGGATACCATATAGATCTAAAATAGTTTTGATTTGACATTAAAAGAAAAAAAACACCTATAAAAATCGTAAAGTCAAGTAGATTCTTTTCCGATTTATTTAAACGCCACAAAAGAAAGAATAAAATAAAAAGCACGAATAGTATACTATTGCTGGCAATTAATGTACTGTTCAAAAAGTAGTGCCTTGCAACTGACCATTCATTAAAATCTGCAGAAACAATTTCAAAAAGATTATGAACGCCTAACAGTTCGCCTTTTAATTTTGTTGCATTTAATAGCGAAGCCTTTGTATCTTTTATATGCCATACAATTAAATGAATAGAACCCGGTAACAATTGTGACAAATGAACCTTATTCAGACTTTGATATATTTTTAAATTTTCTCGATAGGGTTTGCTATTGAAACCTGTATTTCCGGATGATAGTATTAATTTCCCATCGATGAATAAGTCTTGCGCCGCGTAAGAATTAAAAAATGCATAAAGCATAATGTCACCAAAAGTTGAATCAATTTTTATATAAGCTCTAAACCAGCCTTCAAATACACCATTTGCGTCTACCATGCTCGCATTAATATCTACCGGTCTGAATTTTTTCCAGGTAGATACGTCAAGGTCTTTTCTTGCCCAAGTGGTATCGCTTCCTTGTTTAAACAACCATCCCTGCTTTTTGGCAGGATATATTTCTTCCACATCTTCATAATCTTTTGGAGATAATGTAATGGTATCCTGAGCATATAAAAAGCTAGAGCAAACAAAACTACAAATTATACAAAGGAGCGTATTTTTCATGTATATAAATTTGATTGGATGTATACTGATTAACTGATTATAGGTAATTGAATAATAAACTCAGTTCCAATCGCCTCTTTTGTCTCAACTCTCAATTCTCCTTCATGCGCTTTAACTATGTCATAACTTAAACTCAATCCCAAACCCGTTCCCTGCCCCCTTGGTTTGGTAGTAAAAAATGGCTGAAATATTTTTTCGAGAATTTTATTCATAAAAACAATCTTAGTTTTCGTTTATTTTTTATCAATCAGTTTCTTTAAAGCTGCTTTTGATGGCAGGTATAATTTATACAGGCTTGCAAAAATCTGTTTTTGATTTTTAGGCAAAGTAATTTCTACCACCGCATCACTTTTGCTTTTGCAAATAATAATTCCAATAGTTGGGTTTTCGGTTTTAGTTTTTACATTTCTGTTGTAATGATTTACATACATCTGCATATGCCCTAGGTCGCCATGCGCTAGTTCCCCAATTTTAAGGTCAATAATTACAAAGCATTTCAGCAGTCGGTTATAAAAAACAAGGTCAACAAAAAAGTGCTTTTCATCAAACGTAAACCTTACCTGCCTACCGCCAAAGAAAAACCCCTTGCCCAGCTCCAGCATAAATTTTTCAATCTCGTTAATGATAGCCGTTTCTAAGTCCGTTTCAGAATAAAATGGTTTTTCTTCCAGCCCTAAAAACTCAAGAATGTATGGGTTCTTTATAAGGTCTTTAGGTTGTTGAATTATCTGACCTTTTTTAGAAAGTTCTATCACCTTCTTTTTATTTTTGCTTAAGGCTAATCTTTCGTATAACGAACTATTTATTTGGCGTTGAAGTTCTTCTAAATTCCAGTCATTGTTGGTGGCTTCAATTTCATAAAACTTCCGTTCGGCTTCATCTTTTATGCGGCAAAGAATAAGGTAGTGGGACCAGCCGAGGGTGAAAACAGGCAAGTCAAAATTTCGCATTTTCAATTTCCGAGAACCGTTCTCGGAAATTGAATACAGCAGGTAAAACTTCCTCATATTCTCTAGGTTATCCACGGAAAAGCCTTTACCAAATTGTTTTTTTAATTGCTCACTTAATAAGGGAAGAATGTTTTTAGCATACTGTGCTCTTTTATTACCGGCTTGTTCATGTTCAATAATTTGCCTGCCTATTAAAAAATAAGTGGCAACCATTGTACTATTTGTATGGCGAACAACCGATTTTCTGGCAGCAAGGATAATGGCAGCTACTTGTTCAAATAATTCGGGTTGCTTTTTTTCTTGCTTCTTCATTTGTACTTCATTTTATTTCATAAACAAGATATTCGATTATGTAATACCAATGTGATTTATATAATATGCCAATATTTTATAAATCTTATCCCGAATGCTTTCGGGAGTAAATGCCGATGGTATCAAACAAATAGTACAATGAGGCGATAGCCGACATTGGACTATATTGTTTGTCCAATCGGTATAATTCCGCAGAATAGTTCTGCGGAATAGATTAAACAGGTAATAGAATAATAAATTCACTTCCTTCTCCCTCTTTCCCTGCCTGCGCTACCG
>JBIIPY010000157.1:0-3412 GCA_044342365.1 Ferruginibacter sp. | reverse complement strand
CAGGTCGGGAAGGTTTTAAGGTTTGAGTTACATAGATAAATTGAAATGGAGCTGCTAAGCTCCACTGAATAGAATTAAATAAAATGGCTGCGTAGCTCAACTGAATAGAGCATCTCACTACGGATGAGAAGGTTTTAGGTTTGAATCCTAACGCGGTCACTAACAAGCCCCTTACAATAGGGGCTTTTTTATTTTAGGACGTTTACGTTACAAATAAAATTTTTAACTTTAATCATCTTGTTTTTAAACTAAAGCGTAGCTCAATTGAATAGAGCATCCCGACCACAGGTCTGGAAGGTTTTAGCTTGAACCTAACATGCTCACAAACCACAAGAGGAAAGTAGTCTCTTTTTTTATGTATGTTTACTACCTACATTCTATATTCAGCTTCACTTGATAGATTCTACATTGGATACACTAGCCTACATATTCATACACGTTTACAAATGCACTTATCTGATCACAAAGGTTTCACAGCAAAAGCAAAAGATTGGAAAGTCGTGCATACTGAACAATTTGCAAGCAAAGCCGATGCTATGCAAAGAGAAAAACAAATAAAAGGATGGAAAAGTAATATTAGAATTAAAGATTTGATTAAGCGTAGCTCAACTCAATAGGACATTTTAAGTTTGAAGCCTAAATAGTAACTTGGATGACCATACAATTAACAGCATTAACGACATAAGATAACCCAAGGATCGAAGCCTCTCCTCCTCTACAAAACATTTGCAGATAATTTCAAATAATATCCCGAAATTCAATCATCCAACATCAAATCAAAAATGATGATAAAAAATACCCTACTAATTGTTGCATGTTTTATTTATTCAGCCGCTACCGCGCAATTTAATTTTGGATTCGAAAGTTTTAAACCCGGCACAGACACGCTGTTGATGTGGAACCGCAAAAGCGGGCCCTCCTACTATGGACCCCTGTTTGATGTTGATACCAACATAAAACACAGCGGCAAACAATCACTGAGTATAGAAAGAAGGCCCACAGATACCGCCACAAAGTTTACACCCATCAGCATTGTTATCCCAGTTAATTTTGAGGGTGAAAAACTGCAATTCAGTGGTTGGCTAAAAACAGAAAATGTAACAGGCTATGCACAATTGTGGTTAAGGATCGACAATGAAAAAGAAAAACTACTTACGCTTGTAAACTATCCACAAAACAATTTAAAAGGAACTACAGATTGGAAAGAATATACTAGCAATATTACTATTCCGGAAGATGCACACACTATCCGATTTGGATTTCTGATAAATGGCACAGGCAAAGTGTGGGCAGATGATTTGAATATTACAGTTGATTATCAACCTTTGGCTAAAGCCATAAAAAATCCGAAAAAAATATACCCCGCTTCTAAAGACAATGAAGCGTTTGTAAAAGGTTCTGGAATATCACTAACATCTCTTACTCCTATACAACAGACTGGACTAGCCCAACTGGCAAAGGTTTGGGGTTTTCTTAAATACTATCATCCCTACATTGCCAAAGGAAATGTGAACTGGGATTATGAATTGTTTCGTTTTTTACCAGCCTTTTTGGCGGCGACCAACTCACAAGATCAACATCAGTTGTTGTTAAGATGGATCAACAAATATCCTTCACCCGAGGTTTGTAAAAACTGCACAGAAAAGGATTTAGACAAAGCAATTTACAAACCCGATCTGGAATGGATCTACGATAAGGAAATATTGGGTGAAGCTCTTTCAGCAACCTTACACAACATCAAAATAAACAGACACCAAGGAGTGAATTATTACATGGATTTAAGCCCTGGCGTATTAAATCCAGTAATAAAACATGAACCCGGCTATGGCCAATTCAACTATCCAGATGCTGGATACAGACTGCTTGGCTTGTTCCGTTACTGGAACATCATACAATACTGGTTCCCCTACAAACACCTGATTGGAGAGGACTGGAAAACTGTATTACTTGAGTTCATCCCCAAAATGGTAGAAGCACAAAATACCACAGCATATACCTTAACCACGCAGCAATTGATTGGCCGCATACATGATACACATGCCAACATCTGGGGTAGTAATAAAGTATTGGATTCGGTAAAGGGCAAATTGTACCCTCCTGTTAAACTCAGCTTTGTAGGCAATTCGCCAGTTGTGTCAAAAATCATTCTGCCCACTTTAGCCGTACAAAGCAATTTACAATTTGGTGATGTAATCAATTCAATAAATGGCAAAGCCGTAAATGATATTATTGAAGAAAAATTACCCAATCTTCCTGCATCTAATTTACCAACACAGTTGAGAGATTTGGCGATGTTTCTTTTGAGAGGGAATGACTCCACCGCAAGGCTAACAATTACACGCAACAACCAACCATTAGAGACAACATTGTTTAGATCTTCGCCAAAAAAAATAGCTGATTGGTATCAACCAGATTACAGCCATCAACAAGACAGCACTGTCTTTTTTATTGAACCAGGCATTGGTTACCTCAACTTGGGAACCATTCAACTATCGCAGGTAGACAGTGTTTTCAACCTATTTAAATCGGCCAAAGGCCTTGTGATAGACTGCAGACAATATCCTTCAAGCTTTGCCCTTTACGCCATTGCCGGTAAGCTTTTACCCAAACGCACCATGTTTACAAAAATCCCTGTTGGGAGTTTGCAATACCCAGGCATGTTTAATATTAAGGAGCCTATTTATGCAGGTAAAAAAAATCCGCAATACTTTAAGGGGAAGGTTGTAATTCTGGTAAATGAACAAACGCAAAGTTCAGCAGAATTTCATTCCATGGCATTTCGCAGGGCCCCAAATGCCATCGTGATGGGAAGCACTACTGCAGGCGCCGATGGCAATGTATCTGGATTGTATTTACCCGGTAACTTATATACCATGTTTAGTGGCATCAGTATCTTAAATCCCGATGACACCGAAACACAACGTGTAGGGATAGTGCCAGATATCGAAGTAAAGCGAACGGTAGAAGGAATAAAAGCAGGTAAAGATGAATTGCTTATAAAAGCAGTGGAGCAATTAAAGCTATAAAATTAAGGTCTACTAAGTATTCGGTTTTACTCAAGTATAAACGTGTATTCAGCTGTTTGTTGTATTTCTTTTTTATTAGCGCAATTTTTTCTGAGGTCCAGATTGGTCTCTGTAGTGCGTTGATGACGAAACATCTCACCAGATTTAAAGCCGTTTTGGAAAAGCAGTAGACTACGTCCTATATTTATTCCGAAGGAATAAACCCTTTGTGTCTTTGAGACTTTGTGGCAATTTTTTTTCCGAAGGAAAATTTATTTTGCTTCGGAAGTTAAGACACGCCTGCCGCGGGCTTATTTACTTTTTCTTGAAAAAAAGCAACAAAATTCAAGGGCTGCAGAAAAAAAAGCTAAAAATATTTCATCGTGTGTAAAATGAAAAAGTTCCAA
>JBIIPY010000079.1:0-13079 GCA_044342365.1 Ferruginibacter sp. | reverse complement strand
CGAAGCCGATTTTATTGATGGCATCACCGATGTTGTACACGATGTCTAAAGAAACACCTTCTAACACTTGGAAACCAAACAAACCACCTGCGGTACCAGCGATGTATCCAATTGGATAGATAGCCCAACCTACTAGTACGAACCAAGCCAAAGCTTTGTTTGCTCTAGCAACTGCAGGTCCTGCATCGTTAGCCAATTTTGCAACTTCACCAAACCAAACAAGGTATACGATGTAGAAGTAAGCAAGACCGCTTATTAGACCCCAGATCCAGCTTTGTGTTTCGCTACCATAAATAGCTTCACCGATGTAACCAGTAATTAACATTACAACTGATGCAAAGATCAACTTCCAAAGTAAATCAATTTTTGCACCTGCTTTTTTGGTGATCAAGTAAAATTCTACGCACATTAAAGGCACAGTCAAGATCCAGTCAACATAACGGAAAAATACTGGTGATTCAGGTACATAACCATCCATTCCTTTTTTTAAACCCGCTGCTTCATTTATGTGATGCATTGCAAGATTGTAATCTCTCATGTAGTAATAGTGAACAGCAGCGATAAAAGTAATGATACCAGAAATTAATACAGAAGTACGCCATTTTTTTTCTGTATTAGAAACTTCGAAAAAGAAAAACACCGAAGCAGCCAACATGGCCATGCATCCGATGAAAAACGTGAATGCTTCATAATTGAAATTTGAGATTGCTTTAATCTCTAGCAGTGTGTTAAACATGTTCATCTTGGTTTAAATTTAATAAATGATTGTTGTGGGTGTAAAATCGCAAGCTAATAAGTTGAATTTAGAAGTACAATGTTAAACAGATTTGGTGGATTTATGTTGGCAAATTGCAAAAATTTTTGAAATAAGTGTTTAATAATTAAATACAATATTTTATATAAAGATAAACAAAGCTTTATTTGTTTAATTTTTATTATAAATTCTATAAAATATTTAAACATATATTTTCATTTTTTTTTACGATTTCTTTTCCACATATTAATTTGTTTAAGAAAACAGACCTCTAACTCGCATTTATTTTTACAACATTTTCACTTGCTTGCTGTTAATAATTCCAGAAAAGCATTTCATGATACATTTTTCATCAAGCGAGGTTCAATCTTGGGAAAGATTTTACAGGAGTAATTTCATCAACAGTTTGAGTGGATTCAAGAGTGCTACTTTGATTGCGAGCATCAACAAAAACCAGCAGCCAAACTTGGCCATCTTTAGCAACATCGTTCATATAGGTGCAGATCCAGCTTTGGTGGGATTCATCAACAGACCAAGAACTGCTTCACCACATACCCTTCAAAATATTGAAGACACAGGATGGTACAGTATGAACCACATCCACTCATCTATTTTAGAAAAAGCGCATCAAACCAGCGCAAAATACCCGCTGGAAGATAATGAGTTCGATGCCACAGGCCTGAGTATTGAGTACAAACAACAACTGCGCCCTCCCTTTGTAAAGGAGAGCAGTATACAGTACTGCATGCAACTAGAAGAAATTGTTCCAATAAAACAAAACGACACTTTTTTGGTGATAGGCGCTATCAGAGATGTTTTTATAGAAGATGAACACATCATTCAAAAAGATGGTTTTATATCTATTGAGCGCGCAGGAAGTATTTGTAGTTTAGGAATTGACGGTTATTATCAATGTTCACTTATCAATCGTTTCGCATATGCGAAACCCGATCAACCCACCACAACCTTATGAGTAAAACATCTTTGTTCTTATCTGCCCGTTGGGAAAATTTGGTAATGATTAATTATGAAGTAGACCCAGCGGTTTTACGACCCCATCTTCCACCCTTTACGGAATTAGATTTGTTTGAAGGCAAAGCGCTGGTGAGTGTAGTAGGTTTTATGTTCTGTAAAACCAAAGTGATGGGTATCGCTTGGCCATTTCACACAGAATTTGAAGAAGTGAACCTTCGATATTACATCAAACACTTTGATAGAAACAGTTGGAAAAGAGGCGTTGGTTTTATTTCCGAAATTGTTCCGAAACCGCTCATCAGCTTCACGGCTAATTTGCTGTACAATGAACATTACAGCACCGCCAAAATGAAACACCATATTACCCTGAGTGAAGATGAAATTGAAGTATCTTTTGAATGGAAAAAAATGGCTACCCGATGGAACCGAATGAAAATTGTTGCGGATAAACAAACCATACCCTTACAACCTGAAACAGCAGCATGGTTTGTTTTGGAACACTATTTGGGCTACAACAAACTAAATGAACAAACCACTATTGAGTACGCTGTAGAGCATCCTAGCTGGCAGATTTATCCAGTAAAAAATGCAATACTTGATGCTGATATCAAAAAGCTGTACGGACCCGCTTTCGCAACATTCATAGAGGGGGTTACGCCGCATTCTGTTTTTTTAGCAGAAGGATCTGAAGTAATTGTACGGAAGCCCATCAAAATAAAAGCAAAAACGTAAATACCTAGTACACGTAGAGAATATTTTGAAAGTTAAAATTGGTTGTTGGGATACAAACTTCGAAAGCATTATTTGGATAACAGCTTATGAGCTGCACATCTAATGAAGTACAAAGCCCTGGGTGTGTGAGTCGTACTTAAGATTCCTTATATTGGCAAAAAAACCCTATCTTCACCAAGATCATTTGAGTTGCACTCTTGTAAGTATATAATCTTCTCTCTCCTTCACTCGTTATTATTACACCAGCCCCGCTCAAGTATTTACCACATATAATACTTTTATTAAATGAACATTTATGTTTCAAATTTGGGGTTTTCTGTACAAGATGCAGATTTACAAGAATTGTTTGCCGGATATGGCACTGTTAGCTCCGCGAAAGTCATCACAGAAAAAATGACCAATCAAAGCAGAGGTTTTGCATTTGTAGAGATGCCCGATAATGCTGAAGCAAATAACGCCATAGAAGCATTGAATGGCAGTAGCAGAGACGGAAGAACCATGAACGTAGTAGAAGCACGTCCAAAAACAGACCGCCCGGCATCTAACCGCTGGTAAGCAACCATTACCTGAGCGAAAGCTCTAATTTATACCATCAAAATTTTACAACATGACCAACGAATTGATTCAAAAATTTGTAGAGACCAAATCTCAGAAGAGCACACCGGTTAACATTCATTTCAAACAAAGAAGTACATTGAAAGGTGTTTTTATTCGCACGAATGATTATGATGAACTACGAATGAAAAACTTCTGGCGTATCGTACCCGCTACAAGAGCTGCAGAATGGGAAAAAACAAAAGATGGCAATCTCGCACGTATTTACAATGGTGCAGAATTTGTTAGACTAACAGAATCTAATTGATACAGGGCTTCGGCCCTTTTTTCTATTTAAAATATTAACACCAATTGCCATGTTTACACAAACCTGGAAGAAATATCTTCCTATTATCATTTTGCTGCTCAAAAAAACCAATGCTGAACAACAAGTACTTTCTATGAATCTCACCGATTTTGAAAGAGCCGCCGGTGGTAGAAAAATCAAATACAGTTTTTCTGATCTCGAATTCAATAAAGGCAGAATTAATTCTCTCACCAAACACGCTCCATTGGCCAAAGAACTGGCTACCGTACTGCAGGAAGACAACAATGCAAGCAGATTATTGCTTGCTGGCAACTACAGTTTTTTTATGAGTAATGATTTTAAACTGCACATCAATTACAAAGCAGAAGAAATTACTGTTGAGGCTGATCCCGTTGCAGAAGAAGCTACAACAACAGAATAAGCGCAATCAACTCTTTAAAATAAAAATGTAAAAGCAGGAATACACTATGGTATTTAGCTGCTTTTTTTGAGATATACATTTACCTCACCAACCGCTTTTGGCAATATTTTATGCATTTGGTATGAATATTTCAGAAGAAAAATAGTTTATACCTTATTATTAATATTTTCGTGCCACAACACGGATACAATAACCGGGAACACTTATAAAGCACAATGTCAGAAATAAGGAAAAGAAGCATCAAAGCGATTATCTGGATTTATGCTGGATTTGTGCTAGGTGCCATCAACACTTATTTTCTTACACACAAAAACTGGTTTCAAACAGATGAGTATGGTCTTACCCAAGGTTTGATTCAAGTGGGTTTGCTTGTTGCTGCATTCTCAACTTTTGGTGTTACCAGCTACCTTTACAAATTTTTCCCTTATTACGAAGACAATCTTCCCAACAAAAACAATGATCTTTTATCCATTGCTTTGTTGGTTTCATTAGTAGGCTTCTTACTAACAGCCATTGGTGTATTCGTTTTGGAGCCTGTTATATTACAAAAATTTAGTGGAAACTCCGCCCTATTGGTCGAATATTTTTACTGGACCCTACCCTTTGGATTTTTCATCATGTTGTTTATGGTATTAGAGTCCTACTCTTACGGCTTTCATAAGG
This sequence comes from Ferruginibacter sp., assembly GCA_044342365.1. Lineage (GTDB taxonomy): Bacteria > Bacteroidota > Bacteroidia > Chitinophagales > Chitinophagaceae > Ferruginibacter. The sequence goes on along the minus strand of JBIIPY010000079.1, from coordinate 8,672 downwards.
GTGTAGTTACAAGTGTATTAAAAGAAACGATGCTTCGTTTTTATTCCACAATTATCATCCTTCTGAAAGTATTCAATGTCATCAGTTTCCATACTTTTATAATACTATTTTGTTTTCAGTACGCTGTCATCACTACTATTCTTGCGTTACACCTGCACTATGAAGGAAAATTGTGGATCAGTTTTAAATTAAGTCGTGTAACTCGAAAATTTAGAAAAAAGATTTTCGCCATTTTAATACTCACCTACTTTGTAATAATTGTGGGAACACTGAGAGGCAGCATTGACGCCTTGGTACTAGCTGCAAGGATAGATTTAAAAGCCGTGGGCGTTTTCGGATTTGCTTCCTATATGATTGCTTTGATGCATGCACCATTTAGAAGCATGCTCGCTATCACCATCCCCATTCTAGCTCGGGCATGGAAGGAAAAAAACCACAAAGAGATCAGTCGCATTTACAACCGGTCTTCCATCAACCTGCTTTGTTTTTCATTATTGGTATTTTTTTGTATTTGGCTCAATTATGAACAAGCCATCCGGTTCTTCAACATCAACCCAGATTACTTACAAGCAAAATGGGTATTTTTTTTATTGGGGGTTACAGCAATAATAGAAACGGGAACGGGCGTAAATGCACAAATCATTGCCACTTCCACATACTGGCGATTTGAGTTGTGGACAAGCCTCTTACTTACCGCGCTGATTATTCCTTTGAGTTATTATTTAACGGTCAAATATGGTTTGGTTGGACCGGCCGTAGCCAATTTAATATCATTTAGCATTTACAATGCCATCCGATTTTGGTTCTTGTGGAAGAAATTTGCACTACAACCATTCTCCATTAAAACGGTTGAAATTATTGTTGCTGCTGTATTGTTCTACCTTTTAGTAAACACATTATTGGCAAGTATGGAGGGTCTTTTGGGATTGATATCGCGCACATCCATTTTTATTGTACTTTTAGTTTTACTTATATATTACAGGAATATTTCTCCTGATTTTAAACCGGTTTTGAAAAACCTTTTATTGAAAATAACGCCTAAATCGAGAAGATAAAATCGATATCCAATGTTTTACACTACTTATTTTCAGATACATACTTAGCATTTAAGTTGCGAGAAGTAGCCAACGGCATTCATTGGATGCTAACCCATTTTTGATAGATACAATTGAATGGCAGCGCGCTTTTGCTCGTCTAAATAGTAATCAATATTATTATGGTAATATTGATGCATGTCGTAAGCAGGAAAATTAAGGGTAGCAACAATCTTATCTATCTGCTGTAACCCAGCACCAGTGGCCTTATTGAAGGATGTTATAAAAGTAGAAGAAAGTTGTTTATTGGCTACCCAAGCTGCAAAAACAAAGGGCAATCTCGTCATTGTTTGCCAAGCTTCTGCCAAGTCGAAAATATAGGTAGAATGTTGGCGTTGCAGCAATGCCCTGTCGCCAATCACCAATCCTGCAGTAGTTCCGTTGATGTTGTGTTGAAAATCAGCATTGGCTTCTATCAATCGTGGATGAATCTTCCAATATTCTTTTAACAATACTTTTAATAGGGCAACAGAAGTTTTGCTTTGGTAATCGAGTAAAATTTCTTCTATTTCTTCAATTGGTACTTCACTGAACAAACATACACTGGCAACGGGTCTACTGGCTCCAATACAATAATCTGAAATGATATGGTATTCTTTTAATTTACCCAATACAGCAACGGGTATCAATCCTACGTCGATGCGGTCGTTCAATAACATTTGAGCCAGGTTGGCAGGGTAATCAAAAAGCAAATCTATCTCCTCCTTCATCATCCCATTTTCAAAACCATACACCAATGGTTTGGTATTCAAATAACTCACTGCCCCAACCCTAATTTTTCTTTCCAATGCCTTTCATTTAAATTTGCGCAAAATTACTTTAATCTCAACTATAAACATGCAAGTATCTTCATTGTTGGCAGTATCTCCTATCGACGGTCGTTATCAAAAAGCCACTGAATCGCTTTCTGCGTATTTTTCAGAATATGCCCTCATCAAATACAGACTCAGAGTAGAAGTGGAATATTTCATTTTATTGGGAGAAAAGAAGTTTTTTAAAAACAATCTAAAGTTGAACCAGCAGTTGTTGGAGATCGTTGAAAATTTCTCTGTTGAAGATGCCGAAGTCATCAAAAAAACGGAGGCAATCACTAACCACGACGTAAAAGCTGTAGAATACTTTTTGAAATCGAAATTAGATGAATTGGGTGCAGGCGCCAACAAAGAATGGGTTCACTTCGGTCTCACTTCTCAAGACATCAACAACACTGCAGTTCCCATGTTGTGGAAAGACGCTGTAGAAAACGAATACCTTCCCGGCATCATCAACCTGCAACAACAATTATACAAACTTGCCCAACTGTGGAAAGATATACCCATGCTGGCTCGCACGCACGGACAACCCGCTTCCCCCACCCGCCTTGGCAAAGAATTACTGGTGTTTGTAGAAAGGCTCGAAAATCAAATTCAACTATTCAGCTACATCCCTTTTACCGCTAAATTTGGAGGCGCTACGGGTAATTTCAACGCACACCACGTGGCTTACCCCAAATACAATTGGATAAAATTTGCCGACGAATTTGTAGAGACCAAATTGGGATTGCAACGCCAGCAGTACACCACACAAATAGAACATTATGATACCCTTGCTGCACATTTTGATGCCATCAAAAGAATCGACAATATATTGATCGATCTATGCCGGGATGTATGGTCTTACATCAGCATGGATTATTTTAAACAGCAAACCAAAAAAGGGGAAGTGGGTAGCAGCGCCATGCCACACAAGGTAAACCCCATCGATTTTGAAAATGCAGAAGGTAACCTCGGTATCGCCAACGCCATTTTGGAACACCTTGCAGGCAAATTGCCTATTTCCCGACTACAAAGAGATTTGACCGATAGCACCGTATTAAGAAATATAGGTGTGCCGATAGCACATATTCAAATTGCTACAAAAGCCATCCACAAAGGGTTGGGAAAGCTGATCCTGAATGAAAAAAAAATTAAGGCCGACCTTGAGCAAAACTGGGCAGTAGTAGCAGAGGCCATTCAAACCGTTTTAAGAAGAGCGCATTACCCAATGCCATATGAGGCCCTGAAAGAACTCACTAGGGGCAAAGGCGCCATTGATAAAAAAGCCATTCACCGTTTTATCAGCTCGCTTAAAATTTCTACTGAACTTAAAAAGGAATTAAAAAAAATTACCCCAGCCAATTATACTGGATTGTAAAGGATAATTACAATCGGCTGTAATTATTTATGAATCTCACTGGTGAAGTGAAACTCAATGTCGGGATTGTTGCTAATTTCTGTGTTGAGGAACCATTCGCTTTGGGCCAGGTACACCAGATGACCATCCTTGTCTTCTGCAATATTGGCTTGTTTGTATCGGGTGAAATCTTCTAACTTTTTGAGGTCTTTACTGGTGATCCAGCAGGCTTTGTAAAATGGCAAACTATTCATTTGCACAGAGGCGCCGTATTCCTGTAACAAACGGTATTGAATTACTTCAAACTGAAGCTCACCCACACAACCAATTATTTTTTTATTGCCGCCAAACTGTGTGAACAACTGCGCCACCCCTTCATCTGTGAGTTGCAACAATCCTTTTTCAAGCTGTTTGGTTTTCATTGGATCTTTGTTTACCACTTCCTTAAAAATTTCCGGAGAAAAACTAGGAATACCTGTGAAAAAAAACTGCTCTCCCTCTGTGAGTGTGTCACCAATTTTAAAATTACCCGTATCAAACAAACCCACCACATCACCGGGATAGGCTTCTTCGATCACATCTTTTTGTCGAGCCAAAAAACTATAAGGATTGCTGAAACGAACGTCTTTTTCTAACCGAACATGTTTGTAATAAGTGTTGCGAGCAAACTTACCGCTGCAAACTCTTAAGAAGGCAATTCTGTCTCGGTGTTTTGGATCGAGGTTGGCATGTATTTTAAAAATAAATCCACTAAATTTTGGTTCTTCTGGCTTGATGTCCCTTGTGGTGGTGTGTCTTGGTCTTGGTGTGGGTGCAATGCGAATGAAAGTATCCAACATTTCCTTCACGCCGAAGTTGTTCACCGCACTTCCAAAAAATACAGGAGCGATGTTTCCGCTCAGGTAATCGGCTTCATTCAATTCGCCGTACACACCGTCTATCAACTCTACATCTTCCCTCAATATAGTTGCATCTCTTTCTCCAATTTTAGCATCCAAGACTTTATCGTTCAAATCGCTGATGTTCACCACATCTTCGTCGTTGGCTTTTGTACCTGCAGTAAAGAGTACCAAACTTTTTTCGTGCAAATCGTATACCCCTTTGAATTCTTTTCCGCTGTTGATGGGAACAGTCATAGGGTGCAACTGGATGTGCAATTCTTTTTCAATTTCTTCGAGCAAATCAAAACGGTTTTTACCATCCCGATCCATCTTATTGATAAACACGATCACCGGCGTTTTGCGCATGGCAATTACTTCCATCAATTTTCTAGTCTGGTCCTCTACCCCATTCACGCTATCTATCACCAATACTACACTGTCTACAGCAGTGAGCGTGCGGTAGGTATCTTCCGCAAAATCCTTGTGTCCCGGTGTATCCAATAAGTTAATGAGGTGACCGCCATATTCAAAGGTCATTACACTGGTGGCCACACTAATACCACGCTGGCGTTCAATTTCCATGAAATCGCTCGTAGCATGTTTTTTAATTTTGTTGCTTTTAACGGCACCGGCTGTTTGAATGGCTCCTCCAAACAACAAGAATTTTTCTGTAAGGGTGGTTTTGCCAGCATCCGGGTGAGAGATGATGGCAAAGGTTTTACGTCTGTTTATTTCTTCTTTGTAACTCATAAAGTGCGCAAAGATAGTTGTTGAAGCCGAAGCTTCAAAGAGGGTTGCCAGCGTTGGAATTTGTAGCACAAAAGCCAATAAAACCGTTCAACATACAATCAGTTCCATTTTCCAATATTCCGCATAACTTTGAGGCATGCCAAAAATACTCAACATACTCAGCAATTCGCTCAGGTTAACCTTGCAGGAATTAAAAGAAAACAAAATGCGTACCAGCCTTAGTTTAATTGGGGTGGCATTTGGTATATTCTGCATCATAGGTGTATTGGCTGCTGTGAACAGCTTAGAACGCAACATCCAAAGTGAAGTGCAAAGTTTGGGCAGTAACACCATTTACATCGATAAGTGGGATTACAGTGGAGGGCCAGATCAGCCCTTTTGGAAATTCAAGTCGAGACCAGTGATGAAGTTCGAAGAAGCCGCTTTGATTAAAGAACGCTCTATTTTGCTGGATGATATTTCCTTTTTATTACAAACCAATACTTCTATTTCACATAAGGATGATCTGATTCCATCATCTGGCATCTATGGCATAGTAGAAGCACAGATGACTATTCAACCCATACAATTTGCGGAAGGCCGTTTTTTGTCGCAGGCAGAATTTGCCAACGGATCTAACGTGTGTTTGCTCGGACATACCAATGCTGAGAATTTGTTTGGGAATGTTGCAAGGGCCATTGGCAAACAAATTGATGTGAAAGGAAAAAAAGTGACCGTGGTGGGGGTTATTAAAAAAGAAGGAAAAAACTTTATTGGCTGGGATTACGACAACTGTGTAATGCTGCCTTATAAATTTTGTAAAACTATTTTCGATGAAAATAATTCGAACCCCATTTTAATTGCAAAAGGTTTGGATGGCATTACACCTGCTGCTTTAAGCGATGAACTGAGAGGCATCATGCGGCAGGTAAGAAGGTTGAGCCCAACGCAGGATGATAATTTTTCACTCAACAGTGTAGAAGCTTTTAGCAAAGCTATTACTGGCTTCTTTTCTATTTTAAACATTGTAGGATCCATCATTGGTGGCATCAGTTTGATTGTGGGATTGTTCGGTATTGCCAACATCATGTTTGTAACGGTGAAAGAAAGAACTGCCGTGATTGGGTTAAAAAAAGCCATTGGGGCCAAAAGCAGCAGCATCTTATTTGAGTTTTTGATGGAAGCCATCATTCTCTGTTTAATGGGCGGAGCGGTTGGCTTGTTTTTTGTGTGGATCGGTACCATTATCTCCAGCAAAGCATTGGATTTCCCCATTTACATTTCTACGCCCATGCTCATCATCAGTGTGGTGGTTTGTGTGGTAGTTGGCATACTCGCCGGAATTTTTCCGGCATCAAGGGCTGCTAAATTAGATCCGGTAGTGGCCATCAGAAGCTAATAAAATGAAGCCTTTTGCAAATTTGGCAAGGGATAGTTTGTAACTTGCTTGCGTAACTTTTTATCAGCATTTATTTAAAAATCATATGCCCGTTATTCTCGCTATAGAATCATCCTGCGATGAGACATCTGCAGCTATATGTAAAGATGGAAACATCTTATCAAACATCATTGCCACACAAAAAATTCATGAGCAATACGGTGGGGTTGTACCTGAATTGGCTAGCAGAGCACACATGCAAAACATTGTTCCTGTTGTGGATGCGGCCATTACCAAAGCAGGGATTGCATTAACGGATGTAGATGCTATCGCCTTCACGCAAGCGCCTGGTTTGATTGGTGCATTATTGGTTGGAACACAGTTTGCAAAATCATTGGCACTCTCTTTACAAAAACCATTAATTGCCATTCACCACATGCAGGCACATGTGCTGGCCAATTTGATTGAATCGCCCAGACCCGCTTTTCCTTTTTTGTGTTTGACGGTGAGCGGAGGCCATACCCAAATCGTTTTGTGTGAATCGCCTTCGGCTTTAAAAGTAATTGGCGAAACCATCGATGATGCTGCCGGTGAAGCCTTTGACAAATCGGCTAAGTTGTTGGGATTGCCTTACCCCGGTGGACCATTGATTGACAAGTACGCGAAAGAGGGAAACCCTGCAGCCTTTCGTTTTCCTGAGCCACAAATTCCCGGATTAAATTTTAGTTTTTCTGGATTAAAAACATCCATTTTGTATTTCTTACAGAATGCAGGTACATCCAATGTTTTCAAAGAATCGTTTAGGGCTACGGCAGCGGAAAGGCAGCAATTCATTGATGAAAATCTGGCAGATATCTGTGCGTCTATTCAACAACGCATCATCAGCATCTTGCTGAATAAATTAAAAAAAGCGGCCTCTGAAACTGGCATAAAAGAAATATGTATAGCTGGCGGGGTAAGCGCCAATACTGGTCTTAGAAAAAGCCTGCAGGAACTGGGTGAAAAAATGGGTTGGAATACTTTTATCCCACCCTTTCAGTATTGTACAGACAATGCGGGGATGATTGCCATGGCTGGCTACTATAAATTTTTAGAAAACGATTTTTCTCCATTGAGCATACTGCCCACTGCAAGGGCAGAATGGTAATTCGCTATTTTTTTAGACTGATTAAAATACAGCATCGCTCCTAATTTCTCCAAATGTCCAACAACTATTTTTCTTTTAAACAATTCACCGTTTATCAGGAAAATACTGCCATGAAAGTGTGTACAGACGCTTGTTTGCTGGGGGCGCTCGTGGCAAAAGAACTATGCAACTCGTCAATCGATATAGAAAGTATACTAGATATCGGAACAGGCACGGGCTTATTGGCACTGATGCTGGCACAGGAAACCAAGGCCAGCATAGATGCTGTGGAACTGAATGCAGCTGCAGCAGCACAGGCACGACAAAATGTTTTGCAATCACCTTGGGCCAATCGCATAAGGGTTATAGAAACAGATATTTGTGATGTGAACCCATCTACACCTTACGATTTTATCATTAGCAATCCTCCTTTTTTTGAACAGGATTTAAAAAGCAATGACCCTGCAAAAAATGCTGCTAAACACGACAGTTCGTTAACGTTAGACGTACTCGTACAACAAATCAACAGATTGTTAAGCAAGAGCGGCAGTGCTGCTGTAATGATTCCATACTACAGAAGCAACTATTTTGAAACATTGCTTTTAGAAAATAATTTACAGCTCCACAAAAAAATAATGGTGAAGCAAACCCACAAACATTCTTTTTTTAGAAGCATGCTGTTTTTTGGAAAAGAAAAACAATCCACCGAGCAAACAACGATCTATATCACGGATGAAAACAGGAACTACAGCAGCACATTTGCTTCCTTGTTGAAACCATTTTACCTGAATCTTTAAAGAAGAAATAGCTGCAAAGAACGCTAAGGAAGCTTTTGAAACGGAAGACGTATCAATAAAAAAAGAGAGCCTGGGTAGACACCCAAGCTCGTTTTTAATCCGTACCCTATGAAAACTGTTGCAAATTTGCGAAAATTGATTCAAAAAAACAAGCCTTAATTTTAAAAAAATGAAAAAATGGATCCTCTTAGCTGTATTTTTTAGCAGTGCATGCAACAATGCTTCAGAAGGAAGCCCGCCAGAAACTGCATGTGAAGGCTTCAAAAAAGGGAAATTTATTTACAAAATGGATGGCGACACGGTGTTGTACAGCGCTGAGAGAGATGCCTATACGCAAAAAGAAAATGAACCCGGCACCAACAATATTACCACATACAAAGCATCTTGGATTTCTGCTTGTAGTTACGATTTATAAAATATTGGTATATTATATAAATCACATTGGTATAACCTATCAGCAAAAATATGAAGCGGACAAGGATACTATCCTCCAAAACAATGAAGGTTTGGTGGGCA
>JBIIPY010000014.1:0-41909 GCA_044342365.1 Ferruginibacter sp. | reverse complement strand
ATAATATGCCAATATTTTATAAATCTTATCCCGAATGCTTTCGGGAGTAAATGCCGATGGTATCAAACAAATAGTACAATGAGGCGATAGCCGATATTGGACTATATTGTTTGTCCAATCGGTATTACTATCTTCTTATTGCTATTAAGATTCAACTAATTTTATAAAAAAATAAGAATGAAGAAATCGCTGATTGTATTGTTGTTCGGATGTTTGTTTTTTGCAAAAGTTATTGCACAACAAAAGGTATTGGTAAGTGGCCCATGGGCAGGCAATGTAGAGTTGCGCACCGCCATGATTTGGGCAGAAGTGTCGCCTGCAGTAAAAACCGTAGCCATTAAATTTGCACCATTATTAAAGCCGGCAGCCAGTAAAACCATTGTGTACAAAGGAACTTTAGGCAATGAATTTAATCCTGTAAAATTTGAATTGAATGGATTAGACTTCAATACAACTTATTTGTACCAACTTTTGGTAGATGGAAAATTGATTGCTACTCCTTTTGCCACCACATTCACTACAAAAGATTTGTGGCAATACCGCAAACCTGCACCCGATTTTAGTTTTTTGGCGGGCAGTTGCGCCTATTTTAATGAGCCTGTTTTCGACAGGCCTGGGAAACCTTACGGGGGAGACTCCTCTATTTTTGAAACCATGGCAAAAACGCCTGCCAACTTTCACATTTGGATGGGTGATAACTGGTACACGAGAGAAGTAGATTATCATTCTATTTGGGGGCTGAACTATCGGGTTTCACGCGACAGAAGTTTTAAAGTGTTGCAGGGCTTTATGGCTTCCATGCCACAATATGCTATTTGGGATGATCACGATTACGGGCCCAACGACGCAGGCAAAAGTTATATTTTTAAAGAAGAGAGCAGAAATATTTTTAAAAACTATACCCTCAATCCAAGTTATGGCGAAGCCGGCAAAGGTATTTACACCCAATTCTCTTATAGCGATGTAGATTTCTTTATGACCGATGATCGTTATTTCAGAAGTGAGCCTGATGTCGAAGACAGCATCAACGGACAACCAAATACTACCAAAACTTTTTTTGGACATCTACAAATGGAGTGGCTCAAAAATGCATTGCTAGCCAGCAAAGGAACATTTAAAATCATTGTAACCGGCAGCCAGTCATTGAATCCCTTTAACGGCTATGAGTGTTTTTTAAACTACTCTTATGAATACAACGAACTCATGAATTTTTTGGCAAAACATGCCATATCGGGGGTAGTGTTTTTCAGTGGCGATCGACACCACAGTGAAGTGATCAAAATCGACCGTCCTGGTTTATATCCTTTGTACGACGTTACCATTTCTCCTTACACGGCAGGGGTGAGTAAGGTGAGAGATGCGGAGCTAAGCAACCCTTTCAGAATTGCAAATACGCTGGTAGAGGAACAAAATTTTGGAAAAATAACGGTAACAGGTAAACGCAACGAACGTGTACTTACCGTTCAGTTTTTGGGCATCAAAGGCCAACAATTGGGAGAATGGTCAGTGAGTGAGAAATCGTTGGCAAAAGCTAGCCGTTAATCCAAATCTTTCGATCAGTTATATTTGTGGGATGGTATCTTCATATTTTACATACAACAAGGGGAAAGTTATTCAGGCTTTGCGCTATCATTTCATCAGCAGAAGAGAAATAAAATTATTGATGATACTAGTGAATGTATTTGCGATATTTTCTGCTGCGCTTTTTTATTTTGATAAAATCAGTCCATTTGCTTTTTTAACAAGCTCTGCGCTTTGGTTTATACTGATGTTGTTGTTTTGGTATCTTTTGCCGCTTAGTATTTACAGAAGGGCCTCTACGTTTAAAGACAGTTTCCGAGCAGTTTTATCTGCAGGAGATTTCACCATCGAAAACGAAAGAGGTAGCCGCTCCTGGGAATGGAACAACTTTACTACTTGGATGGAAACCCCCCATTTTTTTCACCTGTATTTTAACAGCCGTTCTTTTTTTATTGTTCCCAAAGATGCTTTTGAGGGCGATGATGTGCACGAGGCAAGAAAAATTTTGAATGCAAAGATTAGCAAGTAATTAAATGTTTTTCTCCATCACGTGATGGGGAAGGTTCACTTCTGTAAACTGATCACCTTTTACTTTGTAGCCAAACTTTTCGTAAAACCCAATGGCAGTATCACGGGCGTGCATGATGATGCGCCGATAGCCTTTGTCTCTGGCAATGTTTTCCGCAAACGACATGATGCTCTCTCCAATACCCTTGCGCTGCTGGTTGGCTTTAACAGCCATTTGTCTTAATTGCAATGTGTGCTGGTCTATTTTGCTGAGCATGCAGCACCCCAATAAATCATCGTCTTCGAAAGAGGCAATGTGGATGTGTTCTTTTTCATTATCCAGATCTTCCTTACTAAAGTTGAGCCCCAACGGTGCTCTTAGAATGCTGTATCGTAACTGAATCACCTTTTGATAATCGCTCGAACCATAATCTATTTGCTTTAATCCCATATTGGCGATTGTATTTTGTTGAAGGAAATAGTTTAGCAACTGTACAATATACAAAAAATAGTTTCGGCTGTGGAGCTTATTTCGAATTTCTTATAGTGTAGTTTATATAATATAAATAAATAATATAATATATACACGTTTCGCATATGCCTGTTTATCAGTGTTAAAAATGAATTTATGGCTAACTGTAGTATTTCTTTGTAATTACATCAAAAAGTATATTTTTGCAGCTATATAAACTAAATTTTACTATCATGTCAGACGTTGCAACAAGAGTTAAAAAAATCATTGTTGACAAATTAGGAGTTGATGAAGCGGAGGTTACCACTGAAGCTTCTTTTACTAATGATTTAGGTGCCGATAGCTTGGACACCGTTGAATTAATAATGGAATTTGAAAAAGAATTTAATATTTCTATTCCTGATGAACAAGCTGAAACCATCACCACTGTGGGTCAGGCTGTAACTTACTTGGAAGAAAACGCCAAGTAAACACATTATCCGTTTTGCCGGCATTCTGCCGGATAAAACATTTAACTATCACAGGCAAATTGTATGGCTTTAAAACGAGTAGTAGTTACCGGATTGGGCGCCCTTACACCCTTGGGCAAAAATGTTGATGAATATTGGCAAGGGCTTGAGAATGGTGTAAGCGGTTGCGATACTATCCGGCAATTCGACGTTTCAAAATTCAAAACACAGTTTGCCTGTGAAGTTAAAAACTTTGATGCCAACGAGTATCTCGACAGGAAAGAAGCCAGAAAAATGGACCGTTACTGTCAGTTCGCTCTCATCGCAAGTGATGAAGCGGTAAAAGATGCAGGCATCAGCAAAGAAAATGTAAACCCTGATAGGGTAGGCGTAATTTTTGCCAGCGGTATTGGAGGTTTAATCACGTTTCAGGAAGAAGTGATGAACTTCGCAGCTGGAGACGGAACGCCAAGATTTAACCCCTTTTTCATTCCCAAAATGATTCTGGATATTGCTGCAGGGCAGATTTCTATGAGACACGGGTTTCGTGGTCCCAACTTTGCCGTAGTAAGTGCTTGCGCCAGCAGTACCAATGCCATTATAGACGCATTCGATAACATACGTTTAAACAAGGCTGATATCATCATCACTGGTGGTAGCGAAGCCGTAATAAGTGCTGCAGGTGTTGGCGGATTCAATGCCATGAAGGCTTTGAGCGAACGCAACGACGACCCTGCAACAGCCAGCAGGCCTTTCGATAAAGACAGAGATGGATTTGTGATGGGAGAAGGTGCAGGTGTATTGGTACTCGAAAGTCTGGAACATGCCCTTGCACGAGGTGCAAAAATTTATTGTGAAATTGCTGGTGGCGGGGCTACCGCAGATGCACATCACATCACTGCTCCACATCCAGATGGGTTAGGTGCAAAAAATGTGATGACGGTTGCTTTAGCAGACGCAGGAATGAAGCCCGAAGAAATTGATTACATCAACGTACATGGTACTTCTACACCCCTGGGTGATATTGCAGAAACAAAAGCCATTTTAAACGTTTTTGGAGAACACGCTTACAACCTCAACATCAGCTCTACCAAGAGTATGACGGGCCATTGTTTAGGCGCAGCGGGCGCTTTGGAAGCGCTGGCTTGTATTATGGCAGTTACTAAAAATGTAGTGCCACCTACCATTAACCACTTTACAGACGATCCAGATTTGGATGCCAAGCTAAATTTCACCTTTAACAAGGCGCAAACCAAAACAGTAAACGCTGCACTGAGCAATACATTTGGGTTTGGCGGTCACAATGCTTCGGTGATCATTAAAAAATACCAGGCTTAGTTTATCTTTTTTGATTCATGGCATCCCGTACAAGAATGTAAATCTAGAAGATTCACCATTCATCTCTGATGTGTGGGATGGCATGATGTGGTAACTTTTTCTTATGGGGGATTATCAAACAAAAATCCTAATTTCGGATAAAACATTTTTCTTCAACATTTTGGAATTCTTCAAATCATTTTTTGGCAAGGAGCCACATCAAAAAGCGTTTAAAAAACAATTAAACAATGTACTTGGTTTTACGCCAGGCGATGTTGGATTGTACAAAACAGCACTCAGCCATCGAAGCATTCGCGAAGGCGCCGACGAAAACAACGAGCGCTTAGAATTTCTTGGCGATGCGGTGCTCAGTTCCATCATTGCTCATTATCTTTTTAGAAAATATCCGTACAAAGGCGAAGGGTTTCTTACAGAAATGAGGAGCAAAATGGTAAATCGCCAAAAGCTCAATGAAATTGCCCTTAAAATGGGCCTAAAAAAAATTACCTTTTACAATAAATTTGACAATGCACTCAAGATCTCCCAGATTTTTGGGAATACTTTAGAAGCGTTGATAGGGGCCGTATACCTCGACAAAGGCTACAAAAAAACCCAAACATGGGTAGAGAAGTACATCATACTTCCTCACCTTTTTACCGACGATTTGGAAGGAATAGAAATTAACATCAAAAACAAATTATACGGTTGGGCCAATAAAAATGGCAAAGTGTTAGATTTTGAAACCCTGAATGAAAAGATGGAAAATGGTCGCCGATTGTTTACCATTGGTGCTACGGTAGATGGAGAACTGATTTCACAAGCCAAAGGCTACAATAAAAAAGATGCCAGCCAAATAGCCGCACAATTGGCGGTGGAAAAATTGGGGCTCTGATTTAATTTCTTTTTTACAAAACAACTGATTGGTTGTTGATTGTGTTGAACCATATAAACTTTCCAAATCATGACTTTCGGAATAATAGGTAGTGGAAGCTGGGGAACAGCGTTGGCAAAAATTTTGACAGACAATGGCCAAACCATTCACTGGTGGAACAGGAGCGAAGCAGCCATCATACAATTCAAGCAGCGATCGCACAATCCACAATACCTTCCGGCGGCAAGGTTTAGCATGCAGCAACTACAACTCACTACCAACATTGAGGAAGTGATAGAAAATTCAGATACCATTCTCATTGCTATACCATCGGCTTACACAATAGATGCACTAGGTAGTTTACCTCAACATATTTTTGAAGGAAAAAAAATCATATCGGCCATCAAGGGCATTTTACCGCAAGAAAACCTGTTGCTAAACGATTACCTTAAACTTCATTTTGATGTAAAACTCGAAGATTATTTTGCAGTGTTGGGTCCATGCCATGCCGAAGAAGTGGCGCAGGAAAAATTATCTTATCTCACTTTTACCGGTAAAGACACACCTCAAACAACTACTATAGCCAGCTATTTTAAAACGCCCTACATCAATACCATCATCAACAAAGATATTTATGGGGTGCAGTATGCGGCTGTATTAAAAAATATTTATGCCGTAGCTGCAGGTATTGCCTATGGGCTGGATTATGGCGATAATTTTTTGAGTGTACTCATAGCCAACAGTGCCGATGAGATGGCGGGTTTTTTACGCAAAGCAGGTTTTATAAATGCAGAAGTAGGTTATATAGAACATATAAAAAAGGGCAAAACCAACGAAGAGCATAACAATTATGCTGCTTCTGTTTACCTTGGCGATTTACTTGTAACCTGTTATTCTCTGCACAGCCGCAACCGTAGTTTTGGCAATATGATTGGGAAGGGGTATGCGATAAAAGCCGCACAAATGGAAATGAGCATGGTGGCCGAAGGTTATTATGCAAGTAAGTGTATGTTTATGATTAATAAAGAAGTGCTGGCGGAAATGCCTATTGCTAGTACGGTCTATGATATTTTATGGAATGGATTGCAGGCGAGGGAAGGGTTTGAAAAGATTGAAGAAGTGTTGGTGTAGAGTGTAATTAAATAAAATATACACTATGAAATATTTGATGTTTATGTTTTTCCTTTTCTTTAGTTCTATGCTTTTTTCTCAAAATGTATCTAAACATTTAAATAAGTCATTACAACTTGATATTTTCAGGAGTAAGCATGGCACGGGTGATTTGCCTGGCTTTAGTATTAACACTGACTATAAAAAATATTTCAAAAACAGATTATCATTTTCGATAGGTCTGGGAGCAACAATTCATGATGGTTCGTTTCCAATTTTTTATACAGACCCGAATGGCAATAATATTGATGCTTCATTTCGATACAATACTGATGGACTTCAGTTAACTTCCAAATTAGGGTATAGTTTTATCAAAAATAAAAATACTGATTTTGGATTTCAAATAGGGCCAGTATTAAGGTATCAATCATCTTCTTACTATGACGAAATAATTGTTTTATTTCCACTTCTCACAGGTCTTCCTTTTCCTGTTATAGCAACTATAAACAAGTCGCCGCAAAAAACATACTCCGTGGGAGGAATTGCGCAGTTATACTATCATCACTCTATAAATGATAATGTATACCTTGGAGTTTCTATTGGTTTACAAACTGATACAAATGGTGATACCATAAAACAAGCAGGCTTAGCTTGTGGCATGAAGTTTTAGATTATTATTGTTAGCAGGTAATTGTTGATGTCATTGGATTAAAAAAATAAATCTGCAGCTACCCCATCCGCAAAAAACTTCCCCTCTTTTGTAAGTACCAGATTAGCATTAGAATGGGAGAGTTTAATTTCTTGCAAATATTTCTGGGCATTCATCAAAATAGTCTCCGCATATTTTTCACCAAAATCCAATTTTACTTTTTCCAAATCCAACCCTTCCATTGTTCTCAGCGATATCATGATTCGCTCATTCAACTGTTGTGTAAGGGTCAATTTTTCTTCTTCAAAAGGGATGATTTGCTCCTCTATTGATTTTATGTACAAGGCATTGTTGGCGATATTCCAGCGCCGGATATTATTCCCATCGAATGAATGTGCTGCAGGCCCAAAACCATAATAGGCCTTACCTTGCCAGTAGCTGCTGTTGTGCCTGCTGCGAAAACCAGGCCTGGCAAAATTGCTGATCTCGTATTGTTCATATCCTGCGGCTTCCATCATTTTTACAAGCATGTCAAATTGCTCAGCCTGCTTGGCCTCATCTACCGGTGCTGATTTTTTCTTATTAATCAGCGAAAACAAAGCCGTTTTGGGTTCTACCGTTAATGCATAGGCAGAAAGATGAGGAATATTTTTACTTAAAACTGTGTCTATATTTTTAATAAAATCTTCATTGCTCAGTAAAGGAGAACCATAAATAAGATCAACAGAAAAATTGGTGAACCCCGCACTGAGTATATCATCTATGCTTTGTATAGATTGCATTGCATTGTGCGCCCTGTTCATCCATTGTAGTTCTGCTTCGTTAAAAGATTGCACTCCAAGGCTCAACCGGTTAATGCCCATCAGTTGCCATTGTGCTAATATCTCTTTATTAATATCGTCGGGGTTGGCTTCCAGCGTAATTTCTGCAGCAGCATGTACGTCGAAATTTTCATAGATGGTATTCAAGATTTCTTGAATAGCTTGCTTAGAAAGTAGACTGGGTGTACCGCCGCCGAAATAAATGGTATCGATGTTTTTGTGAGCCTCAGCAGCATTTCCGGCAATTTTGATCTCTTTTTGAAGCGCATTAATGAATGCATCTTTTTGAGACAACGAGGTAGAAAAATGAAAATTACAATAACTACAGGCTTGTTTGCAAAACGGAATATGGATATAAATGCCCGCCAAAGATTGTAGATTTACGTTTTAGAAAACTGTTTAATACTCAATGAATTCACGAAATACAACTTTACTGCAATCTCTTTTAGTGCTGCTGTTTGCCGTATTTGTATTTCCATCCACTGCACTGGCACAAAAATCTGGTGAAAATGCTTTGCCTTACCAGATTGTGTATCATCACGTGCACAAAGATAGTTTGTTTGTACCAGTCGCTTTTGGTTTGAAATTTGGTTTTAGCAGTCAGCCGGAGCTTATAAATTATGTGGCGGCCCTGCCTGCATTGCTCGCTTCAAAGGGTTACCCAGTGGCCTCTATCGATAGCAGCTGGCAACGAAACGATACCACTCATTTGACATTGTACAGCGGACAAATGTTTCAATGGGTGCAGTTGAATACCGACGCAATTGATCAGCAGGTATTGGCGGCCGTGGGCTACATGCCCAAGGCATTTTTGAATAAGCCACTTAATATCGCACAATTACAATCATTACAAGAGGGGCTGTTGAATCATTATGAAAAAAACGGTTATCCCTTTGTAAAAATATACCTCGACAGTATCCGGTTAGCCAACAACAAAATGGAAGCCATCTTACAAGCCGATAAAGGAGTGCTCTATCATATTGATAGCATTCGTATGTATGGAAAACTCAACCTGAGTAAAAAGTTTTTACAACGTTATTTGCGCATTCCCAACGGAAGTATTTACAACAAAGAAAAATTAGAAGCGGTTGATAAACGAATATTGGAGTTGCCCTTTTTAACGCAGGTACAACCATCCGATATCACCATGTTAGGCAGTGGATCTGTATTGAATATTTATGCTGAAGCAAAAAAGAACAGCCAGGTGAATTTCCTCATTGGTTTTTTACCGGCTTCTGCCGACAACGACAAATTGCAGGTAACAGGCGATGTGAATTTGAACCTCAAAAATATGTTTGGCAGTGCAGAAGAAATTCTGGTGAAGTGGCAGCAGTTGCAGGTGAAGTCGCCTAGGCTCAACCTTGGATATACCCATCCATATATTTTAAATTCTGCTTTTGGCGTAAATTTTTCGTTTGAACTGTTTAAAAAAGATTCTAACTTTTTACAGGTATATGCCCAAACGGGTTTACAATATGATTTATCGGCCAACCAAACAGGAAAGCTGTTTGTGCAATGGCAAAACAATACCCTGTTGTCGGGCGCCATTGATACCAATGCCATCAAGGAACAAAAAAAATTACCGGTTAATGTAGATGTAGGGTCTGTAAACACAGGTTTGCAATATGATTATTTAGGCACCAACTATCGGCTCAACCCCCGAAGTGGAAATGAAGTAGCATTGACAGCTATTGTGGGCATCAAAAATATCAGGCAAAATGCTGATATCATCAATATCAAAGACCCCTCTTTTAATTACGCGTCTTTGTACGATTCGATCAAGCTGCGCAGTTATCAAATACGTGCGAGGTTAAATGCTGCTCATTATTTTCCTGTTTCAAAAGCGGCTACCATCAAGGCGGGTTTTAATGGAGGTTATTTTTACAGTCCATCCATTTTCAGAAACGAGTTATTTCAAATTGGCGGGTATAAATTATTGAGAGGATTTAACGAAGAAAGTATTTATGCAAGCAGTTTTGCTGTGTTTACGGCAGAATATCGATACCTCATTGGATTGAATTCTTTTTTGTTTGGGTTTGCAGATTTGGGCCTTGTTCAAAATAAATTTCAGGATGTAAATACCAACAATCGTTTTACCGGATTAGGTTTAGGCATCCTGTTCGAAACCAAGGCTGGGTTGCTGAATGTGAGTTATGCCGTTGGTAAAAGAAACGACGTTGGCTTTAACATCAGAGAAGCCTCTAAACTACATTTCGGGTATATCAATTACTTTTAAGTTATTAAATGTTTGCCCGCTATTTTTGCAATCGAAAATCATTTCATGTTAAAGCGATTATTACTTGTTGTGCTCCTCTTTGCTGGCATTGCTACCTTGTTTGCACAGGCAGATACTTTGCTTGTTGTGAAAGACAGTGTGATACAATTGCAACAAGATAGTTTGACCACAACCAGCACGGATTCTTTGACCATTGCAGACAGTGCCCGATTTACACTGCCAGACACCCTAATTCCCAAACAAACTCGGTTGGAAGCGTTGTTGGCAGAACATCAGTACTTAAATACAAAGAGCAAACCAGTTGCTTTTGCCATGAAACATAGAAATGCTAACGATTTGGATGCTTTGTTTTATGTAATCTTTGGACTACTCTTTTTATTTGCGATTCTTCGTGCTGTTTACAAACGATATTTCTCTACGCTCTTCACCGTTTTTTTCAACAGTTCGCTTCGGCAAAGCCAATTGACCGATCAGTTGATACAAGCCAAACTGCCATCATTGTTGTACAATTTCATTTTTGTATTGGCGGGCAGCTTATACATTTATTTGTTGATACAACTTCCATTCACTGCTGTAAACAAACTTAACTGGTGGCTCATGGGATCCTGTGTGATAGCCATGATTGGGGTTTATATTACCAAATTCTTAACACTCAAATTTATAGGCTGGGCTACAGGCTATCAACAAGAAAGCAATCTGTATATATTTGTTGTTTTTCTTATAAACAAAGTAACGGGTATCTTTATATTGCCGGTGTTGGTGATACTCGCATTTTCCTCTCCCGCCATTGCGGCTGTTATGGTAGTGCTATCATTTGTTGTAGTTGGTTTGTTGTTTTTACTCCGCTACTTTAGAGCATACGGTTTGTTGCAACATCGTATAAAAGTGAGTAGGTTTCATTTTTTGCTATTTGTATTTTCCACCGAGATCTTACCATTGCTGCTCATCTTCAAAGCAGTAAATGTTTTTATACTTAAAAATCTTTAACTTTGTGCTTCATTCGGAAATAGGTATGACGAAAAACGAAGAAAAGGTAGTAACCCCTACACACAAAAAAGTTAAAAAAATACTTATTGCTCAGCCCAAGCCAGATGGCGTTAAGTCGCCCTACTTCGAACTAGCCAAAAAGCACAATATAAGTGTAGATTTCTACCCTTTTGTTGTGATTGAGGGAATACTTGCAAAAGAATTTCGTAAACAAAAAATAGATATTGCCAGTTATTCTGCAGTCATTTTTACAAGCAGAAATACCATCGATCATTTCTTTCGCACCTGTGATGAAATGAAAGTGGCCGTTTCGCAGGAAACCAAATATTTTTGTATCACAGAAGCAGTAGCATTGTACCTGCAGAAGTTTATTCTCTACAGAAAAAGAAAAGTTTTTTACGGAGCCGATGGTACCAATAAAAGCTTGTTTGATGTGATCAACAAACACAAAGACAATGAGCAGTTTTTATACCCGTGTTCTGAATCTTTCGACAGCGATATTACCAACTGGCTCAAACAACACATCTGTTTGTTTACGCCGGGTGGTGTTAAAAGTTTGATGGAAAATTTCCCAGGATACAAACAAAATGGTACTAAGCTGGGAGCCTTTGGGGCCAACACTTTTAAAGCAGCAGAAGAGGCTGGGTTAGTTTTAGAGATCAAAGCACCCTTACCGCAATCGCCTAGCATGATAAGCGCACTGGAAAAATTTCTGGCAGAATCAAAAAAGAAATAACAAAGCAACTGTAGGGTTGCTTTTTTTACGTCCTATCTTTAACAACATACATGGAAGTAACTTATAACGATTATACAAATGCGCTCATTCATGAAACCAGTCCTTACCTGCTACAACATGCACACAATCCGGTAAATTGGTATCCCTGGGGTATTGAAGCGCTTCAAAAAGCCAAAGACCAAGATTTGCCCATATTGGTCAGCATAGGTTATTCGGCCTGCCATTGGTGTCATGTAATGGAAAGAGAAAGTTTTGAAGATGCAACCGTGGCGGCCTACATGAATAAATATTTTATAAACATTAAAATAGACAGAGAAGAGCGTCCAGATCTTGATCATTTATACATGGATGCGCTGCAAGCACTTACAGGAAGCGGTGGTTGGCCATTGAATGTTTTTTTAACACCTGATGGGCGTCCCTTTTACGGAGGTACTTATTTTCCCCCGAAAAAGGCATTTAACAGGGTATCATGGCAGGATGTTTTGAGTGCAATGACTGATGTGTGGACAAACAAGCGAGCAGAGGCAGAAGCGCAGGCAGATAAACTCATCGCACATATTAAAAGAGCGAATCAGCTAGGTTCTCTGAAACAGGAGTGGATTTCACCAGCAACATTTTATCAGGAAAGTACTTGCAGTTTGATGGCGAATAACTTGTTGTTGAATGCAGATACTAAGGACGGAGGTTTTGGAAACGCTCCCAAGTTTTTACAAACTTATTCGGTACAATATTTATTACAGTACCATCATCTTTTCAACAGCGAAGAAGCACGTGAACAGGCCGTTTTAACGCTTCGAAAAATGTTGCATGGCGGTATTTATGACCAGTTGGGTGGAGGAATATCTAGATACAGTACAGACAATGAATGGCTGGCGCCCCATTTCGAAAAAATGTTGTACGACAATGCGCTTTTTGTGATGGTGCTCTCTGAAGCGTATCAGGCTACAAAAGACAACTTATTCAAGGAAGGAATACGGCACACCTTGTCGTTTTTACTAAACGAGTTGAAAGACCCCAAAGGTGGCTTTTACACCGCTTTGGATGCGGATAGTGAAGGGGTTGAGGGGAAGTTTTATACATGGTCAAAAGAAGAAGTTGAAGCCAGATTGGGGGAAGGAGCAGCGTTGTTTTGTGAATATTACAACATTACTGAAACTGGAAATTGGGAGCATACGAACATATTACATGTTACAGAAAGTTTACAAATATTGGCGGCAAGACACGGGTTAGCTGAAGAAACGCTTAAAGTTCAAATGGCAGAATACGCCCAGCTGCTCCTGCATGTTAGGCAGGGAAGGATAAGGCCCGGAACGGATGATAAAATTTTATTGAGTTGTAATGCACTTCTCATCAAGGCTTTCTGCAAAGCTGCCTCAGCTTTGGGGGAAGAATCCTACTTGCAGGAAGCCATTGATTTGTACCAATTTTTACAGGAAAATTTCAAAGACAAGTCTGAGACCTTTTTATTGCTACACAGTTACAAGAAAGCTGACGCAAGATATCCTGCCTTTTTAGATGACTACGCTTATTTGATTCAGGCTTGCATCGCGTTGCAGGAAGCCACTGGCAACCAGCAATACCTATTAGACGCGCAGAAATATTGCCAATACGTATTGGAGCATTTTGCTGATGTGGACAGTGAATATCTTTTTTTCTCTCACGCGGCGCAGCAGGATATAGTGGTACGAAAACTAGAATTGTATGACGGAGCCACACCATCAGCAAACGCAGTAATGGCTGAAAATCTGTTATACCTGGGGGTTATTTTTAACAATACAACCTGGTTACAAAAAGGAGCTGGCATGTTGCAGGGCATGAGTACAGCCATGCAAAAACATCCGGGTTCATTTGCGGTTTGGGCGGGCATTTATCTGCGGCAAACAGCCGGAATTAATGAAATAGTAGTAACTGGCAAAAATATTATGCCCACTTTAAAAAAAATATTGAGTTATTATTTGCCCAACAAAATTGTGCAGAGCAGTACTGTGGTACACATATTTCCCATGCTACAGAATAAAGATTTTGAGTACGAGGTAAAGTTGTATTTATGTAAGGATTATACATGTAAATCACCTGTTTATACAGCAGATGACTTGTTAAACGAGCTAAAAAAAAGCAGATAATACCCAAAACCGCCCACAATATTTAAACACACACTGCGTTTAATATATTCAGTTGAGCTAAAAAATGTTTTAAAAAATTAATAGAAACGAAATTCAGCCAAGTGATGTTAAACCAAAATAATCATTACATTTGCTACAATCTTCAAAGTCTAAAAAAATGAACAATCGGATATTCTATCTAATAGCATTCGTTGCTATTGCGTGTACATCTTCTAGTTGTAAGATGCTCGGCGGGAAAAAGAATTCGGGCTCTTTGAGCAACGACGGGCAACTACACGGAGTAGCTCCATCTTCTATGCGGACCCTCAGCAAGCCAGTAGGTATGGTGTATGTTCCACCAGGAGTTTTCCATATGGGACCCAGCGACGAAGACGTAAACTACTCCTTTACTGCACGTAACAAAGCCGTTTCTATCAGCGGATTCTGGATGGATGCCACAGAGGTTACCAACAACGGATACCGCCAATTCACCAATTGGGTTCGTGATTCCACTGCTGCGAAACTTATGGGCTTCGTTAAACAAAATGCTGATGGGGTTGAACAAGTAGACTGGACAAAAGTTAAAACCATCAAGTGGGGCGACAAAGCAACTATCGAAAAAATTGATGCGATGATTGTTACTCCAGACAACAGAATCTTTGGTAAAAAAGAACTGGACGCAAAAAAAATAGTCTATCAGTCAGAAATATTCGACTACAAGGCCGCAGCCAACAACAGAGATGAAACTATTCCAAGGTCTGCTTTTATCATTAAAGAACCCATTCCAATATATCCCGATTCATTGGTTTGGGTAAGAGACTTCGCTTATTCTTACAACGAGCCAATGGCCAAAAAATATTACAGCCACCCTGCTTTCGGCAATTATCCTGTAGTAGGTGTTAGTTGGAAACAAGCCACAGCATTTTGCGAGTGGAGAAGCAATTACTTAAACAGTTTCCTAGAAAGCAAAAAAAGAACGTCTTTAGCTGACTTCCGTTTGCCTACAGAAGCACAGTGGGAATATGCAGCACGTGGCGGCCGTTCCCAAGCGCCCTATCCTTGGGGTGGTCCTTATTTGAGAAACAAAAAAGGATGTTTATTGGCTAATTTTAAGCCTGGTAGAGGCAACTATCCAGAAGATGGTGGTTTCTATACAGTAAGAGCAGATGCTTATTGGCCAAATGATTTCGGTTTGTACAACATGGCTGGAAACGTAGCTGAGTGGACGTCTTCCTTGTATTACTCGGGTGGTTACAACTTTCAGCACGACATGAACCCAGATATCCGCTACACAGCTACAAAGGCTGATGCGCCAAGGATGCAAAGAAAAGTGATACGTGGTGGTAGCTGGAAAGATGTGGCTCATTTTCTGCAAACAAGCACAAGAAATTACGAGTACCAAGATACGGCAAAATCTTACATAGGTTTTAGATGTGTGATTGATTTACCGCCTGCTGACGGACGTAAAAAATAACTTCATAATTTCAACCGCCTAGAGAGAAATTTCTAATACAACTTACTTTAAATACTTGATGCCCGTTTCACTTGAATAAGGTGAAATAGGTATTCATTTTGTAATAAAAATTCATAAACAACCCCCATTTAAAACTTAAAATTTTTTCAATTATGGCTGCTGGTCAATCACGCCCCATCGATCGTATTCTCAACATTTTAGTTTCAGCTGCGGCTGTACCTGTTCTGCTTGGAGCACTTTTCAAAATCACCCATGCTCCAGGGGCAGATCTTTGGCTTAAAATAGGTCTTTATACGGAGGCCGCTATCTTTTTAGGTTATGCATTGCTTTACATTATTGCTCCTCCACCAGAAGCACCAATGGCAACTGCCTTAGCAGATTCTGGTAATCCCGCTTTAAAAAGTATGGACAAAATGCTTGCGGAAGCGGACATTACTCCAACCAATTTGAAAAAATTAGGTGAAGGTTTCCAAAAATTAGGTCAAACCGTATCTGGCATCACAGAAGTTGGTGATGTAGTGAAGTCTACCAGCGATTTTGGTGCTAAAACAAAAGAAGCAACAATAGCGATTACCTCTATGAGTACTGCTTTCAACAACAGTGCAACCACTATGTCTTCTTTCAATAATGCATCAGAAAGTGCTAAAGGTTTCCACGAACAAGTTCAGGTGTTAACCAAGAACCTAGGTTCTTTGAACACTATTTATGAATTGGAACTGAAAGAAAGCAACAACCACCTAAAAGCATTGAATGGTTTTTACGGTAAAATGGCCGAAGCTAGTCAGGCAATGATGAGCAGTGTTGATGATGCCAACAAAGCAAAAGATCAAATCGGTGCTTTGGCAAACAACCTGAGCAAATTGAACGCCGTTTACGGTAACATGCTAAGTGCCATGCAAACAAAGTCTTGATTTAAGGTATTAAAAACTTAGAAAAAGTCTGATCCAAACAACATTATAAAAACCATTAATACTATTGAATTATGGCAATGCCCAAAGAGCCCCGGCAGAAGATGATCAATTTGATGTATTTAGTACTTACTGCACTACTTGCATTAAACGTTTCTGCGGAGGTAATCGATGCCTTTAAAACGGTTGACTATAGCTTGATGAAGTCAAACGATAATATTGAAACAGCAAACGTCACTTTATTTAAGTCATTTGCAGCTAAAAAAGCAGATCCTACTACCAAAGCAAACGCTGAGCTGTGGGGTGATAAAGCTGACCAGGCAAAAAACTTGTCGAAAAGCATGACAGATTACATCGAAACATTGAAGATGGATCTAAAAGTTGCTTCTGGAAGAAGAATGGTCTTGAACAAAGAGACTGGTAAAGAAGAGGAAGAATACAAACTAGACGATTTAAATGCTTCTTCGCGTATAATGGATACAGAGAAAAAAGGAAAAGAATTAGATGATAAATTAAGGGCTTATCGTACAGCAATGCTGAACATTGACCCCGAAATAAAAAAGCAATTCGATGCTGTTTTTCCAGTTGAAGTTTCAGCTGATGGAAAAGACAACACTACTTCATCGTTTCGTATGATGCCAACTGTAGCAGCCATCACTTTGTTGAGCAAATTGCAAAACAACGTGAAAAACGCTGAAAACCAGGTGGTAACTTTCGCACACAACAAAATTGGGGAAGTAAAAATTATTTACGACAAGTTCGCGGCCATTGTTGGTCAAAGTTCTAACTACGTAATGCCAGGAGAAAAAGTTACGATTACAGCTGGTGTAGGTGCTTTCAGTACTGCGGCGCAACCTCAAATCACCATTGGTGGAACTTCTGTTCCAGTTGATGCAGATGGTGTGGCCATTAGAGAGTTTAGTGTAGATGGTGGTGGAGCGAAATCAGTTCCAGTATCCGTAACCTTTACTAAACCCGATGGTACCAAAGAAACGAAATCCTACGATCTAAAATACACAGTTGGTACACCAGGTGGAGCAGCTGTCATGTTAGATGCTATGAACGTGTTCTATCTTGGTATCGACAACCCTGTTACCATTGGATCACCTAAAGGCTGGGATAAAACAACTGTAAACATGACCAACGGGTCTATTTTAGGCGCTGGATCTAAAAGAACTGTAAAAGTTAATTCCCTTGGGCCAGCAAGTATCACCGTAAATGTTGAAGGAAGTGCACCAAGTAAGTTTGACTTTAGGGTTAGAAGAATACCGAATCCAGTTTTCAAAGTAGGGTCAGGTAAAGCAAGGGTTCCTGCAGTTGAATTTAAAAGCCAACAGTTTTGTCGTGCAGATTTAGGCGATGATTTCTTGTTTAACTTAAAATTCTCAGTAGTGAGCGCCACTGTTTATTTTTCAGGAGCTAACTTCCCTGCAACACAACAAGGAACAATCTCCAATGGCAATTTATCTGGCGTAAAAGCGTTAATGGATAGAAGTGGCCCCGGATCTTCAGTTACATTCGTAAATATTAAAGTTCAGGGTCCGGATGGCGTTAGAACAATCGATGAAGCATCTATAGTGCTATATTAAGATTATTAAAAATTAAGATAATGAAAACTCAATTAATCAGGTTGGTCGTTTTAATGGTGATGTTTTTTGGAATATCTGATGCAGCTTTAGCTCAAAAGAAAAAAGTTCCTGCTGCAAAACGCACATCAGCAAAAAGAACCACTAAAACTACCACGAAGGCAAAAGTGAAGGCGGCTAAGCCCACAGTTGATACTGTTGCAGCCGTTGCAGTTATTGCAGCACCTGTTATGGATAGTTTGCCTATCAAGAAGGTAGCAAAATCATTGCGGCGCGATGGTGCAGTTGACGATGATGCCATTCGTGATAGAACCCCGCTGGTATATGAACATTTGAGAGCAGACGATGCAGTGTATCGACACAAAATTTGGAGAGAAATTGATACCAGAGAAAAAATCAACCTACCATTTAGGTATTCGGCTGATGAGGACAACGGTAACCAACGTTTTATTTCTATTTTATTGCAAGCCATTCAGGACAGCGCTGTTACGGTATTTGATGCCATCGATGATAGGTTTACCACTCCCTTAACCAAAGCACAGGTAGCTGAAAAAATACTTGGCCCTGAAATTGAAATTCCAATGTTTAACGAAGCGGGTGAGCCAATTGCCCCTATTAAAAAAAGAAACGAAATCAATCTTGACTCCATCTACAAGTTTAGGATTAAAGAAGAGGTTGTTTTTGATAAAGAAAGTTCAAGATTGTTTTGGAGAATACTAGGAATAGCACCAGTTCAAAGAATCATTACTCCACAAGGTTTAGATTTGGGCGAAACGGATGTTTTCTGGGTTTATTATCCTGACATGAGACCAGTTTTCGCCAAATATGAAGTGTACAATGGCAAAAATTTCGGCGCACGGATGAGCTGGGAAGAACTGTTCGAAAGCAGAATGTTCTATGGCAGAATTATCAAAAGTACTATTGACAACCCATTTGACCAGTACATTAAAAACTACAAAGGTTTGTCAGACAACAAAATTCTGCAATTGTTAGAAGGTGAATCCATTAAAGAAAAGGTGTTCAATTACGAACAGGATTTGTGGGCATATTAATACTATCACTGACTTATACGAAAACCCTCCTTTTGGAGGGTTTTTTATTGGGTATTCTTTTTAATACAAGATTTATAAAATATTGGCATATTATACCGATTGGACAAACAATATAGTCCAATATCGGCTATCGCCTCATTGTACTATTTGTTTGATACCATCGGCATTTACTCCCGAAAGCATTCGGGATAAGATTTATAAAATATTGGCATATTCTATAAATCACATTGGTATTATCGTTTATTGCAGGAATTGTAAACGTGGTAGGCTTCTTAGCAGTAGCTAGGTTAACCACCAATGTTACTGGTCATTTTGCCTATTTTGTAGAAGAGGTTTTAGTGTGGCAATTGTGGGAAGGAATCGTTTACTTTTTATACATCCTCTTTTTTTTCCTTGGTTCCTTTTTCTCTAATTTAATTGTGGAATTGGTATCCAGAAAAAAAGAGCACGATGTATACTGGATTCCTGTTCTCATTGAATGTTGTATTTTAATAGCAATAGGGATAGTTGGAAATCCACTCATCACCCATCATCCCGATATCCTGGCCTATGCATTGTTGTTTGCGATGGGTATTCAAAATTCTTTGGTAACCAGTATTTCTAATTCCGTAGTAAGAACTACGCACTTAACAGGATTGTTCACCGATTTAGGCATTGAATTATCACAGTTGTTCTTTTATGTACAACCCAAAGAAAAAACAAAATTATTAACCTCCGTTAAATTGAGACTCACCATCATCGGCTGCTTTTTTGCTGGGGGAATTGTTGGTGGCATTGCATATTCCAGCATGGGTTTAATCGTGCTCAGCGCCGCGGGTGGTTTGTTGCTAATAGGTTTGGTGTATGATCATATATTACTCCGCCTTATTTTAATAAAGAGGAAGTTGCATCATTAATGCATGCTTAATAAATCCGCTCCTCTCTAGTTAGTTGCCCAGCTTCATTGAGGCCTTCTACGATGACCCTTATTTTGTTGCCATTGTCGTTGTTAAAAACTGGGATGGTCAACCTTTTATTTTTAGCATCCATCAACACAAAAGGATTCCAATATAAAGTGGTTCTAAAATCGGGACCGGCTATATTTTCTACATCATAATTAGGCACATAAAATTCTTTTATTGTAGAGTAGCCATGCAAAGTAGCGGTATTCAACCCCTGTATACTAGCGTTACTGGCTACACCTTTTTTGGTGTACACGGCCACTGCTCCACCCGGACCTCCGCCTGCTGCTCCAAAAAATGGAGGATCAAAAACTTTGATCATTGCAACCTGCGACATAGGAGTAGATTGTAAAAACGATATATCTGTCACCATTTCATTCACAAAAACACTGGTGGCACTTCCTCTACGGGTGATGGTACCACCCGAGGCGCCATCAACGGAGATTTGTAAACCGGGTACCCTGCCGCGCAAATAATCCAACACTGAAAAAGCCGATTGAGCAACGGGATCGTCTTCTACCGCAAATATTCTTGCATTAGATCCGGAGAACATACCGGATGCATACAATTTATCTAATTTTTCTTCTGCCGATTTTTGTGTGGCCGTAACCGTTACCACCTCAAGGGTTTTTATTTTTTTACTGATAGAGGATACATACAATTTTTGTTGCTGCAAATTTTGTAACAATGTTTTTTCAGGGGGCATTTCACCAAAGTACAATGTAGCCAATGCCGCAGCAGAAGACTTGCTAGGTTTCACAGGTCCTGTGGAAAAATTAAATCCGGCTTTGTTTAAAAGCATTTTGTTTTTGTCGTTGCTAAACTGATAATATAACTTTATGGTATCAAAAAAGTACACACCACTCATCTTAAAACTGCCGTCTTTCTCAACCGGTATCGTAATAAAACTTTTACCTCCCTGCTCTGAAGTTTGTAACAAACCCGTGAGCATTTTATTAGAAAGTTCCCCAGAAGTTAAACCAAAAATATTGCCCTGAATAGATAAATAATCTTCTGGTGGATATTTAATTTGTGGCCATTGGTTGGCCATCAATTGTTCCCAGTTAAACCTTCTCCAACCATTGGTCATCATCACCAAGTCTAGATGTTGTTTTAAAGAATCTTCATCGCTGCTAAAATAATATCCTGCATCGTACACACGACCCTTGAGATCGCCGGCAAGCATCAGTTCGCCCACAATGTTATCTTCCGCCCCTACCTTAGGATTGAGTCCTGCATCTGTTACAGACACAGATAAATTGCTTCTAAGGTCGCCTCCTACATCTATCTGTATAGTATTTCTTCCTCTGGCTTTGTTAGATTGTTCTTTGATACTAAGGTCTGTGATGAAAAAATAATTACTGTTGTTCACAAACACCAGTCTTTCGGCAATCGGTTGATTTAATTTGTTGAACAAGGTAATTTGCATGATGCCATCGGGCAAACTATCAGTAGGGATGGGTGCAGTAGCCTTTGTAACCTTGGTCAAATTTAAATGGGCTCCGTACACAATCAGTTGGTTCATTTGTGCCACCACTATCAACTCCTTCCATTCATCGTTGGCATCCACAGCTCTTTGAACCGTGAATTTTAATACGCCATTTGTAACGGCTGTACGCAATGTGGCACCATTTCGTTTACAATTGGGGAGTTGGGTTTCATGTTGCGCTCCAGTTGGATCCTTCCAGATGGCTTTATAAATTTGCCCCGACTGAACGGCTACATCAAAATAACCCATACCACGATGATTGCTTTTGAAATCGGTGATGGTTTTTCCGTCAGGCCCAACCACTGTTCCCTCTACTACAAAAGGTTTACCGTTGTTATCGTTCGTATTGAATGCCACCCTGCTGCTTATATTCTCTATTAAATCGCCTCCTTCCGGAAACAGGGTAAACGTGTAATCATTTTTTACGGAAGCTTGTTTTTTAGCACCATTGATGATATTGATTGGCCTGTTGTACAGCATGGTAGAATCGAAATTCAACATCCAGCTGCTGTACGCTTTGATGTACAACGATTTAAATTTTGTGCTATCCGGAATGTCGAAATGAGATGCAGCACCTGCCTGTAAGATGGGCATGGTTTTTTGATCGAGCACTTCTCCTTTTTCGTTGATGAGCTGTGCGTATAAATTCGTACTAATTTTAGAGGGCTTGTTACCATTGAATAAATAAGCCTTGAACCAAAGGGTTTCACCAGAAGTGTAATACTGTTTGTCGAGCTGCATGTAAATCTTTTCTTGCGGATATCGTGTACTCAACTCCGTTAGTAAAGAATCCTGCAGTACTTGTGCGTGGAGTTTGGTTACACTCAGTACCACTACAAAAAGAAGGAGCAATTTTTTAAACATATTCATACAAATTTAATCGGCACAATCGGTTGCTTTTTTGTAACCAACCAATTATTATTTTAATCATTTTAATACTTGCTTCATGAGCGGTATCTACAGCTATTCTTGCGGAGGATGGGCCTTTGTATACAAGGATGACAAAAGCCTATTTTTTGCTCTTTAATGCCTGCCGCAACTGCAACCTTCCTCAATGGTTCCATCATGCCATGGGAAACTACTCGCAAATTTGCCGGTTTCCCAATAAAATACTGGACGCGCCGTTTTATAATTTCCTACTTCTATCATTTGTTCTGCATCATACAACCTGCCATTGATCATGGTGTAACGAATGCTTTCTGTATTGCGAATATTTTCTAATGGATTTTTATCCATCACAAGTAAATCGGCCAATTTACCAGGCTCCAATGACCCTATAGATTGATCGAAACCCAAACTGATGGCGGGATTGATGGTAGCGGTTTGTAGTGCTTCGTGGTTGGTCATACCCCCCTGCTCCATCATCCAAATTTCCCAATGAGCACCCAGGCCTTGCAGCTGACCATGCGCTCCCATGTTTACTTTAACGCCTACATCGGATAATTTTTTCAAACTTTTAGATACAAGGATATGTCCGTTTTCATACTCTTCCTCGGGCGCCATCGTGCGGTGTCTGCTGCGGGTGTCAATCACGGAGCGTGGTGTAAAGCGCATCAATCTTTCTTTTTCCCAAACGTTGCTATGCTGGTAAAAATAGTATTCGCCGTTGAGTCCGCCATAGTTTACAATCAAAGTGGGTGTGTAAGCGGTTTTGCTATTCTTCCAAAGTTCTACCACATCGTTGAACAATGGTGCTGGAGGCAGGTTGTGTTCAATAGTAGTGTGCCCGTCTAATATCATGCTGATGTTGTGGTAAAATGTAGAACCGCCTTCTGGTACTACTTCCATTTTTAATTCCCGTGCAGCCTGCACAATCATCTGGCGTTGTTCTCTGCGTGGCTGGTTGTAACTTTTTACAGAAAATGCGCCATAAGCCCTTGTTCTGCGCAAAGCACTGCGGGCATCATCCAACGAATTCACCACGGCTTTAAAATCACCGTCGGCACCATATAAAATGGTGCCTGTACTAAATACCCTTGGACCAACCACACTGCCGGCTTTCACCAGTTCGCTTAACCCAAACACGAATTCGCTGTTGGCACTTGGATCGTGCATGGTAGTTACACCATAAGCAAGGTTGGCATAATAAGGCCAATGTTTTTGTGGCATCAAACCGCTTCTGAAATGGCTGCCGTGTGCATGCGCATCAATAAAACCGGGCACAATGGTTTTTCCATTGCAATCTATTTGATGGGCTCCTGCTGGAATCGTCACTTCCCCCATTTTACCCAATGCCTTAATCATGTTTCCTTCTACCAGCAATATGCCGTTCTCAATTACTTCACTGCCTTTCATGGTGATGATGCGGGCATTGGTAAAAGCGATCAGTCCTGATGGCTTGTCGCGCTTTATTTGCAATCCTACGTCTATTCCTTTTTCGGGTATGCGAAACAGTGAGTCTGGCTTACCTGCAATAAATTCAAAACGTTCTTCGAGTTTAATAGAAAAATATTGGCTGCCCAGCATGTACTTTAATGCTTTGCTATCACCGCTCCAATGCAGGTTGGTACCAGCATCTTTGCTTACCAGCTTCACCGGAAAATCTTTGGTACCACTTCCCAAATCGATGGTGCGTCCCGTTTTGGGGAATGCAGCAACGTACACATTGTGAAGGTCTATAAAAGCCACCCATTTTTCATCGGGAGAAATGGTAAACTGACTTCCATAGGTACTTTTCAAATGCACGCGTTCATCTCTTCCATCCAGTTGGTTGCTCAGCA
Source organism: Ferruginibacter sp. (assembly GCA_044342365.1). Classification (GTDB taxonomy): domain Bacteria; phylum Bacteroidota; class Bacteroidia; order Chitinophagales; family Chitinophagaceae; genus Ferruginibacter. The sequence goes on along the minus strand of JBIIPY010000014.1, from coordinate 17,961 downwards.
ATGATTTGCTTAGGCCTCCTCCAGACAAATAATAAACGCGTTTGCCTGTAGCATTAAAACGAGGTACCTCTCCTCTTTCCAATACAAATTGAGGATTGCTACCGTTTGCCATCATGGTATAAATACCAGGTTTAGCAGTATAACCGGGGCCCATTGCATCGCTTCCATCTTCCTTTCTAAATAAAATGGTTTTACCATCAGGAGAAAAAGAGGGCTGCCTGTAAATACCCTTTGTTTGTGTAAGTTTTACAGGAGCTGATTTAGGGCTCGTGCCTAATGTATAGATGGCTCCCGTTTCCGTATCGCTCCAAGTGACGTACACGATGGTTTTACCATCAACACTAAAGGAAGGCTCCGACTCAAAGCCCGCTTTTCGATAGGCAGCATCGTTGGATTGCACCAATCTTTCTGGCTTGCCATCGGGTAATTGTTTTTTATACAAATAACCAGCTGCAACAAACAACAGCGTGTTGCCATCTGGTGAGGTAACCGCATTGCGCAGCACATTCGCGGTGAACATATCATCGTTCATTTGCTGCTGGTAACGTGGCACTTCGTATATGCGTTGCCGTACGTTGCAAGTAAAAGGAATTTCATTGGCTTTCGCAGGTTCTTTGGTGCCGATGCGGATAATTTTTCCATTGCTCCAGATAATGATAGATTCATCATCTGGTGTAAATGCATATCCAGTATAAGCCCCAAAAACCGTCCAGGCTTCTTGTTGGTCTTTCCCAAGGTTGTCGAACAAAGGCCACTCTTCAGCAGTTTCCAGGTCTCGGATATACAGTACCGATTTGGTACGTACTCTTTTCACAAATGCCATCCATTTGCCATTGTGCGAAATTTGCGGGCGCACTGCACCACCTGGACCACCAGTAACCGTTACATTGGTTCCCTTTTCTCTATCAAATTTTTTGATCACAAATATTTGATTGTTGGGGTCTTTGTTGTATTGAAATGATCCACCTGGATACATGTCTTCACTGTAATAAATGTGTTGCCCATCGGGAGAAAAAACAGGCTCATTTACATCCTGCTGGTCATTTTTACGCACCGTTAATTGCAAGCCATTTCCACCACTGGTATGATACATCCATAATTCACCTGCGCCCAAAGATCTGGTGCTGGTAAAATGTTTGCGGGCTACAATGTATTCGCCGTCTGGACTCCATGCACCGTTGTTGAGCAATCGAAAGGTTTCGTTGGTTACCTGCACAGCATTACTGCCATCTCTGTTCATCACCCAAATATTATCGCCACCGCCTGCATCTGACGTAAACAATATCTTGTTTCCGTTGGGACTGTACCGGGGTTGTACCTCAAAAGCATGACCGCCTATCAAAAGCTTTGCGGTTCCACCAGTGATGGGCATAGTATAGATATCGCCCAACAAATCGAAGATAATTTCTTTGCCATCCGGCGATACATCGAGGTTCATCCAGGTGCCTTCACTCACGGTAAAATTGGCTTCTTTGTAATTGCCCTCCGGATCGTTGACGTCCCATTTTTTGACAACTTTTTTCTCCTGTGCTATTGCATGGGAAATTATAAAAATCAAGAAAAAAAACAGGCTGGTTTTAGCAAATCGCATATGTATGGTATTTAGTGTGGAAAGTTACGCAATGATGGGCACAAATAACAGCCAGCGCATTGGTGAAAAAGGGCTTCATTGGTTATCCGCTATTCACCTTAATTATTTACCGCTCACCAAGAAACCATTTGGTAAAAAAATAAGAAGCCCGAAAGCTTCTTATCAATTGTTTTAAAAAGAATTTGTGTTATGCTGCAGGTACCAATTTGTTGAGTACAACTCATATCTATTCTATGATATCCAATCCCCAATCTCTGCCTTTCTCTGTTGCAGGTAATCCTTCCATCATCCAACGGGCTGGCTTGGCACCTTTGAGAAAGTGATCGAAGAACTGACTCAATCGAACCGACAAATCTTTTCTATTTTTTCTTTCTACTAGGTTATGATCTTCGCCATTGTACTGCAACAACCACACTTTTTTATCTAGGCGTTTCAGTGCAGTAAAAAACTCAATGCCTTGGTACCAAGGCACTGCTCCATCGGCGTCATTGTGCATTAACAGCACAGGAGTATTTATTTTATCAGCCGTAAACAACGGTGAATTTTTAATATATAAGTCGCGGCGTTCCCACAAATTGGCGCCAATTCTACTTTGAGTTTTTTCGTACTGGAATTGCCTGTTTAAACCCGTTCCCCATCTGATACCGCCATAAGCGCTGGTCATGTTGGCCACTGGTGCTCCAGCGCCTGCTGCACGAAACATATTGGTTCTGGTAACCAAATAGGCTACCTGATAACCGCCCCAGCTCTGGCCTTGGATACCCATTTTGGTACTATCCACAAAAGGCAGCTTTGATAAATATTTGGCTGCGCTTACCACACTGTTGTAAGCACTTTCGCCAGGCTCCCCATTTTTATAATAAATATTGGGATCAAATACCAGGTAACCATTGCTCACAAAATAAGGGATGTTGATGGTAGATGCGCTTGGCGCAGGTGCACGGTAATTGTGCAAACCATCTGAGTTGCGCTCGTAAAAATAAAATACCACCGGATATTTTTTTGTTGGATCGAAATCTGCTGGTTTAAACAAAATGCCTTCGCTCATTTTACCATCAAACATTTTCCATCTTACCAATTCTGACGTTATCCAATTGTAGTCTTTTTGTTGAGCAGAAAGGTCTGTCAATTGGGTGAGACTGGTCATTGCTGAACCAAGATACAATTCTGATGCAGCGGGTGTAGCTTTCTGTAACAGGTACATGTTGCTGTTTTTGGCTTTGGCAATTGGACCAATAGAAAAGGCTCCCATATCTAATTTTACAGGGTCTGCTTCATTGTTAACAGCAGCAGTAAAATAACCGCCTTCTTTGGTGGTTTTATTTTGTGCAGTGAGTAAGATGGTTTCGTTGGCTCCAATGAAACGTTTATCCGGATCCAATCTAACCACATTGAACTCCGTTTTATTTTTTCTACCAAATCCATTACTGATATTTTTCGGTTGCTCGTTCCCGTTAGGATCTACCAACCACATATCAAATTCGTCTTTGATGATAAAATAACGATCATCTTCTACCCAGCCAATAGTACCTGCCGCTGAAGGAAAATCGGGTACATCGTTTTCCGTATCGTACAATGGCACTTTGATGTTGGCCGTAATATTTTTGATAACCCCATTGGCTACATGGTAGGTAAAGTACTGCTTTAATTCGGGGTTGTACCAATACACATATTTACCAGCAGGAGAAGCCTGGTAATTTCCAAAACTATTGTTTTTGATGTAGGTGCGTTCACCATTGTTGGTATTCACCACAAAGGCTTTGGCTTTTGCCCTTCCTTCCCACATGATGGCGGTTCTGTTGCCCTTGGTGGTTTGAGCCAATACCCAATCAGCATTGCCTTCATCTACCATTGTAACATTTTCTGTATCGGCATCGCCCAGTTGCAATACCTGGCCAGAGCCGGGTTTTGTAACCGTTAAATAACTCCTGCGTTGTTCCTGAGCCAGCTGACGCAATTGTTGCGGTTGCAGGTAATCGTCTTTGTAATGCCATACATCCAATCTGGCCAATTCAAAATCTACGAGTGTAGTATCTTTAATGGGTTGAACCGGTGCTACACCAAAAAACAACTTCTGTCCATCTTTGCTAAAACGAAGCTCCGCATTTTCGCTCACCGTATTGCCTATTCTCATACCGATGGTATTTTTATCGGCCAACAATGTAGCACTGTCTGCTCCGTTTTTGTAATACCACAATTTGTAAAATTTCTGGAGGGCTTTTGCGCTGCTGTCGCGTTCTGCTACGAAGCTTAATTGTTTGCCCGCTTCGTCGAATGCATAATTTTTGGCATCGTTGAATCCACGAAACACGGTATCTTTTTTACCGGTTTGTAAATTACATAAGATCACGTATGCTTTGCTGTTGCTGTCTTTAGCAGCCTTGGCAGTTTCTATAAGAAGGTAATTTGCTTTTTTATCAAACAAGTATTCGTTCACTTGCTTGAAGGATTGTCGGCTGCCTGTATTTAAATTCTTCAACATCAATTCCGTACCATCGTTGGCAGGAGTAGCCCCAGGTGTTTCGTCACCATCTGCATCGGCCAAAGACCAACTTTCTTCTAATTCGTCGGCTCTTTTATAAATTTCTTTCACTGCCTTTTTCGCGGCATTCACCACTTCTTCTTTTTCAATATTGCCTTTAACCGAATCCAGCGCTATCCGAATGAGGGAGTCGGCCAGCTTTGTTAGCATGTCAATCTTCATCATCGAACTGTCTAACTTGGGTTTCTTTTTGGCGCTGGTATCTGGCAAAAGTTTTTCCATATGATAGGCCACCCAACCAGATGCTTTTTCCGGTACCTTAAAAGACTTTACCCTGCTTATTTTTGTGATACTGTCGGTACCCAATTGCACAATTACCAGCGAATCTTTGGGCATATCGTCTGGTTTTTTTTTCTTGATTTTTGCCTGACGAGTATCCTGATATGCAGGCCGTATTTTAAAAATGGCATATTTGCTGTCTTCAGTTATCACAGCAGCATATCCTCTGGCGATGGTTTTTTTATACCCGGAATTTGCGTGCTGCACAATCATTTCTCCATCACCTTCCTGTGGGTTAATGGCATAAACAACATAATTACCGTCGTTGCTGATAAGCCGTTCACCAACCGATTTCCATCCGTCGTATACGTCGTGGGTGAGCGGTTTGTTTGATTGTGAAAAACTTGCAATAGAAAGTAGCGACAATAAAGCCGGTAGAAATATTTTCTTCATGTACAATTATTTTGGTGCATTGAAGTTATTGCAATCAATGCATTTTTAGAAATGTATTAAATGGGTGGAGAAATGATGACCAAACTATTCCACTTCTGGTGATTCTTCTACAAATCCCCACTCTTTGCGAAGGGTTTCATAAGTTGTAGCATTTAATTGTTGTTGGTCGTAATGGCCCGCCAGCATTTTTTGTCGATAGGCTTCATACACCGAAACCGCACAAGCCACAGAAATATTCAATGATTTGATGATGCCTACCTGCGGTATGATGAAATTACCATCACTCAAAGCAATGGTTTCTTCACTAACGCCTCCGTGTTCATTTCCAAAAACCAAGGCCACCCTTTCGGTTAATTTTAATTCGTGCAATGACAAAGCATCGGTACTTAAATGAGTAGTGTAAATTTTATCGTATTGTTTTCTGAGTGCTTCAAAACAAGCAGCAGTGTCGGTAAATTGATGTATGGTGAGCCATTTGGCTGCACTGGATGAACTTTTAGCACCCCATTTTTTATGAGGAGCTATGGCAGAATTTAAAATGTAAATATCCTGAATACCCACTGCATCGCAGGTTCGCATCACGGCAGAGATGTTGTGAGGATCATGCACATTCTCCAATAGTACAGTAAGCCCTGGTTGTCTTTTATTCAATACATCTTCGAGTCTCTTGGTGCGGTCTGGCGTCATGTTGCGAAAATGGGCAATAAGTAAAGAACCTCAAAATTTTTTTTGTACGATTTGGGGAAATATTTTTTGGTACGATTTTTTAACTCATCAAATCAACAACTTAAAACATCAGATATGAATGTCCTCATTACAGTAGTGATTACCCTCATCGTTGTGGGCGTAATTTTATGGCTGATCAACCGTTATATTCCAATGGATGGTTCGATCAAATCTATTTTAAACGCAGTAGTGGTAATAGGGGTTATTATTTGGTTATTGCGGGTATTTGGAATCTGGGGTGGAAGTTTTAACTAAACCAACCATTTCAAATTTTAATAAACCTGCCGCTCTTCTAACAATCAACTTACGGCATTTACTTGTTAGCAGCATGTCGTTCTTTCAACAATGTTATTACTTCATTAAGGGAATAACCCTTGGCTTGTAATAAAATAAGATAATGAAACAGCAGGTCTGCGGCCTCCCCCATAAACAGCTCTTTGTTATCGTCTTTGGCTTCAATGATCAGTTCTACGGCTTCTTCCCCAACTTTTTGGGCAATTTTATTGATTCCTTTTTTAAACAAGGAACTGGTGTATGAGCTTTCGGTTGGGTGCTGTTCTCTATCTGCAATAATCTGCTGAAGTGTAAACAAAAAGGTGTCTCCTTCGTTTTTTTCTCCCCAGCAGGTATCTGCTCCTGTATGACAAACAGGACCCATAGGTTTTACTTTTATCAACAAGCTGTCGTTGTCGCAATCTGTGGCGATACTGATGAGTTCTAAAAAATGACCGCTTGTTTCGCCTTTTGTCCAAATGCGCTGTTTGCTGCGACTGTAAAAACTTACTTTTTTACTTTCCAGCGTGCGTTGTAGGGCTTCCGCATTCATAAAACCAAGCATCAATACCTTGTTAGTGTCTTGGTCTTGCACGATGGCAGGAACCAAACCATCTGCATATTTATTATAATCAGGTGAAATATTTTCCATATTTGGGGAATTATTGCCAAGGGGCATTTTTCAAACTTTGAATGATCATTTATTTTTTTTGATGAAGATAATTCATGATGGCTTCTTCTAACTTCCACCATCTTTCTCTTATCGCCTCCTTTCGCTTTCTTTGTACAGACTTAAAATATTTAAACACTGCCATTGCAGTGAGCGCTGTTATTGCTATGAAATAAATATTGGTCATAAACGAACCCTTATCTTTTCTTCATAAAGATATTGTTTTAAAACAGGGATGGGTATTTCTCCAAAATGAAAAATACTGGCCGCCAATGCTGCATCTGCATGTGCATTTTCGAATACATCTTTAAAATGTTCTTTACGCCCAGCCCCACCAGATGCAATAACGGGCACTGGTAAACTGTCTGCAAGCATTCTGGTAATATCTATGGCAAACCCATCTTTGGTGCCATCGTTGTTCATGCTGGTGAGTAATATTTCACCAGCACCCAAATCTACTGCTTGTTTAGCCCATTCTGTAGTTTGAATACCGGTTGCCAAACGACCGCCGTTGAGGTATACATACCATTTACCATCTGCTTCTTTTTTAGTATCAATGGCCAACACTACACACTGGCTTCCAAATGCCCTACTCATATCGCTCAAAATAGTGGGGTTGCGAAAGGCAGCGGAATTCACAGATATTTTATCGGCGCCATTTTTCAACAGCAGCTCCACGTCGGCAACAGTGGCAATGCCTCCCCCTACTGTAAACGGGATATTGATGGTAGATGCTACGTCATTCACCAAATAGGCAAGGGTTTTTCTGCGTTCAACCGTAGCCGTTATATCGAGGAATACCAGCTCGTCGGCACCTTCTTGTGCGTATTGTTTTGCCAATGCCACTGGATCGCCCGCATCCTGGATGTCTACAAAATTTACGCCTTTTACCGTTCTGCCATCATTGATATCCAAGCATGGAATAATGCGCCGGCAAAGTGAACCATTGGAGGAGAGTATGCTGTTCGAAATGGTTGTTGCTTCCTTCATAACGGTATGGGTTAGTTGTAGCGTTGCAAATCTGATAAAGTGATCAAACCTTCGTAAATGGCTTTACCTATAATGGCGCCGTTGCAACCCGCCATTTTTACTGCTTCAATATCTGCGATGTTGGTAACACCACCACTAGCGGTTAATTGTAAACCCGGAAAACGTTCCAGCATTTTTCGATACAGGTCAACAGAGGCTCCTTGCATGGCACCATCTTTCTGTATATCTGTACAGAAAAAGTGCTGGATACCGATGGCCTGCATCTGGGTTATAAACTGATATATATTGATACCGCCGTCTTGTAACCATCCGCTTATTTTTATTTTTTCATCGAGTACATCGGCACCAATAAAAAAACGATTCGATCCAAATTTCAATACCCATTCTTCTAACAGGCTAGCTTTTTTTACTGCCAAACTACCTATGGTAACCATGCAGGCACCCGCATTGATAATATCCACTACATCCTGCTCTTGCTTCACACCTCCTCCATAATCTATTTGTAAAGATGTATGGTTGGCAATGGTATCCAACACTTTGATGTTTACAATTTTCCCGGCTTTGGCGCCATCAAGGTCTACCAAGTGCAAACCCGTTAAACCCGCGCCCTCAAATGCTTTGGCAACTTCTAGCGGATCGTTGTAATACACTTTTTTACTATTGTAATCACCATGGGTAAGCCGCACTGCTTTTCCTTCGATGACGTCGATAGCAGGTAAAATAAACCCACGATTAACAGTGCTGGTTTCTTTTATGTTGGTAATGATAGACACGTTGTAATTTTATAGACTTAAAAAATTAGATAAAATAGCATCGCCAATATTGGCCGATTTCTCTGTGTGAAATTGTACCCCGTAAAAATTATCTTTTTGCAACACAGCACTGTAAGGCAAAGTATAATTTGTTTTGGCTACTGTATGCGCACAGAGTTCGGCGTAATAACTGTGCACATAATATACGAAGCTGTTTTCGGGTATGCCTTTCAGTAAGTTGCTGTTGAGATCATAGATTCCGTTCCACCCCATCTGCGGCACTTTGATACCAGGTGCTGACTCAAACTTTTTTACGGTGGCGTCAATAATGCCCAAACAGGTGGTATCACTTTCCTCTGAATACCGGCAAAGCAATTGCATGCCCACACAAATACCCAGCACGGGTTGTTGTAGTGATGGGATAATGGTATCCAATTTTGTTTCCTGTAAACTTTGCATGGCGGCACCAGCATTGCCTACACCCGGAAAAATAACTTTATCTGCATTGCACAACAAAGTTTCATCTGCGGTAACAATGGCTGTAACACCCAGCCTTTTGAGTGCAAACAACACACTTTGAACGTTGCCTGCATTGTAGGATACAATACAAATTTTTTGTGTTGAATGAAATGCAGATGCCATGTAGAAAATTATTTTACAACATCCCCTTGGTAGAAGGAAGTTGGTTGTTGTTGATATCTCTTTTTACCGCCATTTTGATGGCTTTTGCAAATGCTTTGAATACACTTTCTATTTTATGGTGCTCGTTGTCGCCTTTTGCTTTGATGTTGAGGTTACATTTTGCAGCATCCGTAAATGATTTAAAAAAGTGTTCAAACATTTCTGTAGGCACATCCCCAATTCTATTGCGTTTGAATTTTACTTTCCATACCAGCCAGGGTCTGCCACCAAAATCGATGGTCGCCTGTGCCAGACAATCGTCCATTGGTAATAAAAATCCATAACGTTCAATCCCTCTTTTTTCACCCAATGCTTTTGCAAATGCTTCGCCCAAGGCGATGGCTGTATCTTCCATGGTATGGTGCTCATCGATGTGCAAATCTCCTTCGCACAACAATTGCAGATCAATGCCACTGTGCCTTGCCACCTGATAAAGCATGTGATCAAAAAAATGAAGGCCTGTTTTTATGTCAGATTTTCCAGTGCCATCTAAATTTAATTGGATGGAGATATTGGTTTCATTTGTTTTTCTAACATGTGAGCTGATGCGGGCAGGCTGTTTCAGGAATTCATAAATGTCTTTCCAGTTGGGTGTACTCAACGCAATCGTATCTTTTTTGAGTGCATCCATGGTGTCTTGTATTTCTGCCGCTCCGAGGTTCTCATCAATGTTGAGCCAAATACCTTTGCAACCCAGGTTCTTAGCCAGTTGTATGTCTGTGATGCGATCGCCAATTACAAATGAATTGGCCAGATCATAGGCTTCATTGTTGATGTATTGTGTAAGCATGCCCGTTCCTGGTTTGCGGGTAGGGGCATTTTCGTGGGGGAAAGTTTTGTCGATCAACACATTGCTGAAAATCACTTTTTCTGATTCAAAACTTTTCATCACAAAGTTATGTACCGGCCAAAATGTATGTTCTGGAAAAGCCTCTGTGCCCATACCATCCTGATTGGTGATCATCACCAACTCATAATCTAACTCAGTTGCTATTTTGGTCATATACTCAAAAACATTTGGATAAAAACTGAGTTTTTCAAATGAATCGAGCTGGTAAGTAGGTGGTGCCTCGTTGATGAGTGTTCCGTCTCTGTCAATCAACAATAATTTTTTAGCCATGTTGTTAAGGGTTGTTTTAGGAAAAATGGTATTCGTTTAAAAGTTGAATGAGCTGGTTGTTTTCTTCTGCAGTGCCAATGCTGATGCGCAGGCATCCTTCGCATCCTGGCTCTTTGCTTCTGTTGCGAACCACTACTTCTGCAGCAGCCAAGTATTTGTACAAATGATTGGCATTGGTAACTTTCACCAATACGAAGTTAGCATCACTGGGATATACTTTTTCTACAAAGGAATAAGTGGGCAAAGCTTTCTCCAGTATGGTTCGTTGTACCACGGTTTCTCTAATCCAATCGTTCACCACATCAGTGTGTTGCAAAGCTTGTAAGCCCAATTCCTGCGAAGCAATGTTGATGTTGTAAGGTGGTTTTACCTTGTTGTACAAATCTATAATGTCTAAAGAAGCGTAACAAAGGCCCAGCCTCAACGCTGCCAATCCCCAGGCTTTAGACAAGGTTTGCATCACAATTAAATTGGGATATTCGGTGAGTTCCTGTATGAATGTTTTTTGATTTGAATAGTTGATGTAAGCCTCATCTATGATAACGATACCAGCAAAATTATTCAACAACAGCTCTACGTCTGCCCTGTTCATGTTGTTGCCTGTTGGGTTATTGGGAGAGCAGATAAACAACAGTTTGGTATTTTCATCTACTGCTTCCAGCACTGCTTCTGTGTTCAATTGAAAATTGGCAGTGAGGGGTACTTTTTTTACATTCACATCATTAATGCCCGCACTCACTTCGTACATGCCGTAAGTGGGTGTGCAAATAATGACGTTGTCTTTTGCTGGATTACAAAAAATACGGTAAGCCAAATCTATCACTTCGTCGCTACCATTGCCTACAAATATATTTTCTGCCGGAACCCCTTTTATGCTGGCCAACTGAAATTTTAGTTGCCATTGCAAAGGATCTGGATATCTGTTAAAATCTTGGAGCTGAAAAACAACACCATTTCCTGGTGAGCCAAATGGGTTTTCATTGGCGTCTAAAAACACCGAGGCTTTTCCCTCAAATTCGTGCCGGGCAGAAGAATAAGGTTTCAATGCTTTGATGTTGTTGCGTACCAACGCATCTAGACCTTTAAAAATATTATGTTGGTTCATTTGTTCTAACATGTACTACTGCTTTTCTATTTTTGATTGAATGGTTGTATTCATACCAATGTGATTTATATAATATGCCAATATTTTATAAATCTTATCCCGAATGCTTTCGGGAGTAAATACCGATGGTATCAAACAAATAGTATAATGAGGCGATAGCCGATATTGGACTATATTGTTTGTCCAATCGGTATCACTTTCTTCTAATAGCCACTGCGTTTCGATGTGCCTCTAGCCCTTCGGCAGCAGCCATCAACTCTACCGTTTCTCCTATGCCTTCCAGACCCTCTTGGCTGAGTTGTTGAAACGTGATCTTCTTCACAAAACTATCGACCGATACCCCACTATAGGCTTTTGCATAACCATTGGTAGGCAAAGTGTGGTTGGTACCTGAGGCATAATCACCCACGCTTTCTGGTGAATAATTGCCCAAAAAAATACTGCCTGCATTTATCACTTTATCACTTAGTTCCAAAGCATTGTTAGATGCAATGATCAAATGCTCGGCCGCATATTCATTTAAAAAGTCGAAGGCCGTATCAATTGATTCTATCACTACATAACGGCTATGGGTAAGCGCTTCTGCAGCAATGTCTTTTCGAGGAAGACTCAACAGTTGTTTATTCACTTCTTTCTCAATGGCCAAAGCAATATTTTCTGAACTTGCAACCAGCATTACCTGGCTATCGATGCCGTGTTCTGCCTGGCTCAATAAATCGGAGGCAACAAATGCCGGCACAGCGGTTTCATCTGCATACACCGCTAATTCGCTCGGCCCTGCAGGCAGGTCTATTGCAGTACCCTGGCGGTTTACCATCTGTTTGGCAGCGGTAACATATTGGTTACCCGGACCAAATATTTTGTTCACTTTAGGTACAGATTCGGTTCCGTAAGCCATGGCACCAATGGCTTGAACGCCGCCTAATTTGAATACGTTTTTTAATCCGAGTAGTTGAGCTGTAAACAAAACTGCTTCATTTATTTTTCCTTCGGCGTTGCTGGGTGTACACAACACTATGTTTTTACAACCTGCAATTTTTGCAGGAATGCCCAACATGAGTAAGGTAGAAAACAAAGGAGCGGTACCACCTGGAATGTACAAGCCTACATCGCCAATGCCCACCGACTTTCGCCAACAAAGTACGCCAGGCATGGTGTTTATTTGCTGGACGGTTTCTTTTTGTGCTTCATGAAACAAACGAATGTTGGCAGCCGCTTGCGTAATGGCCGCTTTCAAATTAGCAGGAACCAGTGCTGCTGCTTCATTCATTTCTTCGGTTGTAACTTTGATGGCATCTAGGTTTACTTTATCGAACTGAGCAGCATATCTTTTTACGGCGGTATCGCCGTTTTGTTTGATATCGGCCAAAATTGGCGCTACCAAACTTTCTAATGATGAATAGTCAAAAGCAGGCCTAGTGCACAATTGTGGCCAAATACTTTTTTCTGGATTGCTATAAATTTTCATAATGGTAGTTTATAAGATCATTTTTTCGATGGGCACAACCAATATGCCTTGTGCTTGTAATTCTTTCAATTTTTCGATTACTTCCCAGAAATCATTTTCATTCACCACACTTTGCACGCTACTCCAACCTTCTTCTGCCAAAGGCACAATGGTAGGGCTTTTGCTTCCGGGCAATACAGCAGCAATATTTTCCAATTGGTGGTTGGGGGCATTCAATAAAATGTATTTGTTGTTTTTAGCACGTTTTACCGCGTTGATGCGCATCAGCAATTTTTCCAGAATCACTTTTTTGTCTTCACTCAATTCCTTGCCTCCTACCAATACAGCTTCAGATTGTAGGATTATTTCTACTTCTTTGAGGTTGTTGGTAAACAAGGTACTGCCGCTGCTCACCAGATCGCAGATGGCGTGTGCCAAACCAATGCCAGGAGCAATTTCTACCGATCCACTTATTTCATGTATTTCTGCACTGATGCCATTTTGTTGCAAAAAAGTTTGGGTGAGGTGCGGGTAAGAAGTGGCGATTTTTAGTTTATCTAAATCGGCTACCTTTTCATATTTCATGCTCTTGGGCACGGCTATGCTCAACCTGCATTTTCCGAACCCAAGGCGATAAACGAGTTCGATATTTTTATTGGTTTCTAACCAAACGTTTTCGCCTACAATTCCAATGTCGGCAACCCCATCAAAAACATACTGAGGAATATCATCATCCCTTAAAAAAAATATTTCTAAAGGAAAATTCTCCGCAATGGTTTTCAACTGTTTGTTGCCATTGTTAATTTGAATTCCGCACTCTTTGAGCAGTTTCACCGACTCTTCGTAAAGTCTGCCCGATTTTTGGATGGCTATTTTCAGCATGATCTTTTTTTGAGCAGTTCGGTTTATGTTATCCCTACTGCTGGTGTTTTTAAAAACCGTGTAACCTAATATTCACGGGTTGTTTTTGTGCTGCGCCATTCATTTACAGGCTGTTTTCGGTTGGCGCATCAAGGCCGAAAAACAAAAAGGGCTTACATTGCTGTAAGCCCTTTAATTATGTGGTATATACACAAATCAATACAGCTTACCGCAAGGCAACAGATGATGATGGTGTGTATGTGTGAATTGATTCATTTGGAGTGTAAAGTAAGGAAGGAATTTTTTTTTAACCAAATCTATTTTATGTTATCTGCATCGGGAAGCATTTCAATTCCTAACCCAGGTAAGTCGTTGTAAATAATTTTACCCCGCTCAAAACCAACACCACGGGCAATATCCTGCGAAAGCAACAGGGGGCCATCCATATCTACCATATCTAACAACGGCGCAAATTGTGCGATGGCAGCGGTGCCCACAGAACTTTCGTTCATACAACCCATCATCACTTTGAGGTTTAATTTTCGGGCTGCTTCAATCATCCTTCTGGCGGGGGTGATGCCGCTGCATTTGGTGAGTTTAATATTGATGCCATGAAAATGGCCAGCACATTTGGCTACGTCGTGTTCAGATACACATGATTCGTCGGCATACAATGGAAGTTCAGATTGCTGGTACAAAACCTTCATCCCTTCCCAATCATCTTTGGCAAGGGGTTGTTCTACCATTTCTACCCCCAATGTTTTAAGGACTGGAATTTTTTGCAAGGCCTGCTCCAATGTCCAGCCTGCATTGGCATCTACCCGTAATACTGCATCGGTTTCTTTGCGCAGTGCTGCCACCATTTCCAGATCATTATCGGCACCAACCTTTACTTTGTAAATGGGCCATGTCGTTGCCTTCATTTTCTGAACCATCCCTTCAATGTCTGCTATGCCAATGGTATAATCTGTAAGGGGGGTGTTACTGGTATTCAGTCCCCAGAGTTGATGGAGTTGTTTCCTTTTTAGTTTGCCAAAAATGTCCCATCCAGCCATGTCTAACGCGCAAACCAAAAAAGGATTTTGTGGAAAAAGGTGGTGCAAATAATGCCAATATCTTTCGGGATCGGTAAGTGCGAATTTTTCAACAAACATCTTTTTCGCCTCAAGGTCTGCTGCCATTTTTTCTACCGGAATATTGTAGTAGCTAATTGCAGGTGCTTCGCCGTAACCCTTGATACCAAAGTAATCGAGCTCAACAATAAAAGTAGGTTGCACCGTTTTAGTACCCTTCGAAATGGTAAATGGATACTTAAATGGCAACTCGAATATTTTATAAGAAACGGTCATATTTGGTATAAATGCGGGTACTACCCTCTTCCAGATTCCTGTACCATATTTTTCATCGTAAGCAAAAAGCCTATTTCTTCTTTTAATGCTTCCAGGCTGATGTGCATCCGGTAATTCCAGAAATGATCTGGATTGGCAGGATCGTTGATGCGTTCTTTTCTGGGATCTACTTTGCGTAACTGATCATCCATCGCCAATAAATCTTGCAACAAAAATACCGCCCACATGGCAGGTGATTGTAAATGTTGTTGAAGCACATCTTTGCACACCCATGGTTCTGCATAAAAAGGTGCTTCTCCATAATGGCCAAGTTGGAAATTATAAAAACGTTGAATGGTTGTTTTATCCTCTTCCCACCATTCTCTGATAGAGGCCATATCATGTGTACCCGGCGTAACCACGCTCAAGTAAGGAGCATAACGAGGATCTGAAAATTCATCTGTGGCGCGTTTGGGCATACGCTGTACTTCCAGTGCCAGCATCTGCATATTGTGGAGCACCCCTTCTACCATAGCCGGAACCATCCCCAGGTCTTCTGCACAAATCATCATGTTGGTACTGCGTTTGAGCGCGGTGAGTTTTTTGATGCCTTCTTCTTCCCACAATTTATTTTGGTTATTGAAGAAATAATCGTCAAACAAACGGTTCAATGCAGCTTGTTCGTGGGGCTGTAAAGCTTTGTAAGCGTCGGTGCTGTGCATTCCAATTCGCAAATGATAATGCCCTTGTTGGTGATCGTCTTTAAACGCAATTACATTGCTGAGCAAATCTAATAACCGATGCTGTAAATGTGCATACGCTTCATTAGAAGCACAATGAGCAGCTATTTTACGTTGTGTGTTGAAGGCTTCCTTAAATTGGTAGCGATGTAAAAACACCTCTTTTACAACGGGAGCATCGCTGCCAAACCAATCGTATAAAAGTTGTTCTGAAATATAGGGCAAACAAATACTGTCTTCGGTGAAATGAAAACCAGCTCCGTTAAAATCGTGGTGACTGAGTGGCCATGCTGGTGTAAACCTACCCATAATGCCTTCGATTGCGTGTGCAGGTATGCTCCATATTCTGAAAAAGCCCAACACATGATCTATTCTGATGGCGTCGAAATAATTGCTCATGTGCTCCATTCTTTGCCTCCACCAGGCATAATCATCCTCCGCCATTTTTTCCCAGTTGTAAGTGGGGAAACTCCAGTTTTGGCCTTTGGTAGCAAAGGCATCTGGTGGTGCACCTGCCTGCATATCCATGTGAAACAGGGAACGATACATCCAGGCATCGCAACTGTGCCTGCCCACACCTATGGGCAAATCACCTTTGATGATGATACCAGATTTATGTGCATATTCAACCGCATCTTTTAACTGCAGGTGCAAATGGTATTGTGTATAATAATGAATGGCGATGTCGTCGTAAAATTCATTTTCCGGACTCACCAATTCCTGAATCTCCTCTTCATTGTAATCTGAAAATTCAGTCCAGGTATTGTAGTCTGCCGTTCCGTTTTTATCCCTGAGGTAGCAGTAGGCCGCATAAGGTACCAACCAATGGCGATTGAGATCAAAAAAAGTAAACCAGCTTAAGTCATCTTTGAACAATGCTTTGTCTTTTTCAAATAGCGAGCGGATGGCAGTTTTTTTGATGGCTTGTATTTCTTCGTAGTATAAACTATCCGCTGCATTAAACACCGCCACTTCATTCAATATCGATTCTGGAATCTGCACGGAGAGTGATTTTGCCAATTGTTGTACATTCAGAAAAATAGGATGTAGTGCAAAAGCCGAAACGGCCGAATATGGGTATGAATCTTTGTTGGTATGGGTAGAAGTGGTATCGTTGATGGGTAATAATTGAATCATGCGCAGACCCATTTGTTTCGACAAATCGGTGAGCAAATTGAGGTCGGTAAAATCACCTACCCCCCAGCTGCTTTCCGATTTTAAAGCAGAAACAGGAATATTGATCCCTGCGCCGCGCCAGCGATTTTTTGTGGTATCGATGGCATGATGTAAAACAGTAAGACTGTCTTTTTCTGCCGCATTGGGCAACACCCTGTTGTTGCCATCTTCATATTGCATGGTGCCCGATGCTAAATCGTACACCCCTAGTTTGTATTCGATGGGAAAATGTTCTTTGCTGAGGTTGAGTTTCAACACCCAATATTGTTTTTTCTGATCTAGCAACAATGGATTTTTGATATCCCAATCTTTCATCTTTTTATTGCTGCCGGTGAGGCAAATCATTTTGCCCGATGCCAATGCAGGCGCCTTCACTTTAAATACATGTGTAGGATGCTTGCTTTCTGTTTCTTTGAATTTAGAAGGGTTTTGGTTAAATACTTTGACAAAGGGAATGGAAGAAAAAACATCATTGTAGTACTCAACATCTTTCCATTCATCCACAATATCTAGCTGTTTCAACTTAAGTTTGTGCAGACTGATGGGGGTATTTTTACAAAATTCCTTTTCTTCATTTCTGGTATTATCTCTAAAGATGTAAGTATATTCAAATTCGTCTGACAGGTCGTGTAGCGAAGCGTCAAAAGCCAAATGCCAATAGGCATCATTTAGAAAATGTAGCGGTAATTCGATGGAAGCTACCACCCCATCTTTGGTAAACCCAACCATCTTTATAGCAATCGATTGGCCATATTCAGAGCTAAAGCCAACATAAAAATTAATAATCATGCAATGTGTATTATTTACGCAATTTACAAATAGCCTTTTTATATTTTTAAAAAGTTTTTAAAGCCAAATAAATTGCACAGAATTATCCTTGCTGCTGTATATTTGCAAAAAATATTTTTTATGATGACTACTAAGAAAAAATCAACGGGTTTGTATTGGATTTTATTTTTATTGTCTGTTGTAGCATTCTTCGGGGTATATGCAGTTGGTGGTGGATACTGCTCTATGATATTGCCTTTTAATGTGACATTTTTTGCATTGGCGCTCGATTTAATGTAATACATCAACTTCTTTCTATAAACAAAGCCCCACATCGTGGGGCTTTGTTGTTTTTTAAAGATTCCATTGGGGAAAATATTCCCTGCTAGATATTTCTTAGTTGGTGATGGTGGTAATACCGATTGGACAAACAATATAGTCCAATATCGGCTATCGCCTCATTGTACTATTTGTTTGATACCATCGGCATTTACTCCCGAAAGCATTCGGGACAAGATT
>JBIIPY010000023.1:0-34836 GCA_044342365.1 Ferruginibacter sp. | reverse complement strand
AATGATCGATCTAACGGCGCAACCCGTGCAGCTTGTGGTTTGTGATGCTGTTAGAGAAGCAAATGGACTTGCCATGAGCAGCAGAAACATGCGATTGAATGAAGCTGAAAAAATACAGGCCTTAAACATCATTAAAGTGTTACAATACATACAGACGCATCTGAAGGCCGGCGACGTTGTTGAATTGGCACAAAACGCCCGCATCCTGTTAGAGAAAGAAGGTTTCATTGTAGACTATGTGGCCATTGCCGATGCGCAAACACTGCGAAACGTAGAAGTATGGGATGGGAAACAAAATATAGTTGCACTGGTAGCAGCATATTTGAATGAAGTAAGGTTGATAGACAACATCATCTTACGGTGAAATATTTCAACATGTAACAGCGTATCAATGCAGCATTGTAAATTGTGATAGTTATGCGAAAGAAAATAATTTCCATTGTACAATATGTGCTCTTTTTGGGTGCCGGCATTTTTTTAGTGTGGTGGCAATTTAATTCCATGGATGCTGCTGGTAAAAAGGAGTTTTACGAAGCGTTGTCTAACACCAATTATTGGCTGTTGATACCCGTATTGTTGATGAGCCTGCTCAGCCATCTTAGTAGGGCCATGCGCTGGAAAATTATCATGGAGCCCCTTGGTTACCAACCTTCATTAAACAATGTTTTTGCCGTGACCATGGTGGGCTATTTTGCCAATTCAGCCATTCCCCGTTTGGGTGAAGTGCTCAAGTGTAGCTTGTTGGCCAAGTTTGAAAAATTAAAAATCGACAAACTCTTTGGGACCATCTTGGTAGAACGAACTTTTGATTTTGTTTGCTACCTACTTTTTATTGGCATCACCGTATTGATACAAATTGACTTGATTGGCAATTATGTATCTGGTAAATTAAAAGCCATCGGAAGTGGTGGTGGCATGCCCATCTGGCTAAAAATCGGTCTTGTATTTGTAATAATTTTAAGCGTTGTTTTGATATTAAAATGGTTGGTAAAAAAGTATCCCACCAATAGCATCATAACAAAACTAAGTGGCTTTGTAAGCGGTATTGGCGCTGGTTTCAAAACCATCCGAACCATGAAAAAGAAACGCTTGTTTCTGGCACATACCCTATTTATTTGGAGCATGTATTTGTTGCAGGTGTATGTTGGTTTTTATGCAATGGAAGCCACCGACCAATTGAGTATGTACGCTGCTTTTTCTGTACTTTCCTTGTCAACACTTGCCATGATTGCCACCCCAGGAGGTATGGGATCATTCCCAGTGTTTGTGGCACAAACCCTTTTGATATACGGTGTAGCCACGCCACAAGGCAAGGCTTTCGGGTGGTTGTTGTGGGGTGCCAATACACTCATCGTTGTAATAGTAGGTTTAATTGCATTGCTACTTCTACCTTACATGAACAAACACAAAAAATTACAAGCAGCAGCCATTACTAACGAACCTGTATAAACGAAAAAAGTAGCACGCTTTTTAAAACAACCTGCACTGATGCGTTTCTAGCAAATCAATTTTGGAAAAAATAATATTGGATAAAGCTTCATTATAATATTTTTGTAAGAAATAATGGCTTCACTAAAATATATTTCCATTGCTTAAACGTAAAACCATCGCTAGAGATATTAGCTGGCTTTCTTTTAATGACCGCGTGTTGCAGGAAGCGGCCGATGAAACAGTTCCACTTAGAGAACGCATCCGTTTTTTGGGAATCTTTTCTAACAATCTCGACGAATTTTTCAGGGTAAGGGTTGCCACCCTACGACGTATGTTAGAATTGGGTAGCAAAGCTAAAATGCATCTAGAACTGAAGCCAGAAATGATTTTGCAGGAAATTGAAGAAAAGGTGAACCGGCAGCAAATAGAATTTGAACGCATCTGGAAGAGTATACAGCAAGAGTTGAGGAGACAAAACATTCACCTCATCAACGAAAAAAAACTAAACCTCGCACAACAAAAATTTGTGCTGGATTATTACAATGAGGAAGTAAGAAGTTACATTGTACCACTGATGATTGAAAGCATTCAATCATTTCCAGTGCTGAACGACAAATCGATTTACTTGGCTTGTAAACTTTCGCGAAAAGACAAAACCATTCCCCAACGATTTGCATTGGTATCGGTACCAGCCAGAATATTGGGAAGGTTCCTCATTCTGCCCTCTAAAAATGATGAGCAGCATATTATTTTATTGGAAGATGTGATTCGTTTCTGCCTACCCCGTATTTTCTCCTTTTTTAAATACGATCAATTCAGCGCTCACCTTATTAAGGTAACCAGAGATGCTGAAATAGACATCGACAATGAAGTATCTACCACTTTGATACAAAAAATTGAAAAAGGAATCAAGAATAGAAAAAAAGGAAAGCCCGTTCGGTTTGTTTTTGACAAAGATATCGACATCGCCCTCCTCACCTACCTTGTAAAAAGGATGGGCTTAAGTTTGAAAGAAAACCTGATTCCTGGAGGACGTATACACAATTTCAAAGACTTCATGAATTTTCCGGATGTAGGTCTTTTGCAAAAGAGTCATCGAAAAAAACCTTTCACACATCCGTTGTTGAAGAATGCAGACAGCGTAACCAAACTCGTATTTGAAAAAGACGTGTTGCTCAACTTTCCATATCATTCCTACGACAGTGTGATAGACCTCTTGCGAGAAGCTGCCATCGATCCCCATGTGGTGAGCATCAAAATTACTTGTTACCGGTTGGCGTCCAGATCAAAAGTGATCAACGCCCTCACCAATGCTGTAAGAAATGGCAAGCAGGTAACAGCGGTACTAGAACTCAAAGCCAGGTTTGACGAAGAAGCCAATTTGATGTGGAAAACAGAGTTGGAAGAAGCAGGCGTACGGGTACTTCTTGGCGTGCCCAATATGAAAGTGCACGCAAAACTTTGTTTAATTAGAAGACGGGTAGAAAACATCACCACCCATTATGGATTTGTGAGCACAGGCAACCTCAACGAAAAAACGGCCCTCGCATATGGTGACCATTGTTTGCTCACCTCTGATAGAAGAATTATGGCGGATGTGAACAGAATGTTTACTTACCTAGAACATCCGCGAACCCGTTTGGGTGTGTTAAGAGCCTGCAAAACTTTAATGGTGAGCCCCACAGGCATGCGAAGGCAATTGATTGCGCTCATTAACCGTGAAATAAAAAATGCCCGTAGTAAAAAACATGCTGCCATCACTTTAAAACTTAACTCGCTGAGCGATGAGCAATTGATAGCTAAGTTAGAAGAGGCAGCAAAAGCGGGCGTAGAAGTAAAAACACTGATCCGCGGAATTTTTTGTATGTATTCAGAAAACAAACAATTTAAAAAACCAGTACAGGCTATCAGCATCGTAGATGAGTATTTGGAACATGCACGGGTGATGATTTTTCACAATGATGGCAATGAAAAAGTATTCATTTCCTCTGCCGATTGGATGGTGCGCAACATCGATCATCGGGTGGAAGCTGCTTGTCCGATTGTAGAAAAAGACATTAAAAAAGAGATCATCGATCTCATCAACATTCAACTAAACGACAACATCAAAGCCAGGATATTAGACAATGATCTGGAAAACCAATATGTGAATCCGCGCAACAAAACCAAAGTGCGGTCGCAAGTTGAAATTTACCAGTACTTATATCAAAAGAAATACATTTAAACAGCTCATGGTTTTATTTTTTCGATTGAAGCTGCTTTATTGTACTTTAGCCGAGTTACAGCGCATTCAACGCATTTAAAAAATTATTCCATTGATTCTGGCAGCAATAGACATAGGTAGCAACGCAGCAAGGTTATTGATAACAGAAGTGGTTGAAAGTGGGGCAGAAAAACCGCACTTCAACAAATTAAACTTACTTAGGGTACCGCTCCGTTTGGGTTTCGACGTATTTGAAAGCAACTACATCTCGGCTGATAAGTTGCGTATGTTCATGGATACCATGAAAGCTTTCAAATATTTAATGAGTGCCTATGCCGTAACCTCCTATCGCGCCTGTGCTACCAGTGCCATGCGAGATGCCAGCAACACCGAAGAAATTATCGAAGCCGTGTTTAAAGAAACAGGTATTCTCGTAGAAGTGATCTCCGGCGATACCGAAGCCAACCTCGTGTACGAAAATCATGTGGCAGAAAACATGAATGAACTCAACAGTTACATGTATATAGATGTGGGTGGTGGTAGTACCGAACTCTCTTTTTTCACCAACGGAAAACTAGTGTTTAAGCAATCTTTCGATATTGGCACCATTCGTTTGTTGAAAAACATGGTAACAGAAACGCATTGGGACGAAATGAAAAATACAATACGTGCCTTTACCCGCGGGCAGAAAGCAGTAATCGCTATTGGCAGCGGTGGCAACATCAATAAAGTATTTTCGTTGAGCAAGAAAAAAGATGGCAAACCCCTTTCGTTGGAATTGTTACGCGACTATTACAAAGAATTAGAAGCATTTGGTTTGGAAGAAAGGATGCAGAAATACAACCTTAGAAGAGATCGTGCCGACGTTATTTTACCTGCTATTTCCATCTACATCAATGCCATGCGCTGGGCAGGTGCCGAAGAAATTTATGTTCCTAAAATTGGTTTAGCAGATGGATTGATTAGACATTTATGGGAGGAAATAAAGTTGTTGAAATAAAACACATTTTAGTTATACATTGTAAACTACACTTTGCCATGCAGCGCATCCTTTTATTTACCCTGCTGTTTCTAACAAGCCTACATGGTTATAGTCAAAATATTTACAACTCGTTTGTAGAAAAATCAACTGTAATATGGGCCGCTTATGCCAACGATACCTTTAGATTTACTGAATTGAATTTGAATCTTTTCCTGAGAGACCAGTTGGTTAAAAACAAGATTGAAGCGAGGCTTGAGCATTATGAAAACAACAGCTTCCAAAAGGTTACCATTGATTCTGTAAAAGAAAGAATTCGTGCTACTCAAATAATGTCGGTAATTGATTCAAACGGAAATGAAATAGACCAAGTCATTGCTGCATCAAACCAACTGTATGATGATACCTATTTCAATGAATTTACAAAAGATCTATTAAACGTTCAACAGGTAATTTATTTAGAAGATGGTGAACTTAAATCACATGTATCCTGGGTGTCGCCCATGTACTTTATTGTAACATCATACGGAACAAAATTAGGCATGAGCGATGCATTCTTTACAGCATTCAACGAGCAACCAGTCATAAAAAATAGATGGAAAAGAAATGCTATCTATCTTGGCAAAATCAAAAAAAAATACCTACTCAACCCGCTCACATCGGGTATCCCATTGTTAAAACCGATGTATGGAAAAAATATGTTGGAAGCTTTTTGGCCTTCCATCGATCAAAAAAATATACAGTTTCAACAGCCTCTTACCGGAGCTACCCTTACGAAGCAAGAACTCAGTATGTTTTTGCTGGATAGCAGTATTATAGAAGTTCCCATCTATGACGAGTTTGGAGAATTTATCAGTACAAAAAAAATGGACTTAAAAGAAGTTCCCCTATCGCTCGGTAACATTCCATTTGTGATGCTGGAGCAAGAATGGTTTTACCTTCCTGCTCAAAATAAATTGTACAGCAATATCTTGTCTATCGAATGCTGGGCAAATAAAACCCAACAAGGAAAAATTGATGAAAAACCATCGCCCTTTCTTAAAATAATTCAGACAAAATAATTGTTACTACATTTACAAATAACCAACCGGCTGATGCGGATGACACAAGTGGTGTAGTTTTAAAAATATTTAAAAACCAGGAACAAATGTCTATCCACAAGGAAGTAAAAAAAATAACAACCAACACCCTGCTTAAAATGAAAGCATCGGGACAAAAAATCGCCATGATTACGGCGTATGATTTTTCATTTGCACAATTGTTCGACGCGGCAGGCATTGATGTTATACTGGTGGGCGATAGTGCCAGCAACGTTATGGCGGGTCACGAAACCACCCTTCCCATCACCCTCGATCAAATGATTTACCATGCCAGCTCTGTAGTGCGTGGCACCAACCGATCTTTAGTAGTGGTTGATCTTCCTTTTGGATCGTACCAAGGCAATGCCAAAGAAGCATTAAACTCTTCTATTCGCATCATGAAAGAAACGGGTGGGCATTCCGTTAAATTAGAAGGTGGTGCAGAGGTAGCCGATTCAGTAAAACGCATTGTAGACACGGGTATTCCTGTTATGGGGCACTTGGGATTGACGCCACAAAGCATTTATAAATTTGGTACTTATACCGTGAGAGCAAAAGAAGAAGCAGAGGCAGAAAAATTAAAAAAAGATGCTCTCCTTTTGCAAGAGGCCGGCTGCTTTGCCATCGTATTGGAAAAAATACCCGCTTCCTTGGCCAAAGAAGTATCCGGTAGTTTGCTGATTCCCACTATTGGTATTGGCGCGGGTGCAGACTGTGATGGCCAGGTGTTGGTGATGCATGACATGTTAGGTATCAACGCCGCTTTTAAACCCCGTTTTTTAAGGCAGTACCTCAACATGGGTGAACAGGTAACCAATGCAGTGCAACAGTATATTTCTGACGTGAAAAGCAGTGATTTTCCGAACGAAAATGAGCAATATTAATTTGCAATAAAATCCGGTTTCTTAGCTGCTGTCCATTAGTTTTGCGCCACAAAAAAACAAAACGTAGTGAAATTAATTATAACCATGCTCCTAACTGGAGCATTTGTATTGCCATTACAAGCACAGGAAGTATTATCATTGGATCCGCTGAGTATTACCAGCTCCCGCATCAATCAGAAAGTATCAGAAACTGGTAGGTCCATTACCGTTATAGAAGGCAAAATAATAGAACGTTTGCCTGTAAATTCCTTAGATGAATTGTTGAAATATGCCGCTTCTGTAGAAATTCAGCAAAGAGGACCAGCCGGCGCACAAGCCGATATAGTGGTGCGAGGCGGAACCTTTCAACAGGTATTGGTATTGATGGATGGTGTAAAAATAAACGATCCCATTACGGGACATTTTTCGGGTTATATGCCCATTGTTGCATCCCAAATTGAACGCATCGAAATTTTGAGGGGCCCAGCTGCTGCTGCATATGGCTCGGAAGCAGTTGGGGCTGTCATCAACATCATCAGCAAAACATTTGCAACCTTCAACAAAGAAAAAAAATTGCATGGCAATGCAGGTATAGCGGCCGGCGAATACGGCTATTTGATGGCCCATGCGGGCGTTCAGAAAACAAATGAAAAAATAAATTATTCAGTAGCGGCACAAACCATCAACGCAGATGGTCAGTTGCTTCGCGGCAACAACAGGGGTTACTTTAACAACCACCTGTTTTCTGCTAATGCCGCCATAGTCCTTAACAACAAATGGAAGGCCATGCTGCAAAGCAGCTACGACGATCGTGATTTTGCAGCACAAAATTTTTACACCACATTTGTCAGCGACACAGCGGTAGAGCGGGTTAGAACATTTTGGAGCCATGCCAAATTAAAAAGAGAAACCAACAACAGCAGCGATGAAATTGACATTGCCTATAAAAATACCAATGATGTTTACCAGTTTAACCCCGGTGCAAATGCCAACGACAATACTTCTGGTTTACTTACCCTGCAATTTATACACAGCAAAAAAATAAGTGCTTCGCTTTTTTACAATGCTGGCATTATGGCAGAGCAACGCAACATAAAATCGAATGACAGAGGCAATCACAGCAACCAACACATTGCTGCTTTTGGATCTGTTACGTACAAGTACAAAAAACTCTCCTTCAATCCAGGTGTAAGAGTGGTGTCTGATAAAAACTATGGTGTTGAAATTTTACCCCAGGCCAATATACTTTACCGTGCCGGCAAGCTTGGCTTAAGAGCCAACGCGGGCAGGGCTATTCGCAGTGCTGACTTCACCGAACGATACAACAACTACAACAGAACCCTCGTAACAGGTGGCAGTATAGGCAACCCAGATTTGGAAGCAGAAAGATCATGGAGTTATGAGGCAGGTGCTGATTTGTACTTAAAAAATTGGAAAATTTCTGCTGCGTGGTTTTACAGAGATCAAAACAATGTGATTGATTATGTGGCTACCCCATATGCAGATATGCCCCGCAAAGAAAATTTGGTACCAACAGGCAGTTATGCATTGGCCAAAAACATCAAAGCCGTCATCACGCGTGGGTTAGAATTGGAACTGAGTTACCAGAAAAAAATTAACGAACATTCGCAATTGTATGTGAATGCTGCAGCTACTTTTTTAAAATCGAGCAGTACAGATGCGGTGCCTTCCTTCTACATTATTTCTCATGCCCGAACCTTGCTTCAGCAGTCGGTTGTGTACAATTTTAAAAAATTAAATGTTGCTGTTACCAGTGTTTACAAAGAAAGAAACCGTGCACAAGCCCCTGGCATCAATGCCTTCGTTAGCCCGAGTTATTGGCTGGTAAATGTAAAAGCCGCCTATCAGATCAATCGCTTCAATGTATTCGTAGCAGTGAACAACGTTGGCAACATCCGATACAGCGATTTATTGGGAAGCAAAATGCCTCAAAGCTGGACTACCGCTGGCGTAAACCTTTACTTTTAAAAACATAAAAAGGCATAATAATCGCGTAAATTGCAGTTCAATTAAAATAATTGTATGATTGCTGAATTAAAGGAATTGGGTATCAATGCCAGCAACAATGGTGTTTCTACCGGTTTAAATTGGATAAAAGCCAAAGGAAAAAAAATACATTCTTATTCGCCCGTTGATGGCCAGTTGATAGCCAGCGTTAGCACAGCAGATGCTGCAGGTTATGAATTGGTGATGACGGCCGCGCAGGCTGCCTTTGCAGAATGGCGCAGCTGGCCCGCTCCCAAAAGAGGGGAAGTAGTGAGGCAAATTGGCAATGAACTACGCATAAAAAAACAAGCCCTCGGCAAACTGGTGAGTTATGAAATGGGTAAAAGTTTGCAGGAAGGTTTGGGCGAAGTGCAGGAGATGATAGACATCTGTGATTTTGCAGTAGGCCTCAGCAGGCAATTGCATGGACTCACCATGCACAGTGAAAGACCAGGCCATAGAATGTACGAGCAATACCACCCACTGGGCATCGTAGGCATTATTTCTGCATTCAACTTCCCTGTGGCTGTTTGGAGCTGGAATGCTATGTTGGCTTGGGTTTGCGGAGATGTTTGCATTTGGAAACCCAGCGAAAAAACACCGCTGTGCGCCATCGCCTGTCAAAAAATTATTCAGAAAGTTTTCAAAGAAAACAAAGTGCCGGAAGGTGTAAGCAATATCCTCATTGGAGAACGAGCAGCAGGAGAATGGATGAGCAACGACCCTCGAATTCCGCTGGTATCCGCCACCGGTAGTACCCGTATGGGCAAGGCTGTAGGTGCAGCTGTTGGCCAAAGACTGGGAAAAAGTTTGTTGGAATTGGGTGGCAACAATGCCATCATCATCAGTAAAGAAGCCGACCTAGGCATTGCGCTTACAGCAGCCGTTTTTGGTGCGGTGGGCACTGCCGGACAAAGGTGTACTACTACCAGAAGATTGATAATTCACGAAAAAATTTACAGCAAGGTAAAAGAGATGCTGGCCAACGCATACCAACAATTAAAAATTGGTAATCCACTGAACGAAAAAAATCATGTGGGTCCACTCATCGATGCTGACGCTGTTGCAGCTTATTTGAACGCCATTGAGAAATGCAAGGAAGAAGGTGGGCAGTTTTTAGTGGAAGGAAAAGTATTAAAAGGCAAAGGTTTTGAAAGCGGCTGTTATGTAAAACCATGTATTGCAGAAGCTGCAAACAGTTTTGAGATTGTGCAACAGGAGACCTTTGCACCCATCTTATACATCATGAAATACAAAACAATGGAACAGGCCATTGCCATGCAGAATGGGGTGCCACAAGGATTGTCGTCTGCTATTATCACCAATAACTTACGTGAGGCCGAAGGGTTTTTAGCAGCATCGGGTAGCGACTGTGGTATAGCCAATGTGAACATTGGAACATCCGGAGCAGAAATTGGGGGCGCATTTGGAGGAGAAAAAGAAACGGGCGGTGGAAGAGAAAGTGGAAGTGATGCATGGAAAGTATACATGCGCAGGCAAACCAATACCATTAACTACTCTAGCGGGTTACCTTTGGCACAGGGTATCAAATTCGACTTATAAAATTTAGCCAAATTGTTAGCAATTCTGCACAACGAGACTCATAAACCATTTAATTTCGTAATAAATAAAAATACAAGCATGACAAAAAAATACGCAAAGTTATTGTTGGCAGCGATGATGCTGTCTGGCGCAGCCATGGCGCAGGGAAACAATTCAGTTGACAAGGATGTTGTACCAAAAAACTGGCATTTGTTAGACAACAAGGAAGATGGTTTCCCAGGTGTGAGCCTCAACAAAGCCTACGAATTTGTAAAAGCCAACAACCTCAAAAGCAAAAAAATTGTGGTAGCCGTTATCGACAGTGGTATTGACACCCTGCACGAAGACCTCAAACCCATTTTATGGAAAAATCCAAAAGAGATACCAGGCAACGGCATCGATGACGACAGAAACGGTTATGTAGATGACATATACGGTTGGAACTTTCTGGGTGGCAAAGATGGCCGGAATGTAAAAAAAGACAGTTACGAAGGGGCACGTGTTTATCATAGCCTGAAAACAAAATGGGAAGGCAAAGAAGTAGAAGTAGCCAAACTATCTGCATCAGACAAAGCAGAATATGAAATGTTTGTACTTGCCAAACAAAAAACGGTAAGTGAAGTAAACAAAGAAGAAGTCGCTTACATGACACAGCTTTTCCCAAAATTTTTAAAAGGAGATTCTGCTCTTAGAAAAGAGTTGGGTAAAGAATCATACAATGGCAACGACCTTAAAGCATTTATCCCTGCCAATGCAGATGGTAAAATGGTAAAAGGGTTGATCTTGAATATTTCGAAAGCGAACAACAGTTATGAAATCACCAACCAACAGTTGTTAGACCAGTTGGAAGGTGAAATCATGAAAGCAAAGTCTGCTACCGAAGCACCCGAAGCATTCAGGAAAGATATAGTGGGCGATAACGAAATGGACATTAACGATCGTTTTTATGGTAACAATGATGTGATGGCCAACACTCCTTTTCATGGCACCCATTGCAGTGGTATCATTGCAGCTGTGCGCAACAACGAAAAAGGAATGGATGGTGTGGTAAGTAATGTAAACATCATGATGTTGCGTGCGGTTCCAGATGGTGATGAGCACGATAAAGACATTGCATTGGCCATCCGTTATGCGGTTGACAATGGTGCAAAAATCATCAGCATGAGTTTTGGAAAAGCATTTTCTCCAGAAAAAGAATGGGTAGATGATGCATTCCGTTATGCAGAAAGTAAAGGCGTTTTGTTGGTACATGCCGCTGGTAATGATGCCAAAGACCTTGGAAAGGAAGCTGCGTTTCCAAATGCAAATTATGCCAATGGAAAAGGCAAAGCCAGCAATGTGATAAATGTAGGCGCAAGTGGCAATGAAAAAAATGGTGGTTTAACCGCTTCTTTCACCAATTACAACAAAGCCCAAGTAGACGTTTTTGCACCGGGAGTAGATATTTACTCCACCATTCCAGGTGGCACTACTTACGGCAATGCAAGTGGCACGAGCATGGCTTGTCCGTTGGTTGCAGGTGTTGCAGCATTCATCATGCAGCACTACCCTAACCTCACCCCACAACAAGTGAAAGAAGCCATTGAAAAAACCGCTCAAGCACCGGCTCAGAAAGTGAACAAACCTGGCACTGATGAAAAAGTTGACATGAGTGAATTGGCAAAAACAGGTGGTATCATCAACGCGTATGAAGCCATTAAATACGCCAGCAACATGAAGTCGGCACCCGTTAAAACTACTGTTCCGAAATCCCCGATCAAAAAAGAACGTAAGGATTAAAACGTAAAAATATTCATTCTTTAAAAAGCCGCTTCCACAAAAGAAAGCGGCTTTTTAAATGTTATCAACCCAAGTATTTTTGAACCAATTTCATTAATTTTAAATAAAAAATGAAACCAGTAGAAGGAACTTTTCCAACCTATTTTGCCAACTATATACAGCTGGTAAAAGAAGATCATTTGATTGAGGCATTGAATCATCAAGCGACTATTGTTACTACTTTTTTTGATGACCTACCAATAGAAATTGCAGACTACTCCTATGCGCCAGGCAAGTGGACGTTGAAAGAACTGATGCAACACATCATTGATACGGAACGCATATTTGCATATCGGAGTTTGTGTATAGCCAGAAAAGAAACACAATCACTTACCAGTTTTGATGAAAACATGTACGTTGCAAATAGTTATGCCAACAACAGAAACTGGACAGACATGATCAAAGAATTTAAACTTGTGAGACAAACAACAGAGCTGTTGTTTCAAAGTTTTGAGGAGGAAGTGTTTATGCATACTGGCTTATCTAGCAACAATCCCGTTACAGTAAATGCATTGGGATTTATTATTGTGGGACATGTGTATCATCACATCAATGTTATCAAGGAAAAGTATCTGTAAATAGAGGTAATACCAATGTGATTTATATAATATTTCAATATTTTATAAATCTTATCCTGAATGCTTTCGGGAGTAAATCCCGATGGTATCAAACAAATAGTATAATGAGGCGATAGCCGATATTGGACTATATTGTTTGTCCAATTGGTATTACAAAATTTAAACAATAGGTTGAAGAAATAAAGTATTTAGGTATTTTAGGTTGTATTAAGGTGCTTTACTTTAAAAACTAAAACTCAAACCTGTCATAAAGGAAAAGGCATTCAATCTGATAGTAGAATTGAATTGGGGATTATCCTCTACATTGAGCAAACCAAATTGCTGACTGGTTTCTAAATTTATTTTGAGGGCTTTGGATAAAGGATATGAAATACCAATCCCAGTGGCTAGGCCTGCGTTGAATTGTTTATAAACTCCACCCGGAGATGATTCAAAATCTGGTCCACCATTTTCGTAACGGGTGATAGATGAAGATTCTAATAAAAGTCCGGCAAAGATTCCACCGTTAAAATGAAAACGAATTTTACTTCCAAAACTATATTCCGCTAAAATAGGAACATTGAGGTATGCCATTCTCTTTAAGAAATCTGCATTTAAAAAAGGTGGTCCACTAGGATAAGGAGATTCCAATACTAAATTTTTATACGACCAACCCTGCTGCTCGTAATTAAATTTAATTATCAATGCCAAGTTTGTACCAAGATTTTTTTTAGCATGTATACCTAAGCCAACACCAGAAATTTCGTCTTGTATTTGAGAATTTTTGTCTGATGCCGTACCTAATACCAAACCAGCTTGGAATCCTAGTTCATATTTAGATTTGTCTTGCGCTTGAGAATGGGAGATAAATAAAAAAAGGGAGCATAACAGGAAGTGAAATTTTTTCATAGGCGGTAGTTTAATGAAGTGAAGGTATCAATTAATAAACAAAAACAACTTTCTTCATGTGTTTTAACTTTGATGTTTTACTGCACTTTTTCCGTTAAATCTTTCGGTGTGTATTTATAAAAAAACATGCCCAATACCATGATAAAACTCGACAAAAGAATGACGAAAAACAAAATGCCTTCATTAAAATTATTGAGTTGAAAACGCCCCGGTATTTTATAAAAAAGCAAGATGGTAATTAAACCCCTGGGTATAAAAACCACTTCTGGAAAAACCTGCTCTTTTAGAAAAAAGCGGAGGTATAAAAATCTTGTAAGTAACAACACCCCAACACTCACTGACCCCACCAGCATCACTTCTTGTTGCATTACCAGGTTGAGATCGATGGAAAAACCAAACAGTACAAAGAAAAAGGTTCTGATTAAAAAAGACGTTTCAGCTGTAATGGAATGCAACAAATGGGTTAAGCCATTCACCTGTTTACGCGGAAAATATTTTTCGATGATCGGGAAATGAGCAATCAAATTCCAGTTGTTCATCAATAAACCAAAAACGAGGATGATGATCAATGAAGGAAGATGTAAGATTTTTCCACTCACGTATAAAAAAATGAGTAGGGCAAATACTAGAAAGAACCGAATGTTGAGTTTCGATTTTGCTAAAATCAGTAGTA
Source organism: Ferruginibacter sp. (assembly GCA_044342365.1). GTDB lineage: Bacteria > Bacteroidota > Bacteroidia > Chitinophagales > Chitinophagaceae > Ferruginibacter. Next base: position 20,775 of record JBIIPY010000023.1, on the reverse strand, counting down.
GTATAAATGAAAAGAACAGGGATAAAATACCCGAAAAAAGGATGTTGAGAAAAAAACCGCCCACTGTAAAAAATGACATGGCTTCTCCAGCAATTAGAAAATTGAAAACCAGAATCCCAAGGATGTCAGAAAATGAAGCTTCATAAATTAAGAATTCTTTTTTAGAGGGTGACAACGCATGTAAACTCGGAATTACAATTGAGCTGCTCATGATAGACAATGGAATGCCATACACTATACATTTTATGAGAGGTTCTTGTAACCACCAATACAAGCCTCCTGCGATTCCTGCTAAAGAAATCAAGAAAATAAAAAGGGCTGCAAAAAAAGAATTTCGAATCAATGTTTTCTTTTCGGAACTAAGTTTTAGGTCTAAGCCTGCTTCTAAAATAATCATTACCAAACCAGCAATACCTAAAAACTCCACTAATTTTTCAGGAAAAACAATGTTCCATTGTTGCTTTTGTGCAATGACACGAACAATGATACCCGCAGCCAACAACAATACTACAGATGGTACTCTGATGTATTTAGAAAGTATAGAAAATATATAAGACACTACCACCACGGCGCTCAATATCAACAATAAAATTTCTGCAGAAATATCTCCCATTTTATATTTTTCCTTTTGTGTGAAAATAAAGATTAATTTGGTAAGTAATTTTTCTGCTCCTGAGCAGTGTATTTTGAAGCGTTAACTTTCTATTGGTGGATACCACTGTCTGTTTGATCATAACTAAACAATATTTGATATCTTAAAAAATAAACCAAATTTTATTTCCTTAAATAAATATTCCATTGATCATGACTTTATCGATGAGGTTGGTTCCGAAACTGTAAGGAATATAAGCCAAGGAAGGAATGGGTTTGGTAAAAATGAGGTTGGCTTTTTTACCCACCGCAATACTTCCCACTTCATGCGCTACCTCCATCGCGAATGCCCCATTGATGGTAGCGGCATTGATGGCTTCCTCAGGCAGCATCTTCATTTGAATGCAACTCAGTGCCACAACAAAATTCATGTTGGCGCTGGGAGATGATCCCGGATTAAAATCAGATGCGATAGCAATGGCAGCCCCAGCATCCATCATTTTTCTGGCAGGCTGATAAGGCATGCGAAGAAAAAAAGCAGCGGTGGGCAATAAGGTGCCGATGCTATTGGAGGCAGCCAATGCTGCAATATCGGCTTCTGTCATGGTTTCTAAATGATCTAATGAAACGGCACCCAATTCAATGCCCGCCTGCAATGCACCAATGCTGTTGAGTTGGTTTACATGTAATTTGGGTTTTAAACCATATTGCTTTGCGGCTTCGCAAATACGTTGCATTTCTTTCACAGAGAAAAAACCATTTTCGCAAAACACATCCACATAATTAGCCAGCTTTTCTGCTGCAATTACGGGCAACATTTCTTCTATAATACTATTTAGGTACCCATCATGATCTTCTTTAAAGGCCATCGGAAAAGCATGCGCCCCCAAAAATGTACTTTTAATGATGAGATCACTTGTTTGTTGTAATCTTTTAATAACGCGCAGCATCTTCAGTTCAGCTTCTAACGATAACCCATAGCCGCTTTTTATCTCAATGGCCCCGGTACCCATTTGCGCCACTTCCTGTAATCTACCCTTTGCCAGTTGGTACAACGCTTCTTCGGAGGTATCTGCCAGTACTTTTGCTGAATGTAAAATACCGCCCCCATTGGCCGCAATTTCAGCATAGCTCTTCCCGTTTAATTTATCTACAAACTCGCCCTCCCTACTTTTTGCAAATACCAAGTGGGTATGACTATCGCACCAAGCAGGCAATACAAACTGACCAGTAACATCTATTGTATTAATTGGTTGATGCGGTACTACAATATCCAATTCGTGCATGTGACCAAAGGCCACGATGACACCATCTTCCACCAACAAAAAAGCATCCTGGATAACTGGCAAATGCGCCAATGCTTTTCCACGGAGCAAAGAAGTGGTTTCGTGCACCCCTACCAGCTGTTGAATATTTTTAAATAAAGTGGTCATTCAAAATTTTTAAAAAATAGCGTCCTATGTTACAATGATGCATACACTTGTTTGCTAAATGCTTCCAACCCAGGATCTCTGGCACCCATCAACAAAATAACGGTTTCTCCCTCAATATGGGGTAAAATAGCGTTCAACAATAGATCTCTGTTTTCTACAAAAAAAGCATTTTTACCCAATTGCTGCAGGTCTTGTATGAGGTCGTTGGCTGAAATGTCTTTTACCGCTGTACCTCCTGCATAAAATATTTCGCTCATCCAAATCTCATCTTGTGGCCTGAGTACCGCGGCAATTTCTTTTACAAAATCGTTGCGTAAAAATCGGGTTGGACCATACCCATGTGGCTGAAACCAGGCAATAACTTTTGGTGCAATCGGCTGACAGGCAAGGATAGACGCAGCACATTTGGCTGGGTTGTGTGCATAGTCATCTATCACATAAACGCCGTTTTTTATACCCAGCAATTGGTGACGCCGGTAAATGCCTTCATACGTTACAATGGCTTTTGCCGCTACGGCGTAATCTACCCCTAGCAAGTGAGCAACCGCCACAGCAGCCAATACATTTTCCATGTTGTGTTTTCCTACACTGTTTAATTGAAAAGGATGTCCGTTTATGGTAAACCGAATCAGCATACCTTCTTGTTCAAAGTTTTTACCAACATAGCCAGCAGGGCTATTCTCGTCTGCACTAAAATCATCGGCAATATCTACACTTAAGGACGCTGCGTATGGGTTTGATTGATTTACAATAAAAAACGACTGTGCATGTTGCCGAAATTGGGAGAATATTTCCATCAGTTCATCCATTTCTTGGTGGTCTTTATCAATATTGAGCAACAACCCTATTTCTGGTGTGTATTGCACAATAGATCCATCGCTTTCATCTGCTTCTATGATCAACCAATCGCCGGCACCCACTTTTGCATTGCCTATTTTACCTTCTTTGATGATGCTCACCAAACCCGCCCCACTAATGATGCTCGGCTGCATACCGGCCTGTTCCAAAATTTGAAACAACATGGCACTCGTGGTGCTTTTGCCCGAAGTACCCCCTACGGCAATTGTTTTTTTACTTCTCGCAATCATCGCCAACAATTCACTTCTTTTGATGATGGGTATGTTCAACCCTTTTGCCTTTTGAACTTCCGGTACGGTGTCTTCTACAGCAGTACTTACCACCACCAATTCAATTCCTGGGTGAATGCCTGATCCGTCTTGCAAAAAACATTCAATGCCCTCCGCCTCCAGTTTGGTGCGGGTCTCATGATCGTTATCGGGTGTAAAATAACGGTCGCTGCCACTCACTTGTTTGCCAATTCCCGCAAGGTATTGTGCAATAGCACTCATACCTGTTCCGGCTACTCCAATAAAAAAAACAGTTGAAAATTGCTGAACCGATTGTATCATGAAACTATTTTTTTAAAATTTGAAAGGGATGTGGTTCTCTATTAAATACCGCCTTGTTCAAGTTAATTGTCTGGATCGATGCTGTTGAGTTGGCGCAGATAATCGTATTGTAGATCTTCGTGCATACCAGCCATCGATTTTTTTATTTTTTTGATGATACCTGAATAAATATTTTGAAGAGCCGTGCTTTTGTGCAGTGGTAAACCCAATCCCAGCATGGTTTCTGCAACAAACAACCAAAGTTCGGTTTCTGTAGTGTCGTTATTGCTGTACTTGATGTATTTGGCAGCTATTCGCACAATTTTTCGCAATGTTTTTTTGGCAAAATACGGGTTGGTTCTGTTCACATCTTCGAACAGCAACAACAAGGCAGCTTTTACATTGGTTACATATCCCGCTTCGTTGTAAGCATCAAATAAAAGATAGGTAGCCAGCTCTTTGTTTTCTTTTTTAAACTTGATGAGCCGCATGCATAACTCCACTAATTCGGGGGGTGGCATTTGTTCTAATGTAGTCTTAATTTCTTTAACCGATGCAGCATTCATACTGCCAAAATAATGGATTTATAGGAATATTAAAGAAGAAGGATGGTTTTGCAATTCATCTAAGTTCTACGAAGCAACACACCGGGCGTAAAGGGCATAAAAAAACCTTCGTTGTTTGGGCGAAGGTTTTTCATAAATGTGGTTTTATCTTTTTTCCAAGGATAATTGGATAAACGGTGTTTGATTTCTTAAAGGATATTTTGATTTGGTTTTTTCCACGAATATATACCACTACAAAAAAAATTGTAGCCGCTTCAGTATTTTTTCGTAGCATTTTTTCTACATCTTGGCATAAATCCTATTTTAATAAAATGAAGGTTAAGGATATCTTTAATTAACCACTTGTTTACGCTTCAAATTGGCATAAGTCGTTATATTGCATCAAAACCAATCTTTACTATGCGAAAATTACTAACCTGCGCAGCATTGTTGATATGTGCCAGCAACCAAAGCAATGCTCAACACTCCAGTAAAGTTAAACAGGGTGGCAATGCTTTTTCAGCATCACTTTCTACTGTAGTGGAAAATTTTCAAAACAATTATTTGCAGATTCAGGGCGAAATGTTGCCATCTGATCCAGACAGAAACATTTTTCAATCTACTGTGCTTTTGCCAGGTGCATCAAAGTGTGTGATCTATCGTTTTCATTCAAAACAAGACAGCTCGGCTAGCTGGCAGGCGCTCCTTTACAGCGGGGAAGATTATGCTGCTGCTGCCAAAACATACAAACAGGCTTTTAAACAAACCAAACAAACCAAATTTAAAACTGGAATAGTGAACAACAGTTTTGAGGGTACTTATTTGGAACCTTCAGAAGACCTTCTTTTTACTACCAGTATTTTAAGGACCACTGCTGAAGGTGAACTGTACAAACACTTTATGGCAGAAATTGAGATCATCAATACCATGGAGGGCTGGACGGTGCAGTTGAACCTACACAGCAGAAAAGAAGATACAGACCGCTTTAACTAGCAGAGGGAATGACGATGTGGTAAATTGGCAGAAAACAGGATAAAAAATCTGGACGCGCAGGTAACTAAGCGCTTACTTTTAATAAATAGAAATAAGCACCCATCTATGTAAATAAAATTACGGGGTGTGCGTTTTCTTTACAGAACTATTGTTATTTTTGATCTATGGCAGCATGTACATTTACGATTCCTTTTGCTGGTGATACCAGCATTGTTCTAGACAAAGCTAAAATAGCAGTAGAAAAACAAAGTGGTAGTTTTACCGGTGATACCAACAATGGGAATTTTCAGGTTAGTTTTTTTGGTCAGGAAATTGTTGGTGGCTATACAGTAGCAGGCAATGAACTCAATATTGTGATTGAAAGCAAACCTTTTATGGTGCCTTGCAACGCCATAGAGAGTTTCTTGAAAAGCCAAATTGTATAAATCTCCAAACCATTCAATTTAAAAACACCTCTCCGTTTATCGGTGTAGGCAGTGTTATGTACGATGCCTAAAAAAAGATAAACAGATTGAAACTGATCTTAGTGCTCAAATTTCTTAAGGCCTTCCCAGAATTAGTCTTACTCTGTGTAAAATTTTCCCTTTAAACAGCACTTCTACCTAAATTAAAGTGACACATTTCGTTGATTAAGCAAAATATTTAGCGATAAACACATTTTAACAGCAATAATTTACCTTTCATCTATTTTAAGTTTTTTTTGTAAGATAACCCGATGCAAATTGCGGTTGATTTTAATGACCGAGCACGCTGGTTGGTGCCGAGTAAAGTAAAGCCATGAAATTTTTTCTACTACTTTCTGCTGTATTGTTGGGAATATTAAACAGTAAGGCCTCCGATAGCACGCGGTTGATAAAGAGTGTGCGCACCAATCTGCCTATCAAAATAGACGGTAGCATTTTAGAAGAAGCCTGGAAGGATGCTAGTTTCTTTAACAATTTCACGCAACAACGGCCCAGTTTCGGGTTAAAAGAAGAAGAGGCTACCCGCACAGAAATCTGGATGTTGTATGACGACAATGCCATTTATATAGCAGGAATATGCTATGAACGCAGCAGAGATTCCATTTCTTCTGAATTGGGTGGAAGAGACAGACTTGGCATCAACGATTTTGCCGGGATCATGTTGGATACTTACTTGGATAAAATAAATGGGGCAGGATTTTATGTGACAGCACTCGGCGAACAAGCCGATGTAAAATATTCATTGGGTTATGAAGACGCCAGCTGGAGTACGGTGTATGAAACCGCCACCAAAATTAATGACCGTGGCTGGACATTTGAAATGCGTATACCCTACGCTGCCATTCGCTTTAGCAACAACGATGTACAAAACTGGGGCATCAACATCATCCGCAGAAGGGCAAAAGCTGGCAAACAATATACCTGGAACCCCATTAACCCTGTAAAGTTTGGCACCATGAACCAGGCGGGTGTGCTTACGGATGTTACCAACATTAAAGCGCCCATTCGTTTATCGTTTTCACCTTATTTTTCTACTTACTTGAATCATGTGCCAAAATCTGTTAACCCGAATAATGTAACTTCTTCTGTTAACGGGGGCATGGATGTGAAATATGGCGTAAGCAAAGGATTTACGTTGGATATGACGCTGATTCCTGATTTTGGACAGGTACAAAGCGATAACCAAGTACTCAACCTCTCTCCTTTTGAAGTTCGATTTAATGAAAACCGGTCATTTTTTACGGAAGGCACAGAACTGTTTAACAAGGGTAACTTTTTTTACAGCAGGCGCATTGGCGGAAGGCCCATCAACATCAACAAACCTTATGGCGAAATAAACGACAGCACCGAAACCATTGTAAAAAATCCGACCGAAACAAAATTGGTTAATGCCACCAAGTTTAGTGGAAGAACAGCCAAAGGGTTGGGCATCGGTATTTTTAATGCGGTTACCAAGCCACAGTCGGCTACCATCCGAAGCAACAGTACCGGTGAAGAATACCAGATTGAAACCAATCCACTCACCAATTACAACATAGTGGTGCTTGATCAAACCATGAAAAACAACAGCAGTGTTACACTCATCAATACCAATGTTTTGAGAAGTGGCAGTGATTATGATGCCAACGTTACTGCAGGATTGTTTGATTTGTATGATAAAAAAGTAAACTGGAATGTGTGGGGTAAACTTGCCAATAGCAGGCTTACTGGTTTAGACAATGACAAAAGCTTAAGCGGTTTGCTGTACGAAATAAACCTGGGTAAATTTAGGGGGCCTTTTAATTTTGAAATTCATCATAATGCTGCTGACCATAAATACCAGCAAAATGATATGGGCTATTTTACCAACAATAATTATTTTGATTATGGTTTTAGAAGCTGGTACAAATTCATCAAGCCAACATCTTTTTACAACAATATCAACATCTCTGTTGGAGGAGATTATTCACAAAGATATTTACCGCGCAGTTTTCAATACTTTGAACTGAATGCTCGCGGCAACAGCCAGCTAAAGAATTTGTGGAATGTTGGTGTGAATGTATCTGGCACAGGTGAACAGCAAGATTTTTATGAAGCCAGGATACCGGGTAAAATGTTTAAAAGACCAGCAAGTTTTACATCAGGTTTTTTTGTGAGTACCAATAACACTAAGAAATATGCTGCTAATGTAGATTTTTCGTATACGGGTTCACGTGAGTATAAAGGAAGGAATATACAAATCATGCTCAACAATCAATATCGTTTCAATGATAAGCTGAGTGTTTCGTTGAGTACATTCAATGCCATTTCAAACAATGAGTTGGGATACGCTTATGTTTTAAATGCCGACAATGTAGTTTTTGGATTGAGAAAAAGAACCACTGTTGAAAACATACTCAACATCAAATACAATTTCAACATTAAGATGGGACTTACGCTTCGCACCCGTCATTACTGGAGTAAGGTAGATTACAACTCGTATTTCATTTTGCAAGACGATGGTTATATGCAACCAGCCATATCTGCCAACAATGCTGCAAGCAATGTAAACTTCTTTAATGTAGATATGGTGTACACTTGGCAGTTTGCCTTGGGAAGTTTCCTGAATATCGGTTGGAAAGATGCCAGCTTTTTATACAACCAGCAGGTAAACAACAAGTACATACAAAACCTTGGCAACACTTTGAATGGGCCGCAGGAAAATAATTTTTCTATCAAACTCATTTACTTCCTCGATTATCTTACGCTGAAGAAAAAGCGTTAGAATTACAATAATCTTTATCAATTCGATAGAGGGATGTATCAATACTACTTCAAGTTTTATACAGCCCTTTTTTTATTTGCAGTTAATAGTGTGTATGCTATATTATATTTTCTGTGATAGATTGCGTATATTAGCAATAAAGCCAAAACATAAACTGTATGAGAAAATTAAAAAAATTATTGGTAGCCCCTTTGCTATTGGCTGCATTTACAGGCATGGCACAAAGTGGCCCCTCCGCATCAACTGCTATTAAAAACCCTATTGTAGATGCCATAGTAAAAGAAGGCAATGAAAATTCGCAGCTTGAAAAAATGGCAACTGAGTTAATGGATGGAATTGGTGCACGTTTGGTAGGCACACCCGCCATGAAGCAGGCTGGCGATTGGGCCGTAGCCACCTACAATAAATGGGGCATTGCCGCTAAAACTGAAAAATGGGGAGAATGGCGTGGATGGCAAAGAGGGGTTTCGCATATAGACATGGTGTACCCAAGGGTAAAATCGCTTGAAGGAATGCAATTGGCTTGGAGCCCAGGTACCAACGGAAAAACAGTGGAAGCAGAAGTAATGATACTCCCCTATTTGGAAGATTCTGTTTCATTTGCAAAATGGTTACCTGCCGCAAAAGGTAAAATCATTTTAATTTCTATGAGCCAGCCAACTGGCCGGCCAGATTATAATTGGGAAGAATTTGGCACAAAAGAATCTGTTGAAAAAATGAAGAAAGACAGAGAAATATTGACTACTTCTTGGAACAAACGCATAAGCAATACCGGTTACAATAGCCGTACATTACCAGTTGCGCTCGAAAAAGCAGGAGCAGTTGGAGTGGTTACCTGTAACTGGTCGAGGGGTTTTGGTGTGAACAAAATTTTTGGAGCTTACACTAAAAATGTTCCTTCTGTTGACATCAGCGTAGAAGATTACGGATTACTTTATCGCCTGGCTGAGGCAGGTATCAAACCCACAATGGCTTTGAAAATTGATTCTAAGATGTTACCACCTACAGATGCGTTTAACATTGTTGCTGAAATAAAAGGCACCCAAAAAGCCAATGAATATGTGATGCTTTCTGCCCATTTCGATTCATGGGATGGCGGAACGGGTGCTACCGATAATGGAACAGGCACCATTGTAATGATGGAAGCCATGCGCATCCTCAAAAAAATATACCCGAATCCAAAACGCACCATCCTCGTAGGACATTGGGGAAGTGAGGAACAAGGGCTCAATGGTTCTCGCGGGTTTGTAGAGGACCATCCGGAAATTGTACAAAACTTACAGGCATTGTTTAACCAAGATAATGGAACAGGCCGTGTGGTGAACATCAATGGGCAGGGCTTTTTGCATTCGTATGAATTCATCAGTAGATGGTTAACGGCTGTTCCAGCAAACATCAGACAACAGATTGAAACCAATTTTCCAGGAACGCCGGGTACAGGCGGTTCAGATTTTGCTTCCTTCGTAGCTGCTGGCGCTCCAGGCTTTTCTTTGAGCTCTACTAGTTGGTCGTATGGTTCATATACCTGGCATACCAATCGCGACACTTACGATAAAATTGTATTTGATGACGTTCGCAACAACGCCATACTCACTGCAATTTTAGTGTACATGGCATGCGAAGACCCTGAAAAAACATCCAGAGAAAAAATAAAATTACCAATCAATTCTAGAACGGGTGAACCAGGCACTTGGCCCGAACAAAGAAAAGCAACCCGTAAGGGAGGTCTCGATTAAAAGATCAAAAAATATTTCAAAAAGCCAGCTTACATTTAGCTGGCTTTTTTGTGCGGCCGAATTAAAATTAACAGCCGTAATTTGTTGTTAAGTTTGCAATGTTTAATTTTATAAAAAAAACATCATGAAACAATCTTCACATTTATTCATTTGTTCTAATGGCAGAGTTGCAGCGATCAATAAAAAAACCGGAGATGTAGTATGGGAAGTAAAAATTAAAGATTACATAAAAGGAAGTTTCTACCATAGCTACGCACAAATTAGTGTGGAAGACAATAAAATATTTGTGGGCACTTCGGGTATTTTACTTTGTTTGAATACCAAGGATGGATCGCTGATTTGGAAAAACGAATTAAAAGGCTGGGGTTATGGCTTTGTAAGTTTGGCGAATGTGGGCAACGAAGCGGCGGCTGCGGCGGCCGCCGGAGCTGCCGCAGCCAGCAGTGCTGCAGTGTAGCTGGGAGTTGATGCAATCTTAACAAGATGTTAGAGATAGAAACATTAGCTTGTAACTATAAATTATAAAAAAATGAAAAAAATAATCTCAGGCATTTTAATGCTCACCATTTTTTTGATGACCTCCTGCGAAAAAGATGACAATCCTAATGCAGGAAGTACCAATATCACTAACATTATTAACCAAGGTAATTGGCGAATTACTTTGTACAATGACAGCGGAACAGACGAACTCTATCATTTTACAGGGTATACTTTTACTTTCTCGAGCGGAACAATAACAGCAGTAAGAAATACCACAACTGTTACTGGAACCTATTCTACCCTATTTGATGATAGTAAAAACAAACTTTTATTAAACTTCGGTTCAACGGTTCCTTTTGATGAATTAAATGATGATTGGCATATTATTGAAGAAACATCCACAAAAATAAGATTGCAAGATGTGAGTGGTGGAAGTGGAGGGACAGACCTGTTAACCTTTGAAAAGAATTAGTAGGCATTCTCGCCAAGTTGAATACCATGTTTGGACATACCCACGTTCACCCTGCCTCAAGCTGTTGCATCAATATTTTGAAAGAACACAAGGCTGGTTCAAACAAATCATTCTTGGTCTGTTTGAACCAGTACTTTTAACCTTTCTGCCAAAGTTTGCAATCTCAGATTCAATATATCGGCATCTTTGCTTTCTAGGTAAAATTTTTCCAACGCTTCCAGTGACTGGTCAATTTTTTGAATGTTCACGTTGATACCTAGTTCTTTGCTTTGTAAAAGAATCATTCGGATTTGCTCATAATTTTCTGCATATATTTTCTGGTACTCTTCAAATAGCTTTTGAATTCCATATACCATTTCTTTAGAAGCTTTGATGGCATCACCTGGGAACTTCAATTGAACGCTGCTGTCTTTTTTTAATACGGTATCCAATACAGATTTGTCGAGGTGCCGGATCTGTAGCTCTTCCAGCGATTTGTATTTAAGCTGTTGCCGATTGCTTTGTTTAAAAAGCACAATGATGAGATCCATCATGTGTTCCCTAATATCAAATTGCAAAACTTGAAGCTTGTCGCTAAAGGCATTGATGTTTTTCTCGAGATCATTGTTGGACTGGTTCAACTTTTCGTATTGTAAAAAGTACTTGTTCACTTTTACTAAAAAAGTATCTAAATCTTGTTTACTAATTCGCCTTTCCTGCACTGTTAAGTTGGCTACCAAGCCCAATACAGAACCCAACAAACCATTGCTACCAAACACAATGGCACCTTGCTGGTTTTTAATGGGGTGCTGAATAATGGAAGCAATTACTTCCGAAAATTTGGAGGTATTGGTGTGGGTTGCTTTTTCTAAAATAGGTTTGAGGGCTGCTTGTATTTCTATTTCAAGGTTAAAACCCATTTCTGCAGATGCAGGATTGTTAAGCGATGTAATTTTATTTCTATAATTCTCTTTTCTGATGAGGCTTCCCAACGAATTGAGGGAGTTGATAGATGCATCAATAAGGTGGGCACTTGCTAAAAATTTAGCATGGCTTTTTTGTGGTAACACCGAAGCGCGCCCAGCCTGTGCTACACCCTTTAAGTAACAAAGGCAGGTGACACACAACAGCATATAGCGGATAGGGTACATTCATTAAACATTTTCAATACTAATGCAGCATTGGCTACATAAAAAAACTTCCTACAATGGTTAGGGTACAACGTAGAAGGAATAACATCGGTGTTCGTATGCCATTAACTTTTAAAAAGCATAGAACTAGAAGCATCTTTTTTTTGAGGCCCATACCGGTTGGTTATATATTCTAGGCGTTCTGGGGTGCTTACAATATGGGGTGACCTAAGCCGGTCGATGTTGCCATAATGCCTAACAAGAACCCTATAATAATAAGCTGCTACTAACAATGCAGTGATCAAATAAATACTAAACCAAATAATGGATCCTTTATTGGCTGTAAACTGAACCTGTAGAAGAAAGTTAGTTTTTTTTCCAGCCAATACGGTATGTTGAAGTGCGTAACCAAAAATGGGTACCCGAATCAGGAAGTTGATGATGGTTACAAACAGCACATTTCTAGATATCACGAATAACGCACCCAGAATAATTGCTGCAGAAAATGCAAAAACAAAATGATAACACATTACAAATGCATCACCCTGATCGATGTAACGGAAGGTGTGCATACAGGCAAACAAGAATGAGCAAATGAGTACGGAATGATGAACCTTTACGTTTTGCTTGATAAACACATAAAATAAAAAATTCCTGAAAATAAGCTCCTCTGCTAAAACGAATAAAAAGGAGATGATTATAAAAAAGGGAAACATCCAAGCCGCTCCATAATTGTAGCTAAACAACGTGTGGTAGGAACTAAACACCACTAGCAAAACCATAAGAATTATCGGCAAAAGTTTTTCTTTGTCGGCAATACTCAATTTCCCATTTCTGGGATATTTGTATGTTGTACAGATAATGGTAGATTGTAAATAAAAGATGGCTGCTACAACAGCGGCGAGGTATGCTGCCATCAACATGGATAAAAAAGGACCAAGACCCAAATAAGGTATAGGGAAGCATAAAAATGCGGCTACCATTAAAATACCAAATACGACTCTTATGATCATAGTTTTAAGAATTAGGGGTTACGATTGATTGGTTCCAATTTCAAGGCCAGATCTGCTTTGATTCTGTAATGTAAAGGTCTCCTGAACATTTGATGTATACAGAGGAAAAACCCCAGCGATTGAAGTGATTTTCCCCATAATTGTATTTGAAGCCTATTCCTGTGTTTCAAAAAATTTCAAATTAGGTTTGCTCAGATTCATGAATGTCATTTTTGCCCTCATATAAAGTAAGCTTCGTTTCTAGCTTCTTAATTACTTTGAGGTAATACCAGCCCAAAAGAAATACTGGACTGATCAATAAAATGTACAACAGGGATGAGATAATGTTATCACTCAAACTACTTGTTTGCTCCAATGCATCTACCGCATTTTCAACATATGTAAATTTTGAAAAGGCCGCAGGTAGGTTCACTATTGTGTGAAATATACCCGTAAACCATATATTTTTTGAAATAATAAAAACTGCTGAAAGCAGGATTCCAAAGCCAAAAGCAAAAACTACTTGGTTAAAAGTTGACCAAATATCACCATGCCGTGTGAAGTTAATGCTGTGGATGACGGCGAATAAAAATGTACTTATTAGTGCACTGCTTACAACAGATTTATTAGCATTTCTTAACACATAAAAAACGTACCCTCTAAAAATAAACTCCTCTCCAGTAGCGGCAACATAGGTAGAGAAAAGGATAAGTAGTATGGATGTTACATCATGTACTTCATGACCAAATATTTTTTGTTGGTTCAACACTACATACAAAAGCAATGCAGCGGTAACCGGTAGAAGCAATTTTATTTTTGACCAACTCAATGATGCATTCAAAGGAAAGTTTAACTCAGTGCCCAACTTCCTTATCAATTTGTAAATAATGAAGCAAAACAGTATGGCCTTGCCAATTCTAAACCATAGTACTTGGGTTGGTGTAAGTTCAAAAATATTGATAGGGAATGCCAGTATGCAAATGGTGAGAACAATTGCAACAAATAATTTAGTGTACATAAAGTTGTTTTTAAAATGAGAAATACCCTGTAAAAAATACAGGGTATTTAATAATTTAAAATATTTCGATTGAAACTTCACATTCTGTAATCTCCCAACAGCTCCAACCCCAGCTGGTACAAGCGAGGCAGGTTCCGCCGCTGCTGCAAGGACATCCACATTTTTTAATCTTGCAACCAATTTTAACCTTACCTGCCAAGTCATCATCTTTCTGAACCTGGTCTTTAAACGAGAAACTTTCATCGTAAATAATCTGGTTCGACACTTTGCTTTCAGCATATCCTTTGGTGAATTTGCTCAATGATTTGGAGGTATAAACGCCATCTCCCCTGATTTTGTCATACCCTTGCCCGTCATCTCCAAACACCTGCCCCTTGAAACCAAATCCTGTAGGTAGAGGACTTGTCTTCGAAAAGTCGGTTAGCGTAATTTCTGTAGCATAGGTAGTACTGGATACACCTTTGGCTGCAATTTTGGTAAAGGCAATGTTTTGTTGCAGATACTCCTGGGTGATGTCTCTTTGTTGAACTTTTTGTGCACTCGCAGCCACACAAAAGAAGGATAACATCATTCCTAATAAAATCTTTTTCATAATGGTAGAATTTTTGATTTTGTTGAATTTGAATACGTTGTTCAACGCAACGTCTTACCTCGCTATTTTTGGGCAAAGCTGTCAGAAATTATTAAAGCCCAAAAAGGAGGTTACGCATTTTACCCTCGCCATTTCTTAACAATCGCTTGTTATAAAAGCTTGTGCCCAAAACTCAAGCAATAAAATGGTAACCATCGCTTTCTAGTGTAAAAATCAGTTAACCAACTTCGATAAACTAGGGGAAAATAAACGGAATTGTAGGGGATTTTCCCCGCAAACAGGTGGTTTCAAGTTTAAAGTATAGCAGCCCTTTTAACCATATTCAGACAGCGCAACCTCATCCGCTGTAAAGTATTTTATGCCAGCGTAATGCTAATTTATATTTTGAGAAAAATCAGATTGTCTTTGATGGCTTCGGTGCTACTGATTAACTTAGCAACTCGTTTATTATCACAACATATTTGCTGATACTTTCGGCAATCAATTCATTTATTTTGAATCATATTATCATTTATACAGACGGATCTGCCAGAGGCAATCCAGGCCCAGGAGGTTATGGCGTAGTACTCATGAGTGGTTCTCATAAAAAAGAACTATCGAAAGGGTTTCGTTACACCACCAACAACAGAATGGAATTAATGGCTGTTATTGCTGGTTTACAATCATTGAAAGTTACCCATACCCCCATCAGCATTTATTCGGACAGTCAATATGTGGTGAATGCCATCAACAAAGGATGGTTGAACACCTGGATTAAAACCAATTTTAAGGGCGATAAAAAAAATCCAGATCTCTGGCGGCTTTATTACGAAACGGCCAAAGCTTTTCAAATACAAATGGTTTGGGTAAAAGGCCATGCGGATAATCCCTACAACAATCGTTGTGATGAATTGGCCACTTGCGCAGCAGATGGCAAAGACTTAGCAGTAGATGAATGGTATGAACAAAATGTGGCGTAACTTTAATACATCTCCAAAAGCAAAATAGCTTCCAAAAACGGAAGCTCTTTTTATTTTAAGAATTAAAGTAGTTTTTAAGCCACTGCCTTTTTTTCTGCGTATTTCTGCATCAACACGTAACCACCAAAAAATACCCCACTGTAAAGCAGATTGGTGACCAAGTCATTTTTTAGGAAAGGAATACCTGCAGCAAGGCAGCTCATCCATCCAGCAAAAGTTTTTGGATAAGTGATGCCAGCACTTAACAACCAAACAGAACTATTGCTCAATAAAAAGAACAAGATGGTTGATAAAATTGAAAAGCCAGCCACTACAGGAATATTTATTCTTTTAATTCCAATGCCAAACAATGTGATGATGCCAAAAATACCATACCCCACCAGTTGCCCCCAACCCCAAAAGCCGGTAGCGATACCGCTTACTTCAAACAGAAAATCGGAAAGAAACATGGCCAGCAGTGGCAAGGCAAATGCCCATTTTTTATCTTTGATGACTGCGCCGCCAAACAACGCCATTGCAATCATGGGGCTGTAGGTTATGGGATAAAATGCAACGCGGCTGATGGCAGCAGCTAGTATCATACCAACAACAATGAGTAAAAGGGTTGTATTTTGCTTCATCTTAGAAAGAAATGTTTTTTGCAAAAATAAGCAATAAAACTTTTAAAAGCATAGTATATCATTTTATTGTAATCGGCACTAAAAAATAGATTGGATAACTTTATAACATGGCAAAACACAACGATACTGGAAAAGAAGGAGAAGCCCTGGCTGCCATTTGGCTGGAGGCCCAAGGGTATACGATTTTGTACAGAAACTGGCGTTTTAAGCATTGGGAGATTGACATTATTGCGCATAAAAATAAGCGCCTGCATGTTATTGAAGTTAAAACACGCAGATCCAACAAGTACGGCTACCCTGAAGAAAATATGGACGAAAATAAAATGCAATATCTCATCAATGCTGCTGAAGAATACATGGAGCAGGACGAGCGATGGAAACAACTTCAGTTTGATGTCTTATCCATCACAATAGAGCAAGATGCCATTCAGTATTTTTTGATTGAAGATGTGTATCTCTGATTGCTTCCCCAACAGCCTCACGCATTACTTTTTTTCAAGAGTGACTCGAGAAATCATTTTTTCTACCATTTTGTAAGTGGCTGGGCAATAATCAATGTTTTGTTTGTGAACGTGGGCATACTCTTCCCATTTGCGTTTGCTTAAGTGAGGAAAGCCTGCGCAATCGACCGGGCGAATTTCGTAGATAGAACATTTATTGTCGGCCAAATTTAAAAACTGACAGGGCTGGTTTTCATTTACCAAGTCTTTGTTTTTATCAACCGATAACCATTGTTTTTTAAATGCTTTAGGAGTTTGTTGAAAGTGGGCCGATATCCTTTTGAGGTCTTGTTTGGTGAAAGTAGGCGTCATTTTTTTGCAGCAGTTGGCGCAGCTGAGGCAATCAATTTCTTGCCATACTTCGGGTTCAATTATTTTGGTGAGCTTATCAATACCCGGAGGCGGGTTCTTTTCTGTTTTGGTAAGAAAGCTTCTGAAAGGTTTTCTGTAAAGCGAAAGCTTTTTTCTGAAAGAACGAAAATTGACGGCTTGCATGTGTTTTATTGAATTGAAAAAAGTAATTGTGTTACGAAAATAATGTTTAATTAAATTGTACCATCAAACACCTCAAGAAGATTATTAATAATTATGTGGGAGCCGTATAAAAAAGGATTCAAAGCTTGGTTGCAACTAGAAAAATCGTTGTCGGACAATTCCGTAGAAGCATACCTGCACGATATAGAAGCCCTCACCAGTTATCTGCAACAAGCAGGCGAAAGCAAAACGCCAGCAAGTATTGAATTAAAAGACCTCGAAAAATTTGTAGAATGGATTCATTCGCTTGGCATGACGGTAGCCTCTCAAGCCCGCATGATTAGCGGGTTACGGAGTTTTTACAAATATTGTTTGCTGGAACAAATTGTAAACATCGACCCTACCCTGTTACTCGAAGCGCCTAAGATGCAGCGCAAACTCCCCGATACGTTGAGTTTTGAAGAGATAGAACAAATTATTGCGGGCATCGATCTAAGCAAGCCAGAAGGTGGCCGCAACAAAGCCATTTTTGAAACCATGTACAGTTGTGGCTTGCGGGTAAGTGAATTGGTAAACCTTCAATTGAGTCAGCTTTTTTTAGATGTAGGCTTTGTAAAAGTAGTGGGCAAGGGCGATAAAGAACGGTTGGTGCCCATAGGCAGAGACGCCATCAAATACATTGAGATTTATAGAAACAGCATTCGCAATCAAATGACCATTGAAAAGGGTGAAGAGGATATTCTTTTTTTAAACAGAAGAGGACACCGACTTACCCGGGTGATGATTTTTTTGATCTTAAAAGATTTGGTAAAAAAAGCGGGAATCGAAAAAAACATTTCTCCGCATACCTTTCGGCATTCGTTTGCCACGCATTTGGTAGAAGGTGGCGCAGACCTCCGTGCTGTGCAGGAAATGCTTGGCCACGAAAGCATTACCACTACTGAGATTTACACGCATCTCGACAGAGAATTTTTGAGAAATACATTGCATGCATTTCATCCGGCTTTTAAATAATGATGGGATTTGATGATCAGGAAAGAAAACTAGGCAAGGACTTTGAGCCCTCTGTTTCTGGTTTGCTCAGTTTGCTGCGGTAATCTTTAAACATACTTTGCCAACGAAGTTTGAGTACGCCGAGTATGCCTTCTTTTACAATGCCTTTGTTCATTTTACTGGCGCCGAGTTTTCTATCTTTAAAAGTGATGGGAACTTCTTCAATTTTGAAACCCAGTTTCCAGGCGGCAAATTTCATTTCTATTTGAAACGCATAACCAGTAAAACTGATAGCGTCTAAATTGAGTGATTCCAACACTTCTTTTTTATAACAAACAAAACCAGCAGTAGGGTCTTGGATGGGCATCCAAGTAATGATGCGGGTATAGAGTGATGCGCCTTTTGATAAAAGAATTCTGTTAGCAGGCCAGTTTTCTACTGCTCCGTTTTTTACATACCTTGATCCGATAGCAAGATCTGCTCCCGATTTACAGGCATCATACAATCTGTTAAGGTCTTTTGGATTGTGCGAAAAATCGGCATCCATTTCAAAAATATATTGATACCCTTTAGATAGTGCCCATTTAAAGCCATGTATGTAGGCGGTACCGAGGCCCATTTTGCCACGGCGTTCTTCGATGAATAAAATACCAGGGTATTGTTGAAACAACGATTTTACAATGGAAGCTGTTCCATCTGGCGAGCCATCATCGATGATGAGGATGTGAAAAGAAGGTTGCAAAGCTGCAACCGCCGCAATGATGGCTTCGATATTTTCCTTTTCGTTGTAGGTCGGTATGATCACTAGTTTTTTCAACAGCAACACTAAGTTTATTCGTCAAATGTAAGGCAAAATAAGAGCCTTCTTCAGGGTGAATGATGCGTACCGATTATTTATTTGTTTTTTAACAGGGCACGGTTGAATATTTCGGTCAATTTTCTTTTGGTATGGAGCGGAAAATCTCCTTTCATCATCCAATCGTAATACTGAGGTTCATTTCTTAAGGTGTCTGCTACAGACTTCCCTTTGTTTTTTCCAAAATTGAACACTTCAACACCCTTTTCGTCAAAAATAAAACGACGGGCATAATCTACCACTTTCTCTTCACCAATTACACCTAAGATAGAATCAACGGTGTTGCCCAATTTTGGATAACGTGTTACCTGTGCTTCCAACACTTCAATGGTAGCTTTGATGTCTACTTCGGCACTGTGTGCGTTTTCCAGTTCTTTATCGCAGTAATATTTGTAAGCTGCGGTGAGTGTTCTGGGTTCCATTTGGTAAAAAATATGTTGCACATCAATCATGCGTTGCTCGCTAAGGTCCACTTCTTCCATTCCTGCACGCAGGAATTCTTCCATGAGGATGGGAATATCAAACCGATTGCTGTTATAACCACCCAAATCGCAGCCTTCTAAAAACTGTTTGATCTCGTTGCCTGCCTGCTTAAAAGTAGGCGCATCTTTCACCATTTCGTCGGTAATGCCATGTATGTCGCTGGAGCTCTGCGGAATAGCAATTTGTGGGTTCAATAACTTCCTTTTAACGAGTCTGCCACCATCTGTCATCAGTTTAACGATGGCGATTTCTACAATACGATCGGTGGACAAATTCACTCCAGTAGTTTCAAGGTCGATAAAGGCTATTGGACGTGTTAATTGTAACATTGGATAAAATTAATTTATGGTTTTTACTGTTTTTGTGCCTCAAGATAGCCAAATATGCTAAAATAAACACAACAAAAGTATATGAAGAGCGTTTAAGCGAATATAAAAGGTTAAATATTTTACCTTTGTAAAAAGATTAAAAATCTACATAATGAAAAAAATCATTTTATCAGCAGCAATCCTTTTCGTATCCGTATCACTTATTAGCTGTGGCGCCAGCAAAAAATACGGTTGCCCGGCAGTGGCAAAAAATTCTACTAACAGCATTTTAAAATCATAAATGAACTGGATCAATTTAAGTACAGAAGAACAAATAGAACATATTAAAAAAGCATCGTTTGAAAAACCCCAGGTTATTTTCAAACACAGTACTACCTGCTCCATCAGCAGGATGTCGAAGGGAAGACTTGACAGAGAAGAAGCACCTGAAGGTATTGATTTTCACTACCTCGATTTACTTACATACAGACCTGTTTCTAATGTAGTAGCAGATGTATTTGATGTGCAGCATGAGTCGCCACAGGTATTGCTCATCAAAAATGGTGAATGCGTTTACGACGAAAGTCACAACGGTATAACCATGGATGAAATACTAGAACAGAGTGTACTATGAAAAATAAATTATCTAAAAGCCGGTTTCATAAAAACGGGCTTTTTATTTATGGTTGAAGATTTTGAAGCATGTCTGCAGTCATTTTCGCCAGATCGTATTCGGGCTTCCAACCCCAATCTGCAATTGCAACCGAATCATCGATGCTTTGTGGCCAACTGTTGGCAATTTGCTGGCGATAATCGGGTGCATAGCTGATGTTAAAATCTGGAATGTGTTGTTGGATGGCCAATGCAATTTCTTTCGGAGAAAAACTCATGGCGCCTACATTATACGAGGTTCTAATGTTTATTTTTACTGCCGGTGCTTCCATCAATTCAATGGTGGCTCTAATGGCATCGGGCATGTACATCATGGGCAGGTAGGAATCTTCTTCTAAAAAGCACTCGTATTTT
>JBIIPY010000115.1:0-7618 GCA_044342365.1 Ferruginibacter sp. | reverse complement strand
TTTTTTGTGCTCTAAAGCTTCCAGGTAAATTTCTACTGCATAATCTGTGGTTCCCCCACCCGGTGCCGATTTATAGCTGATCAAACCTGGATAACGCAGGCTGCGCACATCTACCCCATATTTATTAAAGTAATAATTGCACCAGAACTCACCGGCGTATTTTGAAATACCGTACACCGTGCTGGGTTCGATGATCGTTTTTTGAGGGCAGTTTTGTTTGGGTGAGGTAGGACCAAACACTGCGATAGACGATGGCCAATATACTTTGGTTAATTTTTCTTCTTTGGCTATGTCTAACACGTTTAATAAACTCTGCATGTTGAGGTTCCAGGCCAAGGCAGGATTTTTTTCGCCGGTGGCAGATAAGATGGCAGCCAGCAAATATATCTGGGTAATACCCTGCCGAATGACTTGAACGTGCAACATTTCTTTGTTCATTACGTCGAGCGAAACGTAAGGACCAGTGCCTTTGAGCAAAGGATTTTCTTCGCGAAGATCAGAGGCCACCACGTTGGCATTGCCGTACAATTTGCGAAGGGCTAAGGTGAGCTCTACTCCTATTTGTCCAGACGCACCAATGACCAATATTTTTTCTTTTTGCATGTAGATGGTATAAAGGCTAAGTATAAAGGGGCAAATATAATTAACCGCAACAGCATTTTAAGAGAGATAATTTTTATTCAACAAAATGCGATCAGCATGAAATATTTTTCAACAGTTTTTCCTTTTTCATCAATTGTTGCAATAAAATAGTCTGGTGTTTGGCCCGCATCAGATTGTGCAGCGGATATCGGGCACCATAATAAACATCTCCGTTGAGGTAATCGGTTAAAAAACGGAGGGCCTGCATGTAGATCATACAGCAGCCGGCATCAAAAAATTGTGTCTTCTCCTCATTCGTAAGCAACCCACCCATTTGGCTCCAATAACCTTGTACAATGGCAGTGTAATACTCCTTTCTAACTACAATGGCATCCCATTCTATAGATTCTTCATTTATCGGGCAGAGGTAAGTGCGCATCATATCGCCCACATCGCTCATAAAATAGCCCGGCATAACGGTATCCAGGTCTATTACACAGATTCCCCGATCCTGCTCATCAAACAATACATTGCTAATTTTAGTATCGTGGTGCATGATCCTTTTTTTGAATGCGGGGTTGGCCAACATGCTGTTGTAAATGCCTCCGATTGGTTCAAACAAATGCAGGGCAGCTATCTCCACATTTGCAGTGGTCAAACGTTCAGCAGTGGCATGTTGTAGGGCTTGTTGAAACTGCCGGAATCGAAGATTCAAGTCGTGAAACGATGGAATGGTTTCTTTGATATCAGAAATGTTGATGCCTTGTAGCCTAGCAGTAAAACTTGCAAATTGTGCGGCGGCTTCCCATGCCTGTTGGGGTTGGGTGAGTTCGTCTTTTGTAAAAGATCCTTCAATAAAAGGCATCAAACGAAAATATCCAACCGAAGGGATGAAAGTAAGCGTTTGTGCCTGATCGTTAGCCAGTGGGCCCACAAAAAAATAAGCTGGATAATGCTGTTGAAGATGCTGTTGTATTTTTTGTAGATTTTGATCAATGGTTTCTGGCGATGTAAATACTTCGCTGTTAATGCGCTGCAAAATGAAGTTGGCATCACCTGCCGTTAACTTCCAGGTGTTGTTGATGAGTCCGTTTCCGAAAGCATTTATTTTTTCGAAATCACCATAACGCGAAAACGATGGAAGAATGTATTGGAGTGTATCGTTCAATGAAAATTAAATTATTGATTTTTGCGGTGAGGTCTTTTACATTTAAAAAAAGTACCCATTAATAATCGTTGTTTAAGGCAAACACTGGTTTGCGGTACATCCATTGGCCGCCTGTAAAGTCGGGAAAGGCTACGGTTTCATTTCCCAATTCGATGGACTGTTCGCTCAATGGTGAGATGGCACTCCAAGCGGCTGCGTCGTACACATCCATCTGGGTGGGTGTTTTGCGTTTGGCAGATTCGATGAAGGAATGCATCACATAAAAATCCATTCCCCCATGGCCAGAACCTTGCGCTTCTGCGCTCCAGCGTTTCCACAAGGGGTGATCGTATTTGTCGAGCCACTCTTTGGCCGCATCCCATTGGTGGGCTTTTGATACGCCTTCTACATGAATGCCTTTGGCAACATCCATCCACAAGCCTTTGGTACCTTGCACCCTGAAGCCAAGCGAATAGGGTCTTGGCAGATTGGTATCGTGTTGCAATAAAATGGTTTCCCCGTTGGCACAACTGATAGAAGTGGTGACCACATCGCCCAGTTTAAAATTCACTTTGGCATTGGGATGATCTGGCCCGCATTTTTGTACAATGTGTTCGTGTAATCCCCTTGCTTTGCTAGAAAAGGATACAATGTTTAAAAAGCGATTGCCCCGGTTGATGTTGATGTATTGCGCAATGGGTCCAATGCCATGCGTGGGATATAGATCGCCGTTTCGGTACACGGAGTGGTGTGTTCTCCAACGGGCTTCCGACCAGCCTTTGTCGCCAAACTCACAACCTTTGCCATAAGCATCAATTCCGTTGTTGAATTTCACTTCTCTTAAATCGTGTTGGTAGCCACCTTGCAAGTGTATCAATTCTCCAAAAATACCTTGGCGCACCATGTTCAATACGGCCATTACATCTCGGCGGTAACACACGTTTTCTAACATCATTACATGGGCTTTGTGTTTTTCGGCAGCTTTCACCACATCCCAATGGTCTTGTAAAGTAATACCCAGCATCACTTCTGTAGCCACGTATTTGATACCCGATTCAACAGATGCGATGATCATTTCTTTATGCCATTCCCATGGCGTTGAAATAACGGTGGCATCGATATTTTTAAGATCCAGCATTTTCTTCCATGCATACAAATCCCCTGTGAATATTTGTGGCATTTTTTTGCCCGCTTTGCTAATCATTTCTTTGCTGGACGTGAGCATCCGGTCATCGATGTCGCAGATGGCCACCACTTCTACATCTGTTCTTCGCAACAACAGGTCTAAATGGTCTTGGCCCCGAAGCCCAACACCCATCATGATCACTTTTATGACAGTGTCATTGGATTGTGCGAAAATAGTATTATTGGGCATCACTGCGGCTGCAGCGGCTGTTAAGGTGGCTTGCTGTAAGAATTTTTTTCTGTTCATGAAGTTGTGTTAGTGGGTTGGGTTTGCTAAATGGCTAAGCCTTATAAAAATTCAAATTAAGAAAAAAAAAGAAGGAAATAAGCTTAATACAATATAGGTATAAAAAATACATGATCGTGGATGTATACAATTGTTGACACATTAATTTATAAGTTGGCAAAATGCTTGAAAAAACATTCTCAAATTTGTAGTATAAATAATTATCCCATTTCGGGAACTTTCCCTATCTTTTACAAGACTTAAAAGTTGAGCATTATTGTAAAGAAAATTTTACGAGATTTTTGGGAAATACATCCTGACAGTGAACAGCGGCTTAAAGCA
Source organism: Ferruginibacter sp. (assembly GCA_044342365.1). Taxonomy (GTDB): domain Bacteria; phylum Bacteroidota; class Bacteroidia; order Chitinophagales; family Chitinophagaceae; genus Ferruginibacter. Next base: position 4,136 of record JBIIPY010000115.1, on the reverse strand, counting down.
TGGTATCAAGAAACTTCTAAAGCTGAATGGACCAGCCCCAATAAAATTAAAGGGGAATATCCAAGTGCAAGTTTCTTAGCTTACAATAGAGTTGTCTTTAATATCAAGGGTAATCATTACAGGCTCATCGTAAAGATTAACTATGATTACCAGATCATTTGGATTCGCTTTATTGGTACACATGCAGCATATGATAAAATAAATGCTAAAACAATTTAAGATGAACATTAAACCAATTAGAACAAAAAAGGATTATGAACAAGCACTTTCAAGGCTTGAACTAATTTTTGATTCTAAAAAAGGAACAGAGAAAGGAGACGAGTTAGAAATATTAGGAATATTGATTGACAATTACGAAAATGAAAAATTTCCAATTGGCTTTCCTGACCCTATAGAGGCTATCAAATTTAGAATGGAACAACTTGGTTATAATCAAACTGATTTAGCAAATGTTGTCGGACTCAAAAGTCGTGCCAGTGAAATTTTAAACCGTAAAAGAAAGCTTTCGCTTGAAATGATCAGGCAAATACATGACAGACTAAACATACCGACAGAGGTTTTAATTCAAGCTTACTAAATAGCACATCTGCCAACATGCGGTTGGCAGTCATTGCAAAGCACTCAGAAATTTTAAGCATTTCTATAAAATTCAAATACCAATAATTGGTATATTTGATTAAATATTCTTTTGTATGTCAAAAAATACTTCCATTCTTTTAGGAGCGCATTTTGAAAAATTCATTAGTAGTGAAGTTTCCTCTGGACGCTATGGTTCGGCAAGTGAAGTTATAAGAACAGCTTTGCGAATGTTAGAAACTGAAGAACAAAAAAAGAAAGCATTGATCAAGGCTTTGGTTAAAGGTGAAAAATCTGGAAGAGTGGAGAATTTTGATCCTGTTGCTCATCTAGCAAAACTTCATAAAAAGCATGTATGAAATTGAAAGTTATTTTTCATGAAGAAGCTTTATCAGATTTAGAAGAAATATGGCTTTACACTTTCGAAACATGGTCACTAGAACAAGCTGACAGGTATTACGAACAAATTATAAAAGAAATTGGCTTCGTTTCCAAGAAACCAACATCTGGAAAGAATCTACATTCTTTAAGGGAAGGTTATTATTCTACAAAAGTCAAGTCACATTTTATTTTTTATAAATTTTCTTTAACAGAATTAGAAATTGTAAGAGTATTACATGAAAGCATGGATATTCCTAATCGCCTGTAAAATGTAATTACTGCCAACATGCGATTTGCTGCTATGCAGGCTTGAAATAACTTCGGCTTCTTCTACCTATTATCTTCAGCTTCGGGTTGACCGTTTTTCAAATACAGGCACCATCGTTCATTGAATGATGAAGTTATATTGAGCCAATTATTCAAAAGTAAATAGAGGTGCTTGTAGAGTAATAAATGTGCAGTGTGATACCGATTGCACAAACAATATAGTCAAATATCGGCTATCGCCTCATTGTACTATTTGTTTGATACCATCAGCATTTACTCCCGAAAGCATTCGGGAAAAAGATTTATAAAATATTGGCATATTATATAAATCACATTGGTATGAAATGGGCTGTACTGAAAAGCAAAAAGCCAGCAAGATTTATCATCTGCTGGCTTTTTGCCCTCGTATTAAATGAGATTTTGTGGAGCCGACCGGACTCGAACCGGTGTCCAAACAAATTCGCCATAAGCCTTCTACATGTTTATTTGTGTATTGATTGTAGGGAGAAGGCAGGAACACAACAAACCAACTTACTCCTTAGAAGAATGTTCTTAAGCAACCGTCACATCATTCGGTTGCAGCATCCTGTATTTGTTTTGAGTCGGCGGCGGCACTTGGAAACAGGACATCCTGTGCGGCGGCCCTAATGACGGTCTAATTAATAATTAGGCAGCCATGGCATACTGAGTATTGCCATTTAAAGGTTTCGTATTCATATTTAACTGCTAATTACGCAACGCAGTACATGCTTATACTTACAAAGATCTTTGCTGTCAAAACCAAAACGGCCCCAAAAGCAACAGCAAAGTTAGGGAATTGCAACGGAAGGATTCGTTAAAAAATCACGGCTCTTTTACAGCGAATAAAAGCAATAGCATTAGCAGCATGTCTTTTGGGATGAACTTGGAAATGATGCGGCAAATAAACAACATGGGGTAAATGCATCTTTAAAACTAAATTGCTATATTTCCAATACAACAACCTTTATGACCGCAGCATCTTTTTACGAAAATCGACTCAAAGCATTACAGCAATTGCAGCAGCTGTTGTTGAAGAAAAAAAATATATTGGCGCTTGTTCGTTTCGCCTGCATCGTAGCCATCGGTCTTACGGCATGGCTCTTGTGGCCATTGGGCTGGTATTATGCCATCGGCTTGATGGTTGTACTGCTATTCGTTTTTGTGCGGGTAGTATACAGAGACATCGCCAACAGATGGAAAATAAAAAATACCCTCACATTGATACAGATCAATGAAAATGAGGTAAAGGCGCTGCAACACGATTTCAAATCATTTAACAACGGTAACGAATACACGCCAAAAGATCATTATTATGCCAATGATATGGACATATTTGGTTCATCGTCGCTGTTTCAATTTACCAACAGAACGGTTTCAGCCATGGGTGGAGAAAGATTGGCAAACTGGTTGCTGCATCCTGCCAAGGTAACGGAGATTGCAGCAAGGCAGGAAGCGGTGAAAGACCTTCGAAACAACATGGTTTGGTGCCAGGAATTGCAAGCCTTCGGCAAAGAAAATCCCATACAACTCCGTACCAGAGATCAACTGAGCAACTGGGTTCAGGAACCCATTAGCCTGAGTCATGTTGCGGTATGGAAGTGGCTGCGATACTTGTTACCAGCCATCAGCATTTCGGTAACCGTGCTGGTAATTTTCAGTTATTTACCCATGTCTGCATTGTATGCCAATATTTTTGTGATGACAATGATTGCTGCTTCACAGGAAAAAAAAGTGCAATACATGCACCAGCAATTGTCTAATAAAGTAGAAGAACTGGCATCGTTGGAACAAAGCATAGCACACATTGAAAAGGCTGCTTTTACTGCTCCGCTTTTACAATCGTTGCAACAAGATTTTGCGAATGAATCAATGCCCGCATCAGCTGCTGTTGCAAGGTTAAAAAAGATTTTAGACAGGATGGATCTTCGGTTCAACCTTGTATTGGTGGTTCCTTTGAATGTACTGTTGTTATGGAATATTCAACAAGCTTTGTCATTGGAAAAATGGAAAACGGCTTACGACCAACGGGTTAAAAAATGGTTCAATAGTCTTGGCGATTGGGAGGCACTTTGCAGTTTTGCGGTATTGCATTTTAATCATGCTGAATGGGTGTTTCCATCCATTGTGCCCGAGCATTTCTCCATTAAAGCTACGAGCCTCGGACATCCTTTGATAGCACCCGATAAAAGGGTGAACAATGAAATCGACATCGAGCAAAAAGCAGCCGTGATGTTGGTTACTGGTAGCAACATGGCAGGCAAAAGCACTTATCTGCGCAGCATTGGCATCAATATCATCCTTGCCATGGCGGGCGCACCGGTATGTGCCAAAAACTTTGAATGCAGTGCCGTGCAGCTGATGAGCAGCATGCGTGTTGCCGATAATTTAGAAGAAAGTACCAGTACTTTTTATGCTGAACTAAAAAAATTGAAGACCATCATAGAAAAGGTAAATGAAAATGCGCCGGTATTTGTTTTGCTGGATGAAATTCTAAGAGGTACCAATTCGCTCGACCGCCATACCGGATCTAAAGCCCTCATTAAACAGTTGATAGCAAAACAAGCTGCTGCAGTGTTGGCCACACATGATGTTGACCTTGCTGCCCTTCAAACCGAGTTCCCTTCACACATCTTTAATTACCATTTTGATGTGCAGGTAAATGGCGAAGAATTGTACTTCGATTACAAACTCAAACCAGGTGTTTGTAAAAGTTTGAATGCCTCTATACTAATGAAGAAAATTGGGATTGAGATTTAAGCAATTCCCATTGAAGAATAGGAACCTAATCATTTGTCTAAAGCCTACATACTATTTTTTGGTTCAATTATTTGACAAAATTTATATTTGAATAGGCATAGAAATGATTAGTTTTCATTTAAAATTCATTAAAT
>JBIIPY010000012.1:0-43631 GCA_044342365.1 Ferruginibacter sp. | reverse complement strand
GCCACCACCCCAATCAGTATTTTGAGCATGTCTACATCTTTATTTACAATTACTTCGTCTATAAGGTATTTACTTGCTCCAGGCAACACGAGGCTTGCCATTCTACTAACAACGATCAACAACAGTCCAATGAAAACAACTTTTCTCCGGGGCCATATAAATTCTTTGAAGGCCTGCGAAATAGATACTGAAGATTTGGGTGTGCTCATGACAACTATTTTAATAACTGCAAAAGTAAGTGCTGAATGGCATGGGTAAACAGACTGTGTAAAAGTTGAAATATTGCTTTTTGCAATTGCCCATGACAGTTCTTTCCGTAACTTCCAACTGTAATGATGCCCGCTATCTTTTCAAATTGCCATCCACTGCATTCAGATAGTTAGCAGTATATTACATTTAAACAAAGACCAAACAACCAAATAATGAAAAAAGGTATTTTTCTTTTAACCGTTTTAGGTTTTGCCTGCAGCTTGCAAGCGCAAAAAAACAAAGTCATTCTCGTTAATGAGGATAGCATGTATTTCAGCAAAGTAAAGTATCGTTCCATTGGTCCGTTTAGGGGCGGCAGAAGCGGTGCTGTGACGGGCGATATCAACCAAAAAAATACTTTTTATTTTGGTGCTACTGGTGGTGGTGTTTGGAAAACCATTGATGCCGGCAATAACTGGAAAAACATATCTGATAAATTTTTTGGTGGCAGTATTGGTGCTGTAACCGTAGCACCCAGCGACCCTACTATTTTATACGTAGGAGAAGGGGAAGGAACCTTGCGAGGCAATGTGAGCGAAGGGTTCGGCATGTGGCGGTCAGATGATGGCGGTAGAAATTGGCGTAATATCGGACTAAAAGATACCCGTCACATTTTACGAATCATCGTTCACCCCAAAAATCCTGATATTGTTTGGGTAGCTGCCATTGGTCACTTGTTTGGTCCAAATGAAGAAAGAGGAATTTTTAAAACTACTGACGGCGGAAAAAATTGGAAAAAAGTGCTGTATGTAAACAACCAAACTGGCTGTAGCGATTTGGTGATGGAAACAGGCAATCCCATGGTATTGTATGCTGGAACCTGGCGCATTTTACGCACTCCTTACAGTATGGAAAGTGGAGGTGAAGGTGGTGGCATCTGGAAAAGTACAGATGGGGGAGATACCTGGAAAAACATCATGACAAACAAAGGTTTACCAAAAGGACTTTGGGGCATTGTAGGTGTGGCGGTTAGCCCATCTAATTCCGATAAAATTTATGCTTTAATTGAGAATCCTTCCGGGGGCTTGTTTGTAAGCAACGATGCAGGAGAAAGCTGGACCTTAACCAGCAGCGACAATAACATCCGCCAACGAGCATGGTATTACACCAAAGTTTTTGTAGATCCGAAAAACGAAAACAATGTGTACGTGTTGAATGTGAATTTTTTAAAAAGTACAGATGGCGGGAAAACTTTCCGCAACATTCGCACACCACACAGCGATCACCACGACCTTTGGATAGACCCCGAAAATGGGAACAGAATGATTGTTGCAGACGACGGCGGCGCTCAAGTAAGCTTTAACGGCGGCGAAGATTGGAGTACGTACAACAACCAACCCACTGGGCAGTTTTACCGGGTAAGCACCGATAATCATTTCCCCTACCGCATACTGGGCGCTCAACAAGACAATAGCACAGTAAGAATATTATCGCGTAGCGATGGAGGTGAAATTAGTACCGATCATTGGATGCCCACCGCAGGGGCAGAAAGTGGATATGTAGTGGCAGACCCGCTGAATCCTGATGTTGTGTATGGAGGAAATTACAGCGGTTACCTTTCTAGGTTAGATCATAAAACCGGTGAAAATCGTGCGGTAAGTGTATGGCCCGATGACCCATTAGGAGGCGGTATCGATGTAGCCAAATATAGATTTCAATGGAATTTCCCGATATTTTTCAGTCCGCACAATCCAAAAAAATTATATGCTGGAGGCAATCATTTGTTTGCAACCGAAAATGAAGGCGCCGCCTGGACTGCCCTTGGAGGAGATCTAACCACCAATGATAAAAGCAGGCAAGCAAGCAGTGGAGGCCCAATTACAAAAGACAATACAGGCGTAGAGGTGTACTGCACCATTTTTACTGCTGCAGAATCTGCATTGGAAAAAGATTTGTTGTGGACGGGCAGTGATGATGGGTTGATACATGTAAGCAAAAATGGAGGTGCCAGCTGGGACAACGTAACCCCACCTGCCGCAGGAAAATGGATGATGTGGAACTGTGTGGAAACAGATCCATTTAAAAAAGGCAAAGCATACTTTGTTGGCACAAAATATAAATCAGATGATTTCACCCCATACATTTTTAAAACAGAAGACTATGGTAAAAGCTGGGTAAAAATTACAAATGGCATTCCTGCCATGCATTTTGCCCGCTGCCTTCGAGCCGATCGTAAAAGACCGGGATTGTTATATGCCGGCACTGAATATGGCATGTACATCAGCTATGATGATGGGGCCAATTGGACATCTTTTCAATTAAACCTACCTATGGTATCCATTACCGATCTTGCCATCAAAGAAAATGATTTGATTGTAGCCACACAAGGTCGTTCGTTTTATGTGCTCGATGATTTGAGTTTGGTGCAACAAAAAGACCAAAACACAATGAACAAAAACCTGGCAACATTCTCTGTAAATGATACTTACTTATTTGATGGATATCAAAGCAACAATGTAAGAAATGCCGGTATGAACCCACCCAATGGAGTGGTGATTAATTATTATTTGAAAGAAGTAAAAGAAAATAGCAATGTAAGCATTGAATTGTTAGACCGAAACAAAAAGCCCATCAAAACATTCAGCAATAAGGCAAAAGAAAAAGACAAACAACTAGATATAGCAGCCGGTATGAACCAGCTGATTTGGAACTTGCGATATGACTCTGCAACAAAAGTGCGGGGTTTAATTATTTGGCATGGCAATGTGCCAGGACCAAGGGCAGCTCCAGGAAAATATTTTTACAAAATAAAAGCCGATAAAGATTCTACAGAGGGCAGTTTTGTTATTAAGGCAAATCCTGTTTATGGTTTGAGTCAACAGGATTACGACGCACAGTTCGATTTTTTACTAAGCGTAAGAGATAAGTATTCGGAAATACAGAACGCCCTGTTAAACATTGCTAATCTGCGCAAACAGATGACCGATTTTGCAGCCTTACAAGGTAAAGCCATGCCCGCAGCAATAAAGCAACAAGCAGATACGATTCAAAAACAAATGACAGCCGTTGAGGAAGCCTTGCATCAAACCAAGGCCAAAAGTGGACAAGATGTTTTGAATTTTCCTATTCGCCTAGATGATAAAATTTCGGGCTTGTACGATTTTGCGAGTAGTGGTTACGCGGCTCCTGCAAAACAAGTAAAAGAAGCCTATGTTGTTTTAGCTGGCGAAGCAGATCTGCAGTTAAACAAACTGAAAAAAATAATGGATACAGATGTGCCCTTGTTAAACAAAATGATCAGAGACAATACTTTACCTGTTATTGGCATAAAGCCTGAAGTGGAATAAACTATATTGAGTTAAATGATTACTGTTTAACCCCCGAAATTTACTGGTAGCTAATTCGTATTTACGGATGCTACCAGTATTTTTTTGGCATGTACTGATGAAGTGGTTACCCAAACAAGTTGCGTTCGTAAAAATGGATGGAGGGAAACATAAGGATGAAGTAAATAAATAGCGATCACCCTTCAAAACAATTGGCCCTGTAACGGCAAAATATTAAAACTCTTTCTGTGTAAATCACAAATCCCTTTTTCTTCGATGGCTTTGCGGTGCTGAGCAGTTCCATAACCCTTGTTCCGGTCCCAACCATATTGGGGGAAATCAGCATGTGCTTTTTGCATGAATTCGTCGCGATAGGTTTTAGCCAAAATACTAGCGGCGGCAATGGAAGCATAAATACCATCTCCTTTTACAATGCAATGATGTGGTATCGTTTGATAGGCTTTGAATCGATTGCCATCTATAAGTAAAAAATCTGGTTTTAATGTTAATGCATCTATGGCCAAGTGCATGGCTTTAAAAGAAGCCTGTAAAATATTGATCTGGTCTATTTCTTCGTGCGTTACCAAACCAACGCCAAAACTGATGCTCTCCTTTTCAATAATAGGCCGAAGTATGTCGCGGTTTTTTTCATTTAATTGTTTGCTGTCGTTGAGCAAAGGATGAAAAAAATCGGGCGGTAAAATTACCGCGGCTGCAAATACCGGACCTGCATAACAACCCCTTCCGGCTTCATCTACGCCAGCTTCTATTGCAGATTTATTTAAACACGATTGTAACATCTTAGGCAAATATCTGTTATAGATACCAATAGAGTGTAAATTTGTATCAAGATATAAAAAGCATGAGCGTTATCAAAAAATGGGCATTGGCCACCTTCTTGTTGTGTTTTGCGGTGATCATTGCAGGAGGAGTAGTAAGAACCACACAAAGTGGCATGGGCTGCCCAGACTGGCCAAAATGTTTTGGCAAATGGATTCCACCCACCAATGCTTCAGAATTACCCGCTGACTTCGAAAAATACCTGAAGAAACAAGACATCGACCATACCTTCAACGCTTGGCATACATGGGTAGAGTACGTAAATAGATTGCTGGGTGTACTATTGGGCCTTTTTGCATTGATTCAGGTAGCACTACTTTTTCGACATAGAAAAAACAATCTGTTGGCCTTTAGAACCGCCATTGCGTTTTTAGTGACCGTTATTTTAACCGGACTTTTTGGTGCCATCGTAGTGAAGTACAACCTCGCTCACTTGAGCATTTCCATTCACTTATTCTTCGCCATCCTTTTGGTACAAATACAACTGGCATTGGTATTGATACTCCGGAAACGCTTTCAATTGATTCCAATTGCTGTTGTTTCAAAAAACCAATTGTTCTTTTTTCTGGCATTGTTGCTCTTTCACAGTGCAATGGGCACGGTGGTAAGAATGCATGTAGACGATGTTTCTAAAATGCTGAATTATACGCAAAGAGATATGTGGCTCGAAGCACTCCCGCTTTCCTTTTTAATTCATAGAAGTTTTTCATGGGCTTTGTTATTAGGCGGAATATGGGTGTTGTGGCGCAACAGAAATGTAAAAGCATTGTTTACGCAATTTAAATGGTTGGGTGTTACGCTATTGCTAAATATGACAGTGGGCATTGTTTTGTATTACGCCGATATGCCTTACTGGGCGCAGCCTGCGCACCTCTTGCTAGCTGCAGTAGCTATTACACAAACGATGGCATTGTTGCTACAAACAATAAGAAATCCATTATTAAAAGTATAGATAGTATACCGCTCTTCCTGCATCGTTTAGTTGCATAGATAATTGTCTTATTTTTAAATATTGACTTTTATGAAAGCAACACTTAAAAATATCTATCATTTTTTTCCGGTGCAGCTGTTTTTACTGCACTTTAGAAAATACCAAGTACTCTTAATTTTTTGGTACATACTGGCGAGCACATTGAGTAGCCAGTTCATGAAAAACTTTGGGGCAGACGCCTTGTTTTTTGCCCCAGAATACTTAGGCACCGTAAACGCATTGGGCGCTTTTTTTACGGGTGTTGCGTGGGGCGTTTTTTTTATGAGCTGGAACATTACCACGTTTATCTTGCACAGCAAACGTTTTAAATTTTTAGCAGCCACTAGCAATCCCTTTTTAAAATATTGTATCAACAACAGCTTGCTTCCTGTAGCGTTGCTCCTTTTCTATTTTATTAAATTATACCAGTTTGATGATTACAAAGAACTCATGAGCAGTGGGGAAATTTTCAGCATCATTGGAGGAATATTATTGGGCATTGTTTTTTTATTGGCCGTCTCTTTTGCTTATTTTTTTGGAGCAGGAAAAAGCATCAGCAAAAACATGGCTCCCATCGTTGGCAATCCTGAATTGTTTAAAAAAACATTTCAGGGAAAGGCAGCATTGTTAGATGAATTTGGGTTAAAAGTGCACAGTTACTTATCTGGTTCATTCAAACTAAGAACGGTTAGGCATGTAAGCCATTACCGGCAAGACTTTTTAGACGCCATGTTTAAACGGCACCATCTCGCTGCCATTGTATGCATGCTGTTGGCATTTATATTTTTAATATTGGTGGGCTTTTTTCTGGAAAACAGGTTTTTTGAAATGCCGGCAGCCGCCAGCATTCTCATATTTTTTGCAGTCATGATTGCCTTCATTGGTTCGCTTACTTACTTCATGCAAAGCTGGAGTTTACCTGCTGCGATATTGATTGTGATCGTCATCAATTTTTTATACGAAAAAGAAATCATCGATCCCAGAAATAAAGCTTATGGTCTCAATTACATCAACAAAGACAGGCGACCAACCTACAGCAAAAAAAGTTTAGAAGCACTGTGTTCTCCCGAACAATTGAATGCCGATAAAAAGAATATGCTCGGCATTTTGCAAAAATGGAAAGAAAAGCAAACATCCGATAAACCATTGATGGTATTTATCAATGTGAGTGGCGGTGGATTGCGCAGTGCTGCTTTTGTAATGAATACCTTGCAGCAGTTAGACAGCACTGCCAACGGCAACCTCATGAAACAAACCTTCCTCATCAGTGGTGCCAGTGGTGGCATGTTGGCTGCTACTTATTACCGGGAATTATACCGTTACAAACGCAGCAACCCTTCTCTAAATATTTACGACAAAAAATATGGTGAATACATCAGCAGCGATTTATTGAACCCCGTATTTACTTCCATGATGGCAAGGGATATTTTTGCCCCCATACAAAAGTTTGGCGTAGACAATAACCGGTATGTAAAAGACAGAGGATATGCATTTGAAAAAAAGTTAAGTGACAACACCCGTGGTTTACTCAACATACAATTAAAAGACATAGCTAAAGATGAACAAGCAGCCAATGTGCCGCTGATCATTTTTAACTCCGTGGTGAAAGCAGACGCCAGAAAATTATTGATAGGAACACAGCCGATGAGCTTTATGATGAAGCCAGCTATTTTTCAGCAGGATAGAAGCGTATCGCCAGATGCGGTTGACTTTGCGGCCATGTTCAGACACCAGCAACCTATGAACCTTCGAGTGCTCACTGCCATGCGCATGAATGCTACGTTCCCATATGTGCTGCCGAATGTATGGCTTCCCAGTATCCCTGTAATAGATGTAATGGATGCCGGCCTCAGAGACAATGCCGGTACTGAAACCACGCTGCGATTTTTAGACAACTTTAAAGATTGGATTGCAGCCAATACCAGCGGGGTATTGTTGTTGCAACTGCGCGACCGACCCATGGATGAGTGGGAAGAAAAAGAACCTAACAACCTCACCGATGTAATTGTTACACCCGCTACCATGTTGCAACAAAACTGGTTTAAAATACAGGGCTATTCGATGAACGATCAGATTAGTTATTTCTCCAGTACTGCACAAAACATCTCTCTTACAAAAGCAGTGATCATGTACCAACCGAGAAAACCCGACAAAGGCGCTACACTCAACTTTCATTTATCTGCTCGGGAAAAAATAGATATTCAGGAGTCTTTGAACATGGATGTAAATAGAAAACTTATCATAGAGATACAACAATTGTTGAAGTGATAAAAGTTAGACCGAACTCAGGCGCGAGTTTGTGCCCTCCGATTAATGTGAACGCTGCATTTTAATCCCCGTTGGCTGAAAGCCAGACGGGGGCCTCCGTTGAGTTGTTCTCCTCTGTCGTTGTTCATCATTCTACCGTTTCATTTTAACTATAGGATTCATTTCATCATATTGTCGCTCAGTCTTCATCGCCATTTCTTCTAATACCAATGTGATTTATAGAATATTCCAATATTTTATAAATCTTACAGTGGTAAATGCCGATGGTATCAAACAAATAGTACAATGAGGCGATAGCCGATATTGGACTATATTGTTTGTCCAATCGGTATAAAACCTATGCGCCTTCTTGGTGGCTGCTGTTCCTTTGGCTGGGTGAGCAATCCCTTGACAGCCTCAAAAATCAACTGTATATCTTCATCATGCCCCATTGCCTTTTTTTCTAATTGCTCTAACTTCAATAAAATATCTTTATTAGTTAACAACATTTCCCGCATCTGCGTAAAGATTCTTACTATCTGGATATTAACTTCAATGGCGCGATCACTATTTAAAACACTAGCTAACATAACAGCCCCATGTTCAGTAAAAACATAAGGCAAATTGGGTGAATATTTTAAATTTTTAAGGTGGTCGCAATTTGCGACTACCTCGTCTTTTTCTTCCTGAGTTAGCTGAAACATAAAATCTTCAGGGAACCTTTTTTTGTTACGCTTTACCTGTTCATTTAAACGCTTTGTTGGTACTCCATAAAGTTCAGCAATATCTTTATCTACCATTACTTTTTTAGACCTTATCACAAGAATTTTATTGATTACTACTTGATCGGGAATTATTAATGATTTTTTTACAGCCTTTACCATATTGATTCTTTAGATTCATAAATGTAATTTATTCAACCGGATGTCGTTTTGTAAAATGATTTTTTTATGGCTCAAATTACTACACTTCAGACAATGTCTGTATTGTTGATGTATTCAAGGACTTACATTAAGTGTTTCGTTTTCCATCTCCCCCTCACGGCTGCAACAACCTAAACGCTTTCTCCACCACCTTTATCTCAAAATGCCTAGCGGTTGTGGCAGGCTCGCCATCAATGTGCAATGGGGCGTGTTTGGGATTTTCGATCAGCAGCTGTTTGGTTTGAAAATAGAAAATATCTTTTTGATGATACTTTTTTTCGGTGTTGGTGATCTGGCCCAGTTTGATTTGCATCAACAAAGAATACAACATTCTAATCTTACTCATCTTTTTTACAATCACTATGTCTAAAAAACCATCACTCAAACTCGCCCGAGGCGCTATGGTTACATGGTTTCCAAACTGGTTGCTATTGGCAATGCTGATAAAAAAGGCTTCTGTTTTTATTTCAAGATCGTTCAGCTTAATGATAAAAGGATAAGGGGTAGCTGATAAAAAATTCTTCACGGTTTGTTTTACGTAAGTACTCAAACCACGCGTTTTTTGTTCTGCAAAATCATGCGCCACCTGTGCATCAAATCCCAATCCGCAGAGCATACAACTAAAATGTTTGTTGATGTAAAAAGCATCGATGTATTCGGCTTTTCCTTTGAAGATAATCTCCAATGCTCTCCCGTGTTCTGTGGCTATACCGGCAGCCAATGCTAAACCATTGCCGGAACCCATGGGAATGATGCCCACATTTATAGCTGATTGCAATAAGTGGGCGGTGATCTGGTTTACACTGCCATCGCCTCCGCAAATTACAATATCTGTAAAGCCTTCTTCAAGGATGAGCGCTGGTAAAAAATCGTAGTTGCCATCTGCACGGGTTTCTAGTATCTGATAAGGAATAACATGCGCCACGGTTTGCCGTTCAATTAATTGAAGGAGCTGCTCCTTGTTTTGAGTACCGGAGATGGGGTTGATAAAATAGGCGATTTTCCGTTTCATAGATCCAAGAATCAAGATGCTAGTGAGCTAATGTGCAGCAATCTGAAATTGTTCTTTGTAACAATAGAACCCTCCCTACTACATTGTTGTGTTACAAAGGTAAAACAGATAAGTAAAAGTTCCAATCTATTTAAACAATGATTACCAACGCATCAATGCACTTCCCCAGGTGAAGCCACTGCCAAATGCGGCCATACAAATTAAATCACCCTTATTTATTTTACCTGCTTCCCAAGCCTCACTCAGTGCAATGGGAATGGATGCAGCGGTAGTGTTGCCGTATTTTTCGATGTTGTTAAACACCTGGTCGTCTCTCAATTGAAGCTTCTGTTGCACAAATTGTGAAATGCGCAAATTGGCTTGATGCGGTATCAATAATTTTAAATCGGAAGGCTGGTAGTGGTTTTGTACCAAAGCCTCTTGTATCACTTCAGGAAATTTTACCACCGCTTTTTTAAATACTGCCTGACCATCCATATTCGGAAAATTCTGCGCATTGTCTATCATCGCATGGCTCATAAACATTTCTCCAATTGCCGCATCATCGAAACTGGCAGCGGGCGTTTCCATCCAGTGATTGGCGTGTGTGCCCGGGTTGTACATGGCCAGCAGTTCTGCACTTACCCCATCGCTGTGTAAATGTGTACTCAATATTCCACGACCTTCTTCTTTTGCTGGTTGAAGTACCACCGCAGCAGCACCGTCACCAAATATCACAGAGATGTTACGGCCCCTTGTACTAAAATCTAATCCGAAAGAATGTTTTTCGCTGCACACCAACAAAATGTTTTTGTACATACCTGTTTTAATAAACTGATCGGCTACCGATAACGCATACACGAAACCACTGCATTGATTGCGGATGTCTAATGCACCCACTTCTTTCATTTGCAAAGCACGCTGCAACAACACCCCACAACCCGGAAAATAATAATCGGGGCTTAGTGTTGCAAACAGAATAAAATCTACGTCATCTTTAGTAATACCTGCCCTTTCGATAGCGATCCGTGCAGCTTCTACACCCATGGTGGTGGTGGTTTCGCCAGTTCTGTTGGCATACCTACGTTCTTTAATACCAGTACGTTCCTGGATCCATTCATCGGAAGTTTCCATGTACTGCAATAAATCGTTGTTGGTAACGATGTTGGCAGGTACATAATGCCCAATACCCGCTATGATGGTTGAATGCATATGGCTATAGTTGTAAGTTGTTAAAGCAATCGAATATTAAAAATAAGCAACTGCTGCTACATTTCTTTTATTAGTTTACAGGTTTGTTAGGTGGCTGTGGGTGCATTTAAAGTATTCCAAAGCAGGTCTTTTAATTGCGATAATCCTTGTCCGGTTACAGAAGAAATAAATACGTTTGGAATTTTTTTAGGAAGCTCTTTTGCAATGGCTTCCTTTAGTTCATCATCTAACATATCTGATTTACTAATGGCAATCACAAAATCTTTTTGCAACATTTCCGGATTGTATTGTTCCAATTCACTTTTTAAAATGTCAAATTCCTTTTTGTGGTCTTTGCTATCAGCAGGAATTAAAAACAACAAAATAGAGTTGCGTTCAATATGCCTTAAAAAACGATGACCCAATCCTTTGCCTTCTGCTGCACCTTCTATGATGCCTGGCAAATCGGCAATACAAAAGCTCCTGCTGTCTCTGTATTCCACCATACCCAACTGAGGAGTTAAGGTGGTAAAAGCATAGTCTGCAATCTTTGGTTTGGCCGCTGTGATGCTGCTCAGTAAAGTAGATTTTCCCGCGTTCGGAAATCCTACCAAACCAACATCTGCCAATACTTTGAGCTCTAATACTTTGAAAGCTTCTATGCCTTCTTCACCGGGTTGCGCATATTCAGGCGCCTGGTTGGTAGACGTTTTAAAGTTGCTATTGCCTAAGCCTCCTCTACCACCGCGTACTAAAATTACTTCTTCGCCATCTTTTAAAATCTCGGCTTCTTGTGCCCCGGTTTCTGCATCTTTGGCGATGGTACCCAAGGGTACTTCTATAATGATGTCTTTTCCGGTTTTGCCCGAACTGTTATTGCCTGCACCGTTGCCCCCATCTTCCGCCAATACATGTTTGAAGTAACGCAAATGCAACAACGTCCAGAGTTGCGAATTGCCTCTAAGAATGATATGTGCGCCGCGGCCACCATCCCCACCATCGGGCCCGCCCATGGCCGTTAATTTGTTGCGCATAAAATGTTTGCTTCCCGCACCACCATGTCCACTGCGACAAAATATCTTGATCTGATCTACAAAATTTGACTTTTCCATTGATGGTAAAGGTGCGAAAAAAATCGCCATTTCGCCCGTAAACATTATATTGGGGTTATGAAACTACTCGTTGTAACTATGGTTTGTGCACTAATTGGTTGTGGTACCCGTTCCCCCATCAGCACCGATAATGGCAACACCGGCGCTAGACCAACTCCTGAAGAAACCGTGCAGTTAGATAGTTTGCCCAGCTGTTTGCAGCAACTCAGCACCCGTTATACGCAGGAAGTTAGGATGAACCCTCCCCGGAAAATTTACAGCTACCGCTACAAAGATTCGCTGGTTTACTATGTGACTGCACCTTGCTGTGATTTTTTCAGCGATCTCTACAATACAAATTGTGAACTAATTGCACATCCAGATGGTGGCATCACCGGGAAAGGAGACGGACGTTTATCCGATTTTCATGCGCTTAAAAAAGCAGAAAAATTGTTGTGGGAAGACAATCGGCCTGCTAATTAAGCAGAAAGAAACTTGTTGATGCTATTCCGATTTGTTCTGTTGATTCCATGTTTTATAAACCGATGTTTGAAGTAAAAGATCTGCTGGTGGTTCGGTAAGAGGCTCGCAAGGTTTCCAAGAAGCACGCATATCATCGGGTAATTGCTGATACAAAGCGGTGCCGGCTGTTTTCCATGCTATCATTTCATCTGAAACAGTTTTTACTATTTTAGCAGGGTTGCCTACTACCACCGACCTGGCCGGAATTACATCGTCTGCCTTTACAAAAGCAAGGGCTCCTACAATACATTCATCACCCAATTGCACATTATCCATAATAACTGCATTCATTCCAACCAAACAATTTTTACCAATGGTAGCGCCATGTATGATGGCACCGTGCCCAATATGAGCGCCTTCCTTCAACAACACTTGTACACCGGGAAACATATGAATCGTACAGTTTTCCTGCACATTGCAACCATCTTCAATGATGATTTGTCCCCAATCGCCTCGCAGTGCTGCACCTGGTCCGATGTATACATTTTTTCCGACGATAACATTTCCTGTTACTACCGCTTGCGGATGCACGAAAGCAGATGGATGAACTACTGGTATAAAGTTTTTAAACTGATAAATCATGCTACAAACATTTGTTGCTTTTAATAGTAAGGCGGTGAAGCCTCCTTTATTTCATTAATGGTTTTCCTGTTCTATAACAGGTACCCTTAAACGCTGCCACCAAATGGTTGTTTTGATTGTAAATGCTGATCTGGTACAACCCCGTTGATTTGCCGTTGTGTATTTCTTTTGCTTCTGCTATCAATACATCTCCCACATGAACAGGTTTGATAAAATTGATAGAAGTATCCAATGCCACCGATAATACATTTCTGTTGTTGCAGGCAAAAGCAAAACAACTATCTGCTAAAGAAAAAGCTACGCCGCCATGCACGATGCCAAAGCCATTGATCATTTCTGGTCGCACCGTCATGCTGATTTTACTGTAGCCTTCTTTTACTTCTAATACTTGAATGCCGAGCCACTGGCTAAACAGATCGTGTTGCATCATGTGCGCTACTACATTGGCTGGGGTTGGCGTGGTTGGTTGTTCCATTTTTTACTTTTCCTTTTGGCGTTTTATGTTGTTTTAATTGCCTTTAAAAATAGGCTTTCGTTTTCCTATAAAAGCAGAAACGCCTTCATTGTAGTCATGTGTATGAGCAGCTTTGAATTGCAATTCATCTTCTACTTGCAGCTGTTCTTGTAAATTATTATTAAAAGAGTTATTGAGTGCCCTCTTTGTATAAGCAAGCCCCTTTGTGGGCATCGCTGCAAGCGTGGTAGCAATAGCCAAACTTTCTGTTTCAAAATTTTCGTCTGCGATCACTTTGTAGATCATGCCCATTTTATCGGCATCGGTAGCAGAAACTTTATCACCCAACATCATCAGCGCACTTGCCTTGGCAAAGCCTACCAAACGGGGAAGGGTAAACGTTCCGCCACTGTCTGGTATCAATCCAATTTTACTAAATGCTTGAATAAAAGAGGCGGAAGCGGTTGCTACCACGATATCACAAGCCAATGCAATGTTAGCACCTGCGCCTGCTGCTACACCATTTACTGCACATACCACCGGCTTTTCAATATCTCTGATGCGTGTGATAATGGGGTTGTAATGTTGAGATAAAATCACTTCAAAGCCCGGTGGATTTTCGCCCATCAATTCACCCAGATCCTGCCCGGCACAAAAAGCTTTTCCATTGCCGGTAAGGTACAATGCCCTTACATCCTCATTGGCAGCACAAGCATCTAATACCTGCTGCAGTTCCAATGCCATTGCCCGGTTAAAGGCATTAAATTTTTCTGGTCGGTTGAGTCGGATGATGGCAACCTGCTCTGTAATGGTTAAAACAATCGATGACATAATAGAAAATTTATACAGCGTGTAACAAACTGGTTGTTTTAAAAAAGTATGGTGGAGCCTTGCCCCAATATCTATACGAATTATTTATCCGCGATAAAGATACTAATAATGACTGCTGAAAGATATAGTGAATCAGTTGGTAAAAGTATCAATGGCACTTAAAATGATCGAATGGCTCTTTGCAATCATTGCATTGATACAAGGCTTTGCAGGCAGTGCTTCCAAACTGGCTGAGCAGTTTTGTGTTGGGAGATTGGCACTGCGGACAAACAACAGGTGCACCCTCTTGTTTAGAATGTGACGGCGGCGCAATGCCATAAGCTGCCAGTTTTTGTTTGCCGGTTTCTGTCATCCAATCGGTTGTCCATGCGGGTGACAATACCGAAATAATTTTCACATTCGCATAACCTTCCTCCATCATTTTTAGTCTGATATCCATACTAATGGCATCCATGGCGGGGCAGCCACTATAGGTAGGTGTGATGGTGATATGAACGATACCATTGGGATGCGATGCGGATGGTAGTTCACATTTCACGTCTCTCACAATACCGAGGTCTAACACCGACAGCACCGGCACTTCAGGATCTGGTACTGTTTCCAATATCTTCCACACAGCTTCTTCTTCGGCCGTAGGCCTGTTGTTAGAAACGACCGCTAATTTGTTATGGAGATGGTTTGTCATTGTTTAAAATGTATTACCAGTTTGCACCAGGGTATGTTCTTTGCAAATACTGCAATTCAGCTAAAATAAAACCCATTTGTTCTGTATGCACACCGTTTTTTCCACCCAATTGCATGAAGACAGTATTCAGTTTTGATGCCTGGTCATCCTCTAGCAAAGTAGCAGCATCCAACACTGCCAACACCTGCTGTTCCCAATCTGCTTTTAGTTGTTCAAAATTGATACCCATTCCCATTTCATAGCCAACGGGTACAAACATTTCGCCGGTATATTGCCACAACAGTTCCAAGGCCTTCAGCATACGTTCTCGGCTTTCTGCAGTGCCGTCGCCCATGCGCAATACCCAATCTGTGCTCCACTTTACATGGTACTTGGTTTCTTTCACAGATTTTTCAGCAATTGCAGCCATCTGGCTATCTGAGCTTTTTTGCAATTGTTCGTATAGCCCTAACTGATAGTGGCTGTAAAAAAACTGTCGCAATATCGTTTGTGCCCAATCGCCAATGGGTAATTCTGTGATCAATAAGTTTTTAAATTCCCTTTCGGTGCGGAGGTTGGCCAAACTGTCTTCTGTAGCTGCTGGTCGATGGCCATTTTCATTCAAGAGCAGGGCCGCGTATTGATAAAAATTTCTAGCCTGCCCTATCTGGTCCAATGTAAGATTGGTAATAGCAATGTCTTGCTCCAATATGGGACCATGCGCACACCACTCGCCATTGCGTTGTGCCAGTATGAGGTTGCTATCTGCTAAATGAAGCGTATAGTTGATGAGGTTATCAATGCGCGGTTCAACAGTTGGTTGGGCGTTCATATGCTGTAATTTTCGGGGAGATAATCGGAATGAAATCAAAAATGATTTATCTCAACCAGTTATGGATGTTTGCTTTTGTTTGATCGTTGGTAGAAAACGCTTTGCTTTTCGCACACGGGTCAAAACAATTGTTCTTGCACGACTACATATGCTTCACTTCATCCGGCAAATCGTAAAAAGTAGGATGCCGGTAAATTTTGTCTTCGGCAGGTGTGTAAAAACTTTCTGCATCATCAGGATTGCTGGCGTGAATGTGTTTGCTTTCTACCACCCATAGGCTCACACCTTCTTGGCGGCGGGTGTACACATCTCTGGCATTTTCGATGGCCATGGCTGCATCTGTTGCACGCAGGCTACCGGCATGTTTGTGATCGAGCCCTTGTTTGCTGCGAATAAACACCTCCCACAGCGGCCAAGCGGCATCTGCTTTTGTAGTTGTTTGCACATCGGCTGACCCACCCGTCTCTTCAGGGATGTCGCCGTATAAATATTTTCTTACAAAAGAAAGATTCATGATTCAACAATTTTGGTTGAAGTAAACTTCCAATAAATTTTAAAATTGTACTTGTTTTAAATTAAAGCATCAGGCAACTTTTTGTTTTCGTTGGGCCTGTTTTTCGGCATAAGCCAAAGCCGCTGCACGAACCCATTCGCCTTCTTTATGCGCCTTGCGCCTTGCTACCAAACGTTGTTTGTTGCAGGGACCATTTCCTTTTACCACATTCCAGAATTCTTCCCAGTTAATTTCTCCAAAGTCGTAATGCTGGCGATCTTCGTTCCATTTTAAATCAGGATCTGGCAAAGTCATCCCCAACAATTTTATTTGCACCGCAATCATGTCTACAAAATTCTGACGCAGCTCATCGTTTGTTTTTCTTTTGATCTTCCATTTCATGCTTTGATCGCTGTTGGTACTCTCACTGTCTTTCGGACCAAACATCATCAAGCTAGGCCACCACCATCTGTTGATGGCATCCTGGCACATTGCTTTTTGTTCGTCGGTACCCTTCGACAATACCAACAAGGTTTCGAAGCCCTGGCGTTGGTGAAAACTTTCTTCTTTACAAATTCTTACCATCGCTCTGGCGTAAGGCCCGTAACTGGTGCGGCAAAGCATCACTTGGTTTAAGATGGCGGCTCCATCTACCAACCAACCTACTGCACCCATATCGGCCCAAGTAAGTGTGGGATAATTAAAAATAGAAGAGTATTTGGCTTTACCACTGTGCAGGTCATCGATCATTTGATCGCGACTGGTGCCAAGGGTTTCAGCAGCTGAGTATAAGTACAAACCATGACCTGCTTCATCCTGCACCTTAGCTATCAAAATGGCTTTGCGCTTCAAAGATGGCGCACGACTGATCCAATTTCCTTCGGGCAACATGCCTACAATTTCACTGTGGGCGTGCTGACTAATCTGCCGCACATTGGTTTTGCGATAAGCATCCGGCATCCAATCTCTTGGTTCAATTTTGATCTCCTGGTCAATTTTATCCTGAAAAGCTTTTTCCAAATCGTGTAATTGCATAAACTATTATTTTAAAGCATAAAAATACAAAAAATACTAACAACCGTTAGTTTTTGTTCGCCCATTTTTTACTTCATCCCTAAAGTATTCTTTACATTTTAACGAAACACGTTATCTGTACCGTTATTTCACGTCGAAATCTACCACCACTGTTTCGGTTTTGGGATGGCTTTGGCAGGTGAGTATAAAACCCTGGGCTACTTCCTCCGGCTCCAAAGCATAGTTAACATCCATGCTCACTTCCCCTTGTAACAATTTGGCCCTGCAGGTGCAACAAACACCTCCCTTGCAGGCATAGGGCAAGTCGGCACCTACCTGCAAAGCAGCGTCTAGTATATTCTGGCCGTTTTGAGCCAAATTGAAATCAAAGCTTCGTCCATCTAGTTTGATAGTGATCTTGCTGGTAGGACCTTCATTTTTCAACTCCGTAAAATCGGTGGCTACGGCTATGCCTTTCTTTTGACCAGGCGTTGTAAAAAGTTCGAAATGGATCTTACCTTTTTCTATGTGCAGTTGTTGTAGAAATTGGCTGGAAGCCAAGATCATTTCTTCAGGGCCACAGATATAAATGCTGTCGAAATTTTTAAAAGGCACCAGCGATTGCAAGCGTTCAAGTTTGGTTTCATCTATTCTTCCATAATTGATGTCAGATTCGGTTCTTTCTCTGCTCAATATGTTGATCAGGGTAAACCTTTCCATATAAATATTTTTTAGTGCTTCCAACTCTTCAAAAAAGATGATGGAGCTCCGACTTTTATTTCCATACAAAAGTGTAACCTCATGTTGTGGATGTAGTGCAAGGGTATGTTTGATGATGGATAAAATGGGTGTGATGCCACTGCCCGCTGCGATGGCTAAAAATTTTCCGGGTTTTGTAGCTGTTGCTTTTGCATTGAATTTCCCTACCGGCGGCATCACTTCTAACAGATCCCCTGCTTTAAGTTGCTGCGCATAATTGGAGAACCGTCCGCCGGTAACAGCTTTCACCGCTATCTTCAATTGTTGTTCGTTGGGTGCTGTGCAAATAGAGTAAGATCTCCTTACCTCTTCCCCATCAATGTTGGCACGAATGGTAAGGTTCTGGCCTTCCTGATAAGCAAATTCTGCCTGTAATGTTGCCGGCACTTCAAAACAGATAGATACACAGTCGGCTGTTTCTTTGTTAACTTTTTTGACCTTCAGCTGATGAAAATGTACTGCCATGTGTTATTTGATTAGCCCGTTTAATAATTGATTCACCATATTGTTTTCCAGCACATCGGCCGGAATGTCTTTTTTATGCCGTTGCCAAAACTCGAGTCCGCGTACGGCAGATAATATGGTAAGTACTGCCACGTAGGGATGAATGTTTTTTAATTCTTTTTTCCGGATGCCTTCTTTCACCAACTGCACCATACTACTTTCGTAAAGTTTGCGTTGGCTGAGGAAATTGGGTAGATAGGGATCTTCCAGGTGCTTCCATTCGTGGTTGGCCACATACAATTCGTCGTACGACTGCAACATCATTTTAATGTGAAACCTTATTAGTTGCTCTAGTTTTTTTACCACGGTTTGCTCTGTATCTTCCAATTGTTGTAAGTGTAGGGTAAAATCATTGGCTACATTAAAGCAAATATGCTGCAGCAATTCGCTTTTACTCCCGATGTGGTTGTAGAGACTAGGGGCCTCCACTCCTACTTTTTCTGCCAGCTCCCGCATAGAACTTGCTTTGAAGCCCTTCAGCCTGAAAAGTACCGCTGCTTTTTTTACAATAGCATCTTTTTTTGAGCCATTGGCCACCGCTTTAATTTTTGCCATAAGTTGATGAAGCAAAACTAACGCATATTAGTTTTTCATGTGCTTTTTTAAAGTAACTTTATTCTTAATTTTGTAAGTGCGATTCATACATTTGTCATATGCAGTTGAAACCGGTTGACCAGGTGGAAGTGATTTCTCCCACCAACTTTAAAAAGAACTATTATGATCCCAAAAAACCTTTGGTGATTAAAGGATTTGCAAAAGAGTGGCCTGCTTATGAAAAGTGGGACTGGGATTATTTCATTGATATGGTTGGCGAAAAGGAAGTTGGCGTGTACAACAATGTAAAAAGTGATTCTTACACACCCATCAACACTGCAGATGATTACATGAAGTTTGGCGATTATCTCAGAAAGGTAAAAGCCGGCCCCCTCGATTTGAGGATTTTCTTGTTCAACATCTTTCAACACGCACCGCAGATAGCCAAAGATTTTAGCTGGCCAGATGTTTACATGAATGGTTTCGTAAAAAATTATCCTATGTTGTTTGTGGGTGGCCAGGGCAGCATCACTCATATGCATTTCGACATAGATATGAGCCACATTTTGCACACCCAGTTCATCGGCAAAAAAAGAGTATTGCTATTTCCGCACGAGGAACAATACAAGCTTTACCGTAAACCCTGGGAAGTATTGAGTTTGGCCAATTATGCCAATTACCATGAATCATTCGACTACGAAAATTTTCCGGCTACCAAACTGGCACAGGGTTATGAAGTGATTTTGGAGCACGGCGATACTTTGTTTATGCCGGCAGGATATTGGCATCATATGGAATACCTTGATGCTGGTTTTGCCATGAGTTTGCGCGCCATGCAAAGTTCACTTTCCGGCAAAATAAATGGTTTTTGGAAGCTCTTTGGAATGCGTGGAATAGATACTTTGATGAAAAAGACCGCTCCGGAATGGTGGTACAACAGGAAAAAAAGACAATTATTAGCTTACGCTGACCAGGAAATATCAAATAGTTTGCAGAAAAGCTAAAAAAAATTATAAAAATTAAAGAAAAGTATTATTTTTACTCCCTACTCGATTTTTAGACCATTCTTCTTATATCCTTAACAAAAACTCCAGAGCGTTCATCAGCTCTCTCATAAATTCCAATTATTCAATCAATATTAATAGTACGCAGGTATATTTTATATATACCTCAACTCTTTTCTTGTGGTTTCAGAGGTAAGCAAGGCCGGTGATTTTTATCACTGGCCATTTTTTTATACCAATGTGATTTATATAATATGCCAATATTTTATAAATCTTATCCCGAATGCTTTCGGGAGTAAATGCCGATGGTATCAAACAAATAGTACAATGAGGCGATAGCCGATTTTGGACTATATTGTTTGTCCAATCGGTATTATCGATTGTTTCATTTAGTCTAAAGACCGGTTAATAAAATGCACCATTGGCATCAAAGCCTTAAAGGTTTTACTTAGTTCTTTTGTAAAGTCTTTGTGCATCACTTCTGCATCTGTGAAAGAACGGGAACCAATAAAACTTTTCAATTTGAGGATTTTAATAGCAGGATTGTTTTCATCATACCCTTTGGGAGGCCGCTGCAGGCTATCATCCGTGTTGATGCCTGTTGGAAATAATTTTTTGAATGCTGTAGCAGTGGTAATGCCTTTCCATTCGTCAAAATTGTAATCTATCTCCTGTCTAATTTTTAACAGCACTGTGGCCTCTGGCATCCATACTCCTGCCGCTACAAAACTTTTTCCCGGTTCAATGTGTACATAGTATCCCGCCAAATTGCTTTTTTTACCTGCTGCATTAAAGTAGGCAGACATGTTGTTTTTATACGGCCGTTTATCTTTGCTGAAACGAACGTCTCGGTTAATACGAAACACCGTTTGTTTGGCAGTTTGTTCTCCAATAGCCGGCTCAAACAGGGCAATGGCCTTTATCATAGCTTCTACACTTTGCAAAAATGCTTCTCTAGCCACCTCATAACGGGAACGATTAACGTCGAACCACGATTTATCGTTGTTCTTTTCCAGATCCTTTAAAAATTTGATGGTAGTAGCTTGTATCATACAAAAAGATTATAAAATAAAACAACAAATATTGCTACACAAAGTTGCTGATAGTAACTGATGTAAGCCATAAAAAATGCCTTCTTTTGAAAGGCATGGTGATAACCAATGGCATAATCAAATTAAACGTTGCTCCAGTTCTCCCCACTTTTAATTCGGTACAAAGTCATCTCGCTCACCCCATATTTTTCTGACATTTGCTTGTAAGTGAGTTTGCGTTTGGGATTGGCAATGGCCGACTTAATGGTTTTAACTTGCGATGCGCTCAACTTCAAACCCTTGCTGCGATTGGCCTGCCGTTCTTTATAGGCAATTTTTTCGGGGCTCAGCTGTTGGTGATGACTCACTTCTTCGGTAGTGGCCCATTTCAGGTTTTTATAACTATTGTCTGTTTTACCATGGTTAATGTGCATCACAAATTTGTGCTTGGGTGTTTTTTTGTTGCAAAACAATTTAGCTACTTCTCTGTGAATATAAATGGTACCATTGCCTTCCTCCACATGGAGGTTGAGTGTGCGGTACCCCGACGTGAGGGATCCATTTAATAATTTCCCGTCTGCTAAAATATCTTCTGTATAACTGGCACATCTGCCCTGATTGGAAACGGCATATTTTTTCCTAAGGTTTTTATATCCTGCAAATTGAATTTGTTTCCAGACCTCGCCAGCATTTTTTTTAATCATAACTTCCAATTTTTAAAATCTTGAGTGAAGAATGTTTTCGTAAAAGGAGGTCTTTCGGTAACAGATGCGAGACATAAATATAATGTTTTATTTTACTAAGTAGACAGCATTTTTATAAATTCTTCTTCGCTTAAAATTTTAATAGAAGGTATTTTTTTTGCTTTTTCTAATTTGCTGCCGGCATCTGCTCCTACCACCAGATAGTTGAGTTTACTGCTAACGCCACCCAAAATTTTTCCGCCATTTTTTTCTACCATTGCCTCAGCGTCACTGCGCTTGAGCTCATTCATGGTGCCGGTAAATAAAAACGTTTGTTCGTTGAGGTTACCCTCCACCATTTCTTTTTTTCCAGCTTCCATTTGCAAGCCGAGTTCCTGCAATTCTTTCAGCAACTGTATATTATCGGGGTTCTTAAAAAAGCTGTAAATACTGGCTGCTACTTTGATGCCAACATCTGGTAACTGCTGCAGTTGTTCGATACTGTATTGTTCAAAATCGAATATCGTTGATACAGATTGTACCAGGGTTTTAGCAGTGGTTTCTCCTACATAACGAATGCCCAAACCATACATCAAACGATGCAAGGGTTGTTGTTTACTGGCATCGATGGCCGCACGAAGATTGTCGATAGATTTTGTGCCAAATCCCTCTAAATTTTTTAGGGCATCAAAATTGAGCCGGTACACTGTAGGCACATCGGGTAACAAACCCATTTCATAAAACTTACGCACGTTGGCTTCTCCGAAACTGCGAATGTCCATGGCGTCTTTGCTCACAAAATGAATGATGCGCTCTACCACTTGCGCTTTACAGTTTATGTTTACGCAGCGCCACACTGCTTCGCCTTCGGGTTTGTACAATGTATCATCACAAACCGGACATTGGGTTGGAAAACGGATGACCGTCTCTGTACCATCCCGCAATGCTGGCATCGATTTCACGATCTGCGGAATTACGTCGCCACTGCGTTCTATTAAAATAGCATCCCCTATTTTCAAATCTTTTTCTCGAATGTATTCTTCGTTGTGTATGGATATACTGGTTACCGTAACACCGCCTACCTGCACTGCCGCAATCTTCGCTACCGGCGTTACTGCACCGGTTCTACCCACCTGAAATTCTACCCCCAACAATTTACTGGTGGCTTGTCTTGCTTTAAATTTAAACGCAATGGCCCAACGCGGATGGTGAGAGGTCATGCCCAACCTGTCTTGCAGGGCAAGGTCATTTACCTTAATCACCATGCCATCAATTTCGTAAGGCAGGTTGTCTCTGCTGTTTTCGAAAGTCTGCACATAATCGATGATGCCTTGTATACCTTTTACCACTTTCATCTCCTGCTTCGGACTTCTGAAACCCAGGCTCCACAACATTTCCAGCATGCCCGAATGCGTAGTTGGTGCTGCTGCATTGCTAGGGGTGGTATTGCCATCGGCCATATAACTTACATGGTATAAAAATGCTTCGAGGTTTCTTTTCGCTACCTCTTTTGTGTCTTTAATTCGAAGGCTACCCGCGGCAGCATTTCGTGGGTTGGCCAATGGAGGAACCCCTTCTTCCATCAATCCATTGTTGTATTTGGCAAAATTGTTTTTGTTCATCAATACTTCTCCCCTGATCTCAATTTGCTGAATACCGAATTGACTAAAATTGGCCGATAAGGGCAAAGAACGAATTTGTTTGATGTTGGGCGTAATTTCATCTCCAGTTTCGCCATCGCCACGGGTGGTGCCCCTAAACAATTGATCGTCCTCATAAATCAATGAAATACTGGCGCCATCAAATTTGGGTTCGGCACAATATTCTACTTCCGCCAAGCCACTGAGTTCGCGGGCCTTGCGGTCCCAATCCAACAGGTCATCTGCATTGTAGGAGTTTTCTAAACTCAGCATGGGAACAAGGTGCTGCCGTTTTGGAAAATCTTTGATCAACCCCGCTCCTACGCGCTGCGTGGGAGAGTCGCCAGTGATTAAATCGGGATTGTTTTTTTCTGCCTTCTCCAACAGCTTGTATAAAGTGTCGTATTCACCATCACCGATGAGTGGATCGTTCAACACATAATACCGGTACTCATGAAAACGCAATATTTGACGCAGTTCTGTAATCTTGCTAAGTACAATATTGTTGTCATTTATATCCAGCCACGCTAACGTGGCATCCTGTAAATTTTTGGTTTGTGTAAGGTCGTACATAATAGTGGTTGGCTTGCGCCAAAGTTAAAAAGAAGGAAGCCGTGTTTTGCCTTATTTTTGAAAAAACATTTTATATGTCGTTTTACCAAAAACCACTGTCGCTTCTTTTTACAGTAACCCTTTTTGTGTTGACTTTTAGTTCCTGCAAGTTTCGGGAAAAAGTACCACTGCTGGTACACAACGCCGTTATATATACCGTGAATGATTCGTTTGGTACAGCACAGGCCATGGCCATCAGCGATGGAAAAATATTGGCTATTGGAAGCAACGATGAAATCTTAAAAAAATACGAAGCTGCAGAAACCGTGAATGCAGGAGGAAAAGCCATCTTCCCCGGTTTTATAGATGCGCATTGCCATTTCACGGGTTTTGCCACCGATCGCTGGAAGGTAGATCTGGTGGGCACTACATCATGGGAAGAGATTGTAACCAAAGTACAACAATACAGTACCAACGCACCCATGGAATGGATTTATGGGCGTGGCTGGGACCAAAACGATTGGTCGGTAAAGGCCTATCCGGATACTAAAATTTTAGACAGTTTATTTCCTACCCGACCAGTGTATTTGGAAAGGGTGGATGGCCACGCCGCCATTGCCAATAAAGTAGCATTGCAAATGGCAGGCATCACCGCCAACACCAAAATTGTTGGTGGAAGTATTGAACTAAAGAATGGAGAACCTTCGGGCATATTAATTGACAACGCCATGAAACTGGTGGAGGCAAAAGTGCCTGAGATCAGTGATAGCCTGGCCAAACAATATTACAGCGAATTGCAGGCTTTGTGTTTTGAAGAAGGATTAACTGGAGTGCATGATTGTGGTGTAAGTGAACATACCATTGAACTGATAGAAGCGGCTCACAAAAGCGGCAGTTTAAAGATGAAAATTTTTGCGCTGCTCAAAGATGATTCAACCTATTACGGTCGCTGGGTAAAAAAAGGAAGGTATACAGCCGATCGCCTTACCGTGGGCGGATTTAAATTGTATGCCGATGGAGCCCTGGGTAGCAGGGGCGCCTGTTTGTTGAATGAATACAACGACCAAAAGGGATGGAAAGGATTTTTGTTGAGTGAGGCAGCATACTTTAGAGACAAAGCCCAAAAACTAGCCGGCAGCAATTTGCAAATGTGTACCCATGCCATTGGCGATAGTGGCAATAGGGAGTTGTTAAAAATTTATGGCGAGGTTTTAAAAGGTAAAAACGACAAACGCTGGCGCATAGAACATGCGCAGATTGTGCATCCGAACGACTTTGCCTATTTTGCTGACTACAACATTATCCCGTCTGTACAACCTACGCATGCTACCAGCGATATGTACTGGGCAGCAGAAAGAGTGGGCGCAGAAAGAATGAAGGGTGCCTATGCTTACAAAACATTACTAGCCAGCAACCAGTGGATGCCGTTGGGTACCGATTTTCCGGTAGAATACATCAGTCCGTTCAAAACCTTTTACGCAGCCGTTGTGCGAAAAGACGCCAATAATTTTCCTGAAGGTGGTTTTCAAATGAGTGAAGCATTGAGCCGCCAGCAAACCATTCGCGGTATGACGATCTGGGCCGCCAAATCTGCTTTTGAGGAAAAACAAAAAGGTAGTTTAGAAAAAGGCAAAGCTGCTGATTTTATCATGCTCGAAAATGATTTGATGACCTGCGAAGAAAAAAAGATCCTTGGCACCAAAGTTTTGGGAACTTGGGTGAATGGGGAACGGGTGTTTGGGAAATAATTATTGAGTGAATTGATGAAAAAGTTTGCTAAATATTGCTGTTTTAAACAGCTTGTTATTAAATAGCGTAAATAAATGAGTTATGCGAAAATTCATGACACGATACATCTACATAATTTTAATGGTTTTTATGACTGCTTGTGGAACAACATCGGCAGACAAAAACGGAGTTGACGTTGACTATACAAAAATTGACACCACGACCAGTTTGCAGAATACTGTTAAGAATGACAACAGTGTTACAGAGGACACGGCCGAATATAATAATGCAACTTATTTCGTTGTGGTAGTGGACACAAGCCTTGACTATTCAACACTTCATAAAAAAATGTTTGAGCTGAGCAGCAAATTCAAAATTCCTATTGACACTATGGGACGATTTTACAACAAGGCCAAAAATCTTATTGCTTTACCCGACAATGACGAAGATGAAGTTTATGCTGGCGACTATTTTCCAAGACGCTTTCCATCGGACAATTTAAGTTTGGAGTATTTGGACTTTTACCAAAGACAAGCAAAAGAAAAGACTATTGCATTAGTGACTGGTATTTACGAAACAGAAAAAAGTGCAGACAGTGCTTTGACTGTTTTACGTATGACAGAGAAAAAAGTATTTAAAATAAAAGCAGATATTTATGTGGGTTGTATGCATTGAAAGACCCAAAAAATCTACGCTCATCATGCGGTTTACTGCTATTGTTAACTACAATTTACAAAAGAGATTGGTCCATTGCGCATCATTGGTCAATACCCTTTCATCTTGATGGTTTTTAAAGATTTCTCCCTTCCCAAATGCTTTCTAAAAGCCAAACTATACCAAAATTATAGTCGTAAAACACAGCATTCCCTTACATTTTAAGGAAGGAATAATTTATTTTGTCAAAATATTTATTCATTATCAATTAGTTACAAACGTTCAGGAAAAATACTTGCCAAAATTCATTGCCAATAAACCCATTTACCACACCTTTGCACTCCAAATTAAAAAGTCTGCGGGGATAGCCGTAGCATCATCTTAAAAAAAGTACAATGAGTAAATTACATTTCACCACTAAACATGCGAACGAGGCTACCGTACAACGCAACTGGTACGTTGTAGACGGTACTAATCAAACCGTTGGTCGTATGTGCGCAAAAATTGCGTCTGTTCTCCGTGGTAAGAACAAAGCCTATTACACTCCTCACGTTGATTGTGGAGATTACATTATCGTGATCAACTGCGAAAAAGTTGTTTTCACAGGTAATAAAATGGAAGACAAAGAATACCTCACTTTCAGTGGTTATCCAGGTGGGCAAAAAGCCGAAGTAGCAAAAAACTTGCTGAAGCGCAGACCAGAAGTGGTAATCGAAAGAGCCGTTAAAGGTATGTTGCCTAAGAATCGCTTGGGTCGTCAGATGTACAAAAAACTATTTGTGTACGTTGGAACAGAGCATCCTCATACCGCTCAAAAGCCAGCCCCCTTAACCTTCAATAAAATTAAATAATCAAAGATTGCCCAACCGCAATCAGAAACATACATTAAATGGAAAAGCAAAAAAACGCAGTCGGCCGCAGAAAAGAAGCTGTAACACGTGTTTTCCTTAGCAAAGGAGATGGCAACATTACAATCAACGGCAAAGACTATAAAGTATACTTTCCGCTTGTTTACCTGCAAAACCAGGTAGAAGCACCTTTAAAAGCTGTTGAATCTGCCGATAAATACAACGTGGTTGTAAACGCAACCGGTGGTGGTGTTAAAGGACAAGCAGAAGCTACAAAATTGGGTATTGCCCGCGCCTTGCTCGAAGTAAGTGCCGAATATCGCCCAGTATTGAAAGCAGCTGGTTTATTAAAGCGCGACCCACGTAGCGTTGAACGTAAAAAACCAGGTAAGAAAAAAGCAAGAAAAAGCTTCCAGTTCAGCAAACGTTAATAGCAGTAACTGGTATCTTGTAGCAGGCAGCACTTGTTGTTTACTGCTGGTGCTGATACCTGATACGGTTTATACGATACTCACAAATATTTATAACAATACTAATAAAGTAAATAATGGAAAATAACACTTCCTTACAACAGCAACTTTTAGAAGCGGGCGTTCACTTCGGTCACTTGAAGAAAAAATGGAACCCAAAAATGTTGCCTTACATCTTTGCAGAAAAGAAAGGAATTCACATCATCGATCTTAATAAGACCGTTGAAAGCCTGCAGGAAGCTGCGGCTGCTATGAAAGCCATTGCACGCAGTGGTAAAAAAATCATGTTTGTGGCTACCAAAAAACAAGCGAAAGAAATTGTGATGGAAAGCGCAAAACGCGTTAACATGCCCTTCGTTACAGAACGGTGGTTGGGTGGTATGCTTACCAATTTCAACACCGTTCGTAAGAGCGTAAAGAAAATGCAGAGCATCGAAAAAATGCTGGCAGATGGTAGCGCAGAAAACCTCACCAAAAAAGAAAAACTGACGCTTAGCCGCGACAAAGATAAAATGGAAAAAGTACTGGGTGGTATCGCACAAATCAGTCGCGTACCTGCAGCTTTGTTCATGGTAGATATAGGGCACGAACACATTGCATTGGCTGAAGCAAAACGCCTCAACATCAATACCTTCGGTATGGTGGATACCAACTGTGATCCTAACAAAGTAGATTTCGCTATCCCATCTAACGATGATGCTACCAAATCTATCGCCATCATTGTAAACTACATCACCGCTGCCATTGCAGAAGGTTTGGCAGAACGCCAAGCTGATAAAGATGACGATGATTACAGCGACAGCGACGAAACACCAGAAGCAAAAGCAGCGCGTTTCGAACAAAAAGTAGGCGAAGGCGATGACAGAAACAAACGTTCAAGAGGTGCCGCACCTACCAAACGTCGTGTTCCAGGCCCAGGTGCAGGTGGTAGAAGACCAGCTGGTAAGTAATTTTTTGATGTTGCCAGCAGCAAAACTTTGTGGTACATCGTTGTGTCACTCACTTGTACGGCAACTCATTTTTCAGCAGGCTTCACACAGCCCCGAAAATGTTCTTACATCAACTTAACAATCATAGCTGCGGCTGTTGTAAACCACAACAGCCGCAGTATACAAAAAAGCATATATCATGTCTATAACCGCAGCAGATATCAACAAATTACGCCAGGCCACAGGCGCTGGTATGATGGATTGCCGTAAAGCCCTTACCGAAAGCAACGGCGATTTTGAAGCAGCCATCGATTGGTTGCGCAAGCAAGGCCAAAAGGTTGCCGCAAAACGCAGCGATCGTGAAGCAAAAGAAGGTGTAATAATTGCTCAAGCACTTCCAGGAAACAAGGCTGGTATTGTTTTGTGCATCAGTTGCGAAACCGATTTCGTTAGCAAAAATGCTGATTTCGTTGCATTTGCACAAAGCATTGCAGACGCAGCCATCAGCAACAACGTAAAATCTGTAGAAGAACTAAACGCAGTAGAAATCAATGGTGCTAAGGTGGCTGATCTCATCAACGACAAACTTGCAGCCATCGGCGAAAAAATTGAAGTGTCTAAATTCGAAAGAGTAGAAGCACCATACGTGGCCAGTTACATTCACGGTGCAAACCGCATGGGTGTGTTGGTAGGTTTAACCAAAGAAGCAGAAGAAGCTGGTAAAGATGTGGCTATGCAAATTGCGGCCATGAATCCATTGGCAGTTGACGAAAGTTCTATCTCTCCCGAAACCATCGAAAGAGAAAAAAACATCGCTATCGAAATAATCAAAGCAGAAGGCAAGCCAGCAGAAATGGCTGAGAAAATTGCCGCTGGGAAAATGAATAAATTTTTCAAAGACAATACCTTAATGGCACAGGCTTTTGTAAAAGATGGCAACAAATCTGTAGCAGATTACCTGAAAAGCGTAGACGCAGATTTAACTGTTACCGAATTCAAAAGAGTAGCATTGGGATAATTTGGATTGATATTTTTTAAAACCCGGTTTTTTACCGGGTTTTTTCTTGCCCACAGTTTTTTAAAATTTATCTTCGCAGCAAAACAACCAAGGTATGCTCCCCAAATACAAACGTATTTTACTCAAACTTTCCGGCGAATCGCTGATGGGTGATAAAAGTTTCGGCCTCGACCCTTCAGTAATTGCACAATACGCACAAGACATCAAACAAATTACTGAAATGGGCGTACAAGTGGCCATTGTTATTGGAGGCGGTAATATTTACAGAGGCATGAACGAAGCCGAAACCGGCATCGAAAGAGCACAAGGCGATTACATGGGTATGCTGGCTACCGTTATCAACGGCATGGCATTACAAGCCGGCCTCGAAAAAGCAGGCGTGTACACGCGTTTACAGAGCGCTATTAAGATGGAGCAAATTGCCGAGCCTTATATACGCAGAAGAGCCATGCGCCACCTAGAAAAAGGCCGAGTAGTCATTTTTGGGGCTGGTACCGGCAACCCTTATTTTACAACAGATACCGCAGGTTCTTTAAGAGCCATAGAAATAAAAGCCGACGTGATTTTAAAAGGAACCAGGGTTGATGGGATTTACACTGCAGATCCTGAGAAAGATCCAACAGCTACTAAGTTTGATCACATCTCTTTTGAAGAATGTATTTCTAAAAACCTCAAAGTGATGGATATGACTGCCTTCACACTTTGCATGGAAAATCAATTGCCCATCGTAGTATTCGATATGAACAGCCCAGGCAATTTGTTGAGAGTGGTTACCGGCGAAAAAGTAGGCACACTCGTTGGTTAATCCAACATGGAACACAAAATATTCAATAGCTACCAGTTGGTAGCTTTTTTTATTTATCAAAAACCAGTTACCTTAACAGAAGAAAATAACCCAGATGCTCAGCGAAAAACAATTGGATATTTTAAGGTCAGAAAATGAACTCCTGCAAATTCAGCTCGATGATGTGAATCAAATGATCCAGATCAGAGAAGAAGAATTGGAGCTGCTGCGCAACAGAGCCAGAGAAGCGGCCGCCATGCAAAGCCAGTTAGATCAAAACCTCCATGAGTTTGAGCAAATGCAATTACAGCTTGGCAATTGCCAACAAAAAAACAATGGACAATCGGAGCGTTTAGAAGCATTAGAAAATGAACTTTATCATTCTATCAAAGAACAGCTGGGTGCAGCTGAAACAGTAAAACATTTCAACAGCGTGGAAGCCAACCTCATTGATACCAGCAATGAGTTGCAGGAAGCTGCTGCAGTATACCAACAACTGGTTAGCATCAAAAAAACAGCTGCAGCCGCCCAAAGCGAATTGGAAATTGCTTACATGGAAATCAACAGCCTCAAAGAAGAACTCGCTGAAGTAAAAGCATTGAGTGAAATGTTGCTGCAAAATAAATTACAATAAAACACATCCCTGTTCTTTCACATATACATTGGTTCATTAAAGCAGTGTTGTGCAGCTAATTTAAATTGGCTACCCTTGAAAAATTTTTGTGCATAAACGATGCTTTTTTTTGTGCCATAAAACACCCAATTTTACATTTTTAAAACAAGCTATGAATACTATTGCAGACATCAGAAAAGATTATCAGAAAGAAAGTTTAAGTGAATCAGATGTAAAAAGCGATCCCATTCTACAATTCGATGTTTGGTGGGCAGATGCCCTAGCCAGTGAAATTGATGAAGTGAATGCCATGACCATTGCCACGGCCAGCCTTGATGGCAAACCCTCAGCAAGAATTGTACTGTTGAAAGGATACGACCCACAGGGTTTTGTGTTTTTCAGCAATTACCACAGCCACAAAGGCATGCAAATTGAAAAAAATCCCTTTTGCAGTTTGGTGTTTTTTTGGAAAGAACTAGAGCGACAGGTTCGAATAGAGGGAAGTATACAAAAAATTAGTGCCGAAGAAAGTGATGCCTACTTTTATTCAAGACCTGTATCGAGCCGTATCGGGGCATGGGCTTCTCCTCAAAGCAAAACCATTCCATCTCGTGATGTACTAGAAGAAAATGTGATAGCGCTCGAAAAAAGTTTTGCAGACAAAGAAATTGAACGCCCAGCACATTGGGGTGGTTATGTAGTAAAGCCCAACCTGGTTGAATTTTGGCAGGGCCGTCCCAGCCGCTTGCACGATCGTATTCAATACAGCCTTACAGAAGGCAAATGGAAAATTGAGCGACTGGCACCATAAAAATTACACTTACTTGCATAAAATAACAGCACTTAATAGGCGCTGTTATTGTTTGTAACAAGTTGAATGAAAAATACCTATTGCATATTCAGAAAAAAGGTTACCTCCAAAAGAGGATAATATCTTTAAATGGTTACACAATTAATGATGCAACTGCGTTTTTTATAAAGCGTTATTAGGCTTTCTTTTCTTCTGCCTTCTTAGTAGCTACTTTTTTTGCAGCAGCAGGTTTTGCTGGTCTTGCTTTTCCGAAAGAGCCTGCAAATGTTTTACCTTTTTTGGTTTTGATATCACCACGTCCCATAATATTTATTTTAATTGATTGAAATTACTTTTAAAAAAAAAGCAAGATACGAAGGCATCTTGCTTTTTCAAGAATTTGGCGAAGCTTAAATCTTAGAAGATAATTCTTTACCTGCCTTAAATTTGGCAACTTTCTTTGCTTTGATTTTGATAACAGCACCTGTTTGTGGGTTACGGCCGTTACGAGCAGCTCTTTTTGATACAGAGAAAGTACCAAAACCAACCAATGTAACTTTGTCACCTTTTTTCAGTGTTTTTGTAACTGCATCTACAAAAGCGTCTACAGCACCGTTTGCTTGCGTTTTTGTGATACCTGCATCGTCAGCAATTTTTGCGATTAATTCTGCTTTGTTCATAATGATTTATTTGAAAATTTATAGTGCAACAAATATAGACGGTTTTTGATTGTAACAAAATTTTTTTATCAAAAATAAAAATCATTAAAATCAGCTACAACCCACCACACACAAGCATTTTGAGAAAATAGAAAAGGGGTTTATTTTGCCAATAAATCATCAGATTGGGCTATAATGCCCTACAGCAAAGCATTTTAAAGAAACAACCCTATAAAATGCAGTGCCAACAGGGATTGTAGAATTTTACGAAAAAATTTTGTTATTCCATACAATCATTTTGGGTTATGCACAATTAGTTCACAACCATCATTACTGACCGGAAACCAATAAACTGATCGCCCCACTTTTCAAAGGCCCTTTTTCTCATTTCGTCGGCAAAGTTTTCGATGTAGTGGTTGTACAACGATTTGCTTTCAGAAAAATACTGGATGGCATAAGTTGGCCCCTCTGTATCATCTACTTCTAGAAGTCTCAAAATTTTGGCACCAGTAAAACATCCTGTGCCAATTACATCGGCTAAGTGTTGTGCTTGCATCCATTGCAACCATTTCTCGGCAATGCCATGGCTCACCTTCATGGTAACGTTGTAAACAATGGCAGTTTCTTCATTCATGTTGTAAAAATGATCTTGTTATAAATCTATGTCTACATACACAGGGCAATGATCGCTGTGTTTCACATCCGGATAAATGGCGGCATCTTTTAAATAATCTTTCAAGGGTGCTGTAACACTAATGTAATCTATACGCCAGCCTTTGTTGTTGAGCCGTACACTTGGGAAGCGCTGGCTCCACCAGCTGTAGCAATGGGGCTCAGGATGCAACATGCGGAAAGTATCAACCCAGCCATTGTTTAAAAAATGAGTCATCCAATCTCTTTCTTCCGGTAAAAAACCCGAAGATTTTTTATTGCCCTTAGGGTCGTGTATGTCTATTTCCTGGTGCGCAATATTGTAATCGCCACAAAGTATTATTTTAGGATACTTCATTTTTAGTTCTTCCAGATAGCTTTCTATTTCTTTTAACCATTGGTACTTATACGTTTGGCGTTCGTTGCCCGATGTGCCAGAAGGGAAGTACGCATTGATGAGCATCACATCTCCAAACAACACCTTTATCACCCTACCCTCTGCATCGCTCATTTCATGCCCGGTTCCCGTTGAGACGTTGGTGGGTTTTATTTTACTAAAAACCGCCACTCCACTGTATCCTTTTTTTTGTGCACTGAACCAATGGTGCGAATAACCCAACGCTTCCAGCGCTTTTATATCTATGTCTGCTTCCGTGGCCTTTGTTTCTTGTAAACAAACCACATCCGCAGGATCTGTGGCCAACCAATCGATGAATCCTTTTTTGATAGCCGCCCTAATGCCATTAACATTGTATGAAATAATCCGCATTGAAATTTTTTAATTATACTTGTAAAAATAACCATATTACCTAATGGAAAATAACAAAGACCAACAACCAACTGAAACTGATAACACTGCCTCCATTTTTACTGAAAACGAATTTTCTACTGTAGGTTATGACAAACACATTCGTCAAGCAAGAAATGCTATTTTTTGGGTGGCCGGTTTGCTAACATTCAACGTAGCAGTTTTGTTTATTGGAGCCGATGATGTTTATGAATACATGTGGGTAGACCTATTGGTATACGGACTCTTTATTGCTGGATTTATTTTTCTTGGGTTCTTCACTAAAAAGAAACCTTACACAGCCATCATCATTGCGCTTATACTGTACACACTGTTCATTCTGCTAAACGCAGTTATAGAACCAATGACGATTTTTAAGGGGATTCTTTTTAAGATCATTACTTACGTGTTTTTAATAAAGGGCATCAATGATGCGAAAGAGGCACAAGAAATGCAAAAAACATTCGGCAAATAATTACCCGCGTTTGATTCGCTCAAAAAACTTTTCCTGGTAACTATCTAAAATGGCAATAAATTGATTGTTGATTACAATTCGGCTCCACGCTAAGTTTTGAATTTTACTGATGGCTACAATAAATGATTTATCACTCGCTTAAAACTATCGTCAGGGAGTTTTTCTTCCCTGTTTCTAAGACTAACCAAGCTCATTCATTTTCTAGGCTGCATTATAGGAATGGCCACATCATCTCTCAGAGATGCTTAGTAACGACTTTTCGAAAAGTGGAGTGTTATGAAAATGGCGCTTGCTTAATTACAACGATTCGATTGCTGAACATATGGTACTAGCATTTACATTTTCTATATTTGCAGCCCATGGGACAAAAAAAGTTATTGCGTTTTGCACAATTAAAAACATTTAAAAATGTGCTGGAATACCCCAAAGAAATGCAGGGCAATTGGCATTCTTTTTTCAAAAATGAACAAGCCGTCACATTAGAACTTGCTTGCGGAAGAGGAGAATATACCTTGGGCTTGGCCGCTATGCATCCTGATAAAAATTGTATTGGGGTAGACATTAAGGGGAACAGAATGTACCTCGGTGCGAAAAAAGCGCTTGACCAGCATTTAAACAATGTTGCTTTTTTAAGAACACAAATTGAAATGCTGCCCGATTATTTTGCAGCAGAAGAAGTGTCTGAAATATGGATCACTTTTCCTGATCCACAGCTCAGAACCTCCAAAGCAAAAAAAAGATTGACCCATCCAAGGTTTTTGAGAATGTACCAAAAGGTGTTGCAACCCTGCGGAAGCATCCATCTTAAAACAGATTCTCCCCAATTGTTTCATTTTACCAAACTTGTGATTGAACTCTATGGGCTTTTGCTTGTTGAACAATCAGAAAATGTATATGCAAGTGCACACAAACCCGAACTTGATATAAAAACTCATTATGAAGGGCTGGACATAGCGCAAAGCAATAAAATATTTTACCTGCATTTTAAACTACCCAACCCCATTGCAGCGTTGGATGATGAATTGCAAGAAAAAATAAAACAAACCGAAAACCAACCAAGCGAAGATGCAAAACCTGATTGAAGGCGAAGATTATTATTATAACGAGCAGGGTTACATTGTATTAACAGAACAGTTTCATCTAAAAAAAGGATACTGTTGTGGCAATGGTTGTAAACATTGCCCTTACGACTACGAAGCCGTTCCCGAACCCAAACGATCTGAGATACTTTCAACTTTTGTGAACAACCCCAACAATACCCCAACCCGTACTTAAAAAAATTTGTATCTTTTGGTAATGAAAGTATCTTCTGCTGCAAAAAAAAGTAGCACAAAAACAAAGCCCAACATAAAAAAAGAAAAAACTGGCTTTAGCTTTTTTGGCGACGTGTACGATGTGGTTCGCCAAATCCCAAAAGGAAGGGTAACCAGTTACGGTGCCATTGCTGCTTACCTTGGCACCAAACTATCTGCCCGCATGGTAGGCTGGGCCATGAATGCAGCTCACACAGTTAAACCTAAAGTACCAGCACACAGAGTGGTGAACAGAAATGGGATGCTAACCGGCAAATATCATTTTGCCACCCCAACGCTTATGGAAGAATTATTAAAGAAGGAAGACATAGTGGTAAGCAATGAAACGGTAGAACAATTCAACAAGAAGTTCTGGGATCCTTCTATAGAATTGAGTTTATAGTCGGCTAAAAATTGCACCTTTACAGCATGAGCACAACAGATATCACGGGGAAAATTGCTTTTATCAATCACGAAAAAAAATACGTGATGATAGAGTATGAGCAGCATGGAAAGAAAAAAACCGTGAAAGGAAGCATCGATGCTTCTAATCAAAAAGATGGCAATAAAAAGAGCCATCATTTTTTAATGGGCGACGTGGTTACGTTTACCCATAGAATGAGCGATAGAGGCGATCGGATGATTGCCACCGACATCCAATTTTTATACAACAATGCATTGGATGTACTCATCAACAAAGCCGCTGTTCAAAATAAATTTACGGGTTACCTCAAAGCAGCAGATGATGGCTATTTTGTAAAAGAAATAGAAAGCTATTTGTTTTTTCCGGTTTATTTTTCGCCCTGGCATATCATCCCCACCGAAGAAGAATTGAATGAGCCGGTTTATTTCTCCTTAGAAAATTTAGAAAAAAAAGAGAAAATCAGCGCAGCATTGTTCAACAATGAATACATTCCCGCTTTTCATACAGCCGTAAAATTGAGCAAATCAAAATCGGTGATTGATGCTACCGTTACCAACATCACGCCCCATGGCATTTATGTAAACCTGGTAGACGATGTGATTACTTCTAAAATTGCTTTGGATAAAAATCCAGATGCGGCAGCTTTAGCTATTACGCTAAAAGTGGGAGATACCATTAAAGTAGTCATTACTCATATTGGCAAAAACAGAATCATTGTAGCCATCGCAAACGAGGATACAGTTGCATAACATTAAGCCAAATCGTTTTCTGAAACTTTTAATTGTTTTGCAATACCTGCAAGGGTTGGGCGGGTGAAGATGAGTATCAAAATAAGGACTCCTGCGTATACTAAGTTTTTAGCATCCGCCGTAAGCAACGCAAAAATTATAAACAACAAAGCGGATGCTTCTATCATTGCATAACGAATGATGGCAGCTTTTTTGTATCGTTCTAATTTTTCTTGAACAGGCAAACTCCCGGCATTGATAGCCTTAACGCTTCGGGTAAACAAGCCATTACCCCCAACAATAAGCACAGTTGCTAATCCAACTAAAATAGTTTTTATTTTTTCGTTGTTACCCAAATCCATAAGTGCAGGCTGCATTTGCGAGCCATTGATCAAATAAAATACTACAGCTCCAAATATCAATTGGCTCATTACAAAAGCAATATGGAAAATACGCAATAATTTTATTTGCTCTATCATTTTAAAGACGGTTTAAAACCTGAAGTAGATCAGGTGTAGTACGGCCTAATCATCCAGTATATAATTACACCTGTAATGGCTACATAAAACCAAACCGGCCACACGATACGCACCATTTTTTTGTGTTGCTCATATTCACCCACCATGGCACGGTATGCACTCATTAATATGAAAGGCAAGGCCAAACCAGCCAGCGGAATATGCGTTAATAAGATGATGAGGTATAAGGCGCGCATGCTCCCTGCAGCTGCCAGCTCCGATTCACTCAACCCCTTGATTCCATCTGTTTCGCCATAAGATGTTTCGCCTGCAAATAAATGATGGCCAATGTAACAAACCAAAAAGAGAATAGAAAGTACCATGGCGGTCATCATCACTGCACGATGTATTTTATACTTCCTGTTTTTGATGGCGATGAGCCCCACAACCAATAATACTGCTACGCCCGAATTAAAAATGGCGTTGAGGGTAGCAAAAATGTGTTCATCAAAAGGAAGAATTTCCTTGTCTGCAAGGTTGTATTTTCCTAAAATGGTTACGGCGCCAAAAACTACTACGGATAAGATTCCAATTAGCCACTTGGCTTTTTTGTCATTTTTTTGGAGTGTAGGTTCTAAAATCATAAGTTATGCTTTTAATCTTCTTTTGTTTAATAAACTGGTAACGATGATTACGCCAGCAATACCAAAAAAAATGATGGGCAGAATGGGAATGAATTTTCTGAGAATAGACGGGCTTTTTTTGTCTTTTTCTAGCATCAGTGTAGGAATGTCCATCGCCAGCTGAGCAAGTTTGGCCGTATCAAAACCATTGTACCATCCCCTTACGACCCGATTACTATCTAACAGAAAAAAGTTCTCCGTATGAACAAACGCAGTGTCTACATTGATATCTGCAATACTGGCTTTAATTTCATTGAACGCAAAATCATAGATCTCTTTTTTATTGCCGGTTACAAACCACCAACTGTCGTGGTTTGCACCAAATTTATCAGCGAATTTTCTTAAGTTGGTTACACTGTCATGCTCCGGATCTACACTAATAGAAATAAACTGAACGATGTCAGGATTTTTTATAAATGATTCCTGCACGCGCTTCATATTTCTGGTAAGGCCCGGGCAGATACTCGGGCAACGGGTGAAGAAAAAATCAATGACCAGCACTTTGCCACGAGCGTCGTCTAGCGATACTTTTTTACCAAATTGGTTGGTGAACGAAATATTTTTTACGCTGTGCCAAAGGGTATCAGTCGTTTTTTTACCCCCTTTTTCTTTTATTGCAACATCGTCGTAGAAATAATGCTTCGGCATGTGCACGGCATCTTTACTGTAATATTTTACGATAAAATAGCCGGTAAGTGGAACGAGTAAAACCACCAAAAATGTAAAAATTCCTTTTGTGTTCAAGATAAATTATTTTAAGTATGCCGGGTTAGGATACCTAAACGCCGTGCTTGTATTCAAACAATGAGAGCGGTGCAAAGTTCGTCAATCCTACCCAAAGCAAACAGATTTAATGAGCCAATCTTAAGAAAATTCCATGCTTTTTATACCAATGTGATTTATATAATATGTCAATATTTTATAAATCTTATCCCGAATACTTTCGGGAGTAAATGCCGATGGTATCAATCAAATAGTTTAATGAAGCGATAGCCGATATTGGACTATATTGTTTGTGCAATCGGTATAATTTGCCCTGCTGAATGGCAAAAAAAAGCCACCATTCTTTACAAATGGTGGCCAGTATTTTAAGGCGTCCCTTTTATCTTTTATCTCCCGGATTCACTGCCGCGGGAGCCACTTGTTGGGTAGCATCTGGTTTAGAACCAGCGTTGGTATTGCGCAGGTTTTTCCAGCTTTCGCCATCTGCTAAAAACGCGATAATGAACCAAACAAAAAGAATCAACGGCACTACTATCGTCATAATTAAATTTCTTACCTCGTCGCCCAGGTGCATAAAAACAGACACAATGTAATAGGCTTTGGCAAGGGTTAACAATCCAATCACAATTTTAGTGCTAATGATAACAGGATAACCCAATGATTCTGATTTAGCGTAAAGGAAATAACCCAGGGCTAGTTCGATGATGGTAAGGGCAGAAAGCACCCAAAATATTTTCCATATTTTTTTGGTTCCACTCGAATGCTCGGGTTGAAAAGTAACTTCAGGTGATGATGTATGTGCTGACATAATAGGTTGAATTAGTCTTTAAAAATAGGTTAAACCAGATAGAAGCAGAGGAATACAAATACCCACACCAGATCTACAAAGTGCCAGTACAATCCCGCTTTTTCAATCATTTCATAATGACCGCGCTGGTCGAAATGACCAAGTTTGGTTTTGATGTACATTATAATATTGATTACCACACCACTTAATACGTGAAAACCATGGAAACCGGTAATGCCAAAAAAGTATCCGCCGAAAGCAATTGGTCCTGGTGTGTTGATGTGTTCGGTGGCAGAAAGTCCCATTTGAGTGAGGGTTTCTACTGGAACTGCTGGGCCCCATGGATTTTTGGTTACCGTGGTTCCCCACTCTTCAATTACGCCGTTTACCAATACTTTATGGTCGCCGGTGATCATGTGTGTCCACTCCCAAGCCTGACAAGATAGAAATCCAATACCCCCTAGAATGGTTAAGATCATGTATTTTTCTACTCCCTTGCGATTCATCTTGTGTCCTTCGTGCACAGCCAACACCATGGTTACAGAGCTAAAAATAAGGATGAAGGTCATTAAACTTACAAATGCCAGCGGCAAATTGGCATGACCAGCAAAAGGGAAAGCATTGAACACCTGGTTAGGATCTGCCCAATGATTTACACTAAAGCGAATGGTGCCATAGCTGATGAGGAATGCACCAAAAGTAAAGGCATCACTCATCAAGAAGTACCACATCATTACTTTTCCATAACTGGCGTTGAAAGGGC
This sequence comes from Ferruginibacter sp., assembly GCA_044342365.1. Taxonomy (GTDB): domain Bacteria; phylum Bacteroidota; class Bacteroidia; order Chitinophagales; family Chitinophagaceae; genus Ferruginibacter. The sequence goes on along the minus strand of JBIIPY010000012.1, from coordinate 3,500 downwards.
TTTTACCCCCAGACCACCATTTAGTACCCGCAGGAATTGTTGTTGTCGACATAAAGGTTAAATTCTGTTTTCAAAAAAATCTGTTGTGCTGCGCACTATTAAAATTATCTTATCATCAATAAAAATACTAGAAGGTAAATCCACAACACATCTACAAAATGCCAGTAAGTACTAATAAGCTCTACCGGAACTGTGCTATAACTTCTTATTTTACTACTAAACGCTTTTAAAGCCATCACCAACAGTGTAACTACTCCTCCTACAACGTGTGCGGCGTGTATCCCAACAATTACATAGAGGAAAGAGTATGCCACATTTTTTTGAAGGGTTAATCCATCATTCCAAAGTTGTGTAAAACCCAACACCTGTAACACGATAAAAATAATTCCCAACAGCAGGGTACCCAACATCATTCCACGGTACCTGGCCATGTTTCTTTCTTTGAAAGCTTTTCCTGCTAGGTACAATAAAACACTGCTCAATACCATTGCAGCTGTGCTGTACCAAAACATTACCGGAATATCGAACGAAGTCCAATTGGCCTGGTTTCTTTTAACGATGTAAGCACTGGTTAACCCTGCAAACATCATTAATATGCTTCCTATTCCTACCCACAAGGTAAACTTGTGGGGATGTAATTTATTTTTAGGTGCTGTTGCCACTGTACTCATTCCACGTACCCTTTCGGGTTGTTTAATTTAAAAAATTTTCTTAATGCAGAACCTTTATAGGAAACTGCTGTTATTCTGTATTATTAGATGATGTTGTTAACTTTATCTGCGTACAAACTCAATAGTACAATCATCAGGTAAAAGTAAGAACTGAACATTACCTTTCTGGCCGATGGAACATCCATTTTTCTAAACAACTGGATGCTGGCAAACACCATAAAAAGGTTACATCCCAATAATATCCACATACTGGTTATACCACTCAGCTGGTAATAATAAGGTAGTATCCCTACCGGAATCATCATTACGCTGTACATGATGGTTTGCAAAGCAGTGAACTTTGTTGGTCCCTTATCGCTCGGCAACAATTTGAATCCGGCTGCGCTGTAATCTTTGTGTGCTACCCAGGCAATGGCCCAAAAATGAGGGAACTGCCAGAGAAACTGTATCGCAAAAAGTATCCAACCTCCTGTCCAACTATTTTCCTGTCCTTCTCCAAAACTTGCAACCCATCCAATTAAACAGGGCAAAGCTCCGGGAACAGCACCTACCAATACAGCTATCGAGTTTATTTTTTTGAGCGGCGTATACACAAACCCATACAAGAGCAAACTGAACAAACTCAGTAGTGCTGCTTCTAGGCTGAACGTATACATAATGTAGCAACCCAATACCCCAGAAACTACTACAAATATCCATGCTTCTTTCACCGTCATTCTTCCACTCGCCAGCGGCCTTTTGGCTGTTCGCATCATCATGGCATCGGTATCTTTCTCGAGTATTTGGTTGATAGCATTTGCCGAACCAGTTACGAGCATGCCACCAGCAAAAAGTAAAAGAACTTGTAGTAAATCGAATCTTATATTCGGTGCAAGCAGGTAGCTTACTACGGTACTAAAAACCACCATGAAGCTCAGCGTGAATTTGATCAATAAGAAATAATCCTTCGCTTTACTTGCCAACGCAAACGATGTTGAGTTGGATATGGTGTTTTTTTCCTGCATGCAATAGATTCAAAATTCTTGTCAAAAAAATCAATCGTGCTCAAAAGGTTCTTGTTTGTTTATTGACAATCAAACTTTGCACATTTCCATTATTCCAAATCGGTATCTACACTAGTGCTTACTCTCATCATCCCCTACCGGTACATTCTGTGGAATAAAATCTTTTCCGTCTTTGCTGTAATCATAAGCCCAACGGTGTACTTCCGGAATTTCGCCAGGCCAGTTTCCGTGACCAGGATTGATAGGGGTAGTCCACTCGAGCGTATTTGATTTCCATGGGTTAGGGTCTACCACTTTTCTACCTTTAAAAATAGAGTAGAAGAAGTTGAATACAAATAGTATCTGAACTGCGAACACAATCATGGCTACCACACTAATGAACTCGTTTAGCCCACCATAGTGTTTGAAAGATTCCCAGTTAGAAAAGTCATAGTAACGGCGAGGCATACCCGCTAAGCCCTGGTAGTGCATTGGCCAGAAAATCAAGTACGCACCAACGATGGTTACCCAAAAGTGGATATACGCCATGGTGTTGTTTAAATGCCTGCCATACATTTTAGGGAACCAGTGGTAAACACCTGCATACATTCCGAAGAAAGATGCTACACCCATTACAATGTGGAAGTGCGCAATAACAAAATAGGTGTCGTGTAAGTGAATATCCAACGCTGAGTTACCCAAGAAGATTCCTGTTAAACCACCACTGATAAACAAACTCACAAAACCGATGGCGAACAACATTGCCGGAGTAAAACGAATGTTTCCTTTCCACAATGTAGTGAGCCAGTTAAACACTTTGATGGCAGATGGAACCGCAATCAACAACGTCAACAAAACAAACACTGCTCCCAGGAATGGATTCAATCCGGTTACAAACATGTGGTGCGCCCATACTAGAAAGGCCAAAACACAGATAGCAAACAATGATCCCACCATCGCCATATAACCAAAAATTGGTTTGCGGCTGTTTACACTCAATATCTCTGAAGCCATACCCATGGCTGGTAGTAAGATAATGTATACTTCTGGGTGACCAAGGAACCAGAACAAATGCTGGAACAATATAGCACTACCGCCTTCGTTTGGTAATATTTTACCCGCTACAATGATATCACTTAAGAAGAAGCTGGTACCAAGGTTACGATCAAATAATAATAAGATCGCACCAGACAATAATACAGGGAATGACAATACGCCCAATACTGCGGTGAAGAACAACGCCCACATGGTCAATGGCATACGGGTCATACTCATCCCCTTGGTACGCATGTTTAAGATGGTGGTAATATAATTAAGCCCTCCTAACAAAGAAGATATGATAAACGTAGCCATGCTCACCAACCACAAATCCATACCAATTTTACTACCTGAAGATGCATCTCCAAGTGCACTCAATGGAGGATAAACCGTCCAACCACCACTTGCCGGGCCTGTTTGTACGAACAAAGAAGAAATCATGATTACAGATGCTAGGAAGAAGAACCAATAGCTCAACATGTTCAACAATGGAGAAGCCATGTCTCTAGCGCCAATTTGCAGTGGAATTAGGAAATTTGCAAACGTTCCACTCAAACCAGCCGTTAATACAAAGAACACCAATACGGTTCCGTGCATGGTAACCAATGCGTAATAAAATTCTGGTTGAATTTTACCCCCCTTGGCCCAATGTCCCAGGAAATCTTCTAACCATGGAAAAGTTTGATCAGGATAACCCAGTTGCAAACGGAACACCACCGAAAACAACCCTCCTATGATGGCCCAGATAATTCCTGTAATCAGGAATTGTTTGGCGATCATTTTGTGATCTTGGCTAAATACATACTTT
>JBIIPY010000154.1:0-3721 GCA_044342365.1 Ferruginibacter sp. | reverse complement strand
ACAGCTACTGCATAATATGTTTATAATTTACAGTGTGGCAATGTTGCAAGCCATTGTCACACTGTATTTTTTTATCCCTTAAACAAACACAGTATGATAAGGTATCTGATGTTGGTGGCAGGAATTGTTTTGCTCTTTGTGCAACACTTCGTGGCTACTATATCTGCTGAAACGCAGCTGTTCATTTTTTTGGGGGGAATTATTGTTTTAGGCATTCCTCATGGGGCAGCTGATATGCTGGTTGCCAATCAAACTGCCAACATTAAGAAAATTGGATTCTCCAAGATATATTTTTTGGCTAAATATCTTTTCAGACTAGGCTGTTTTGCTGCTATGTTCTGGTTTTTTCCTGTAATAGCCAATTTCCTTTTTATTTTATTCGCTGCTTACCATTTTGGCGAAACCGATCTAAATAATTTTAAAACAGAATCATTTGCAGGCAAACTCTTTGTAATGAGTTATGGTATGATGATTCTTGGCGTTATACTTTTATCGCACTTCAACGATATTATTCCACTGTTCTACTTGTTTGAATCTGGTAGAGCAAACGAAACCCTCATCAATTTTATAAGTGAATATCGGTACACCATTCTTTCTGTTTTAACTGTATTTTTCTTTGCAGCTACTTTCCTCTATTTTGCCAGCACAGAAAAAGCAAGCTTTCACAACGATCATTTTTTAATGCAACTAGCCATCCTGTTGTTTATTCTATTTTACATGCCCATGGTTATCGGGTTCACTTTCTACTTTGTAGTATGGCACTCTATGTTGTCTCTCAAAACTATTGTTCATTACCTCAATATCAACAGCAAATTATCAAATAATGTGATCATAAAACAGTTGTTATTGTACAGCAGTTTAGCCATGGTTGGTATTCTGATTTTCGGTTGGAGTGGAATGATGTTTGTTTCCAGCGATGCTATTATGGTGTACGTTTTTATTGGGCTGGCTGTGCTCACAGCGCCTCACATGCAAATAATGTACGACATGTACAACAGCATACGTTCCCATAGGAAAGCCAACTCCTTGTAACTTATTTCTTCTTAGATTCTTAAAGTTTTAAATGAACCATTCGGCGTGTTTAATGTTTTCTATTCATACATTTTAAACATTTAAAACAACTTTATGAATTTAATTATGAAAATTACAGCCATAGCAAGTTTTTTGGCCATCAGCATCAACGCTACATCACAAACAACCATCGTGGATATTGCCGTATCTTCTAAAGATCATAGCACGCTGGTAGCAGCTGTAAAGGCCGCTGGTTTGGTAGAAACGCTGAACAGTGCTGGCCCTTTTACTGTGTTCGCACCAGTAAATTCCGCCTTCGATAAATTGCCAGCAGGAACTGTTGAAACATTGCTGAAGCCAGAAAATATGGCGTTGCTAACCAGCATACTTACTTACCATGTGGTAGCTGGAAACATTGACGCAGCAGCAGTTGTAGCGGCCATTAAGGCTGGAAATGGCAAAGCCTCATTGCAAACTGTTTCTGGAAAAAAACTGGTTGCTTCCATCGAAAATGGAAATGTGATTCTTACCGACGAAAAAGGGGGAAAAGCAACTGTTACAGCAACCGATTTAAAAGGAAGCAATGGCGTTATCCATGTAATTGATACCATTGTAATGCCAGGTAGTTAAATATGATTGCATTCAATTGTAAAAAACTGTTCCCATCGGAGCAGTTTTTTTATGCCTTTTTTTAATGAATACCGATTGTACAAACAATATAGTCCAATATCGGCTATCGCCTCATTGTACTATTTGTTTGATAGCATCGGCATTTACTCCCGAAAGCATTCGGGATAAGATTTATAAAATATTGGCATATTATATAAATCACATTGGTATAAAACCTTTTGGGCGCTCACTTCAAATAATGCTAAATTGCTACATGAGTTTAGTAAAAAACTATAAAGGTTTATCTGATGAATTGGTATCCAAAAGCAGAACCGAGTTTGGTGCCAATACCATGCCTACTTCCCACGGCGGTTCTTTTTTAGCGGTGCTAAAAGAAATTATATTAGAGCCGATGTTTTTGCTCTTACTGGCTGCATGTGTCATTTATTTTATATTGGGGTCTATCGAAGAAGCGGTGATCATGTTGCTGTCTATTTTTTTAGTGGCAGGAATATCAATATTTCAAGAATACCGGAGCAGGAATGCAGTAAATGCCTTGCGTAAAATTGCTACCGCAAAGTCAACGGTCATTCGCAACGGGATTGAAACTAACATTGTTTCTGAAGATATTGTGAAAGGTGATTTTTTGTTGATTACAGAGGGTGAAATAATTGCTGCCGATGGGTTGTTAATACAAGCGAATGATTTAGCAGTTAATGAATCGGTACTTACCGGAGAATCGTTCGCAATAACAAAAAAAGCGGAAGATGCAAGCACCGTTTTTAAAGGTACTTTGGTAGTAAGCGGAAGTGGATTGGTAGAAGTGAATGCTGTGGGCATTCGTACAAATTTTGGTAAAATAGGCGTTTCGCTGCAAGAGATCAATATACAAAAAACACCCCTGCAACTTCAAATACGTTCTTTTGTAAGAAACATGGTATGGATAGGTGCGGCGGCTTTTTTGCTGGTGGTGGGTTTTAATTATTACCTCCTTGGCGATTTCACAGCGTCCTTCTTACAAGGGCTTACATTAGCGATGAGTATTTTACCAGAAGAAATTCCTGTTGCATTTAGCACTTTTCAGGCATTGGGTGCATTTAGGTTATTGAAAAATAACATCATCGTAAAACAACCTCAGTATGTTGAAACATTGGGAGCAGCCACGGTCATTTGTGCCGATAAAACGGGAACCATTACTCAAAACAACATGAGTATTTACTACTTGTATGATGCTCTCCTTGATACTAGTATCAAATTGGATGATGGCAAACCTTTGCCCACCACACTTGTAGAATATGCTATGTGGAGCAGCGAAACCATTCCCTTCGACCCCATGGAAATGGCTATTCATGAATTGTATGCCAAAACTGCAAAGGAAGATCAAAGGAAGGCTTACAGGCAGATTCATGAATATCCTATCGGAGGCAATCCCCCTTTGATGACCCATATTTTTAAAGACGAAACAGGCAGTATTATCATTGCCGCCAAAGGGGCTGATGAAGCATTGTTGCAACAATCTACTGCAACGCAAGAAGTAAAAGAAAAAATACGGATACAAGCCAAACAGTACGCGGCACTGGGTTTGCGGGTGTTGGCGGTAGGGAAAGGAAAATGGGAGGGCACTCAATGGCCAGATCAGCAACAACAATTTGAAATGGAAATATTGGGTTTATTGGCATTTCAAGATCCTCCCAAAAAAAACATTGCTGCCACTATCGCTAATTTTACTGAGGCCGGTATTCCTGTTAAAATGATTACAGGCGATCATGCTGAAACGGCATTGGCTATTGCATCTCAGGTACAACTCCTTCACAATAATAATGTGCTTACCGGAAAAGAAGTGATGGCCATGAATGAGGTTACACTTCGGCAGCAAGTGGGCGACGTACATATTTTTGCAAGAATGTTTCCCGATGCAAAATTGAAAGTGATCAATGCACTAAAAGCCAATGGTGAAATTGTAGCCATGACGGGAGATGGTGTAAATGATGCTCCAGCATTAAAAGCCGCCCATATCGGAATTGCGATGGGAAAGCGTGGAAGCGAAGTGGCCAAATCTGCGGCATCCCTTATTTTAACCGATGATGATTTGTCACATATG
>JBIIPY010000030.1:0-29671 GCA_044342365.1 Ferruginibacter sp. | reverse complement strand
AATAGTACCTATTTTGGCAATGTTATTTGGGACATCAATAAAACAGTATCAACCGGCATAGAGTTAACTCATAAGTCTACTCAATACTTAGGCCTAAAAGATAATCAGGGGATGACATTTATGTGGATGTTTCAGTATTCGTTTTAGTATTGGAATAGAAAGCTATATTGCAATAGGTAGTAAGGGGCTAAGCCCAACCCATTGATACTTATTGTGGATTGAAAGCACTCTTCATCAATGTTGCTTATCAGTATTTTGAAGAAAGCACAAAAGGAACATTGAAACAAGGCAAACTCGCTGCTCTGGTTATCCTTTATAAGAACCCGTTGAAGGTAGCACTCATGACATTGAAAGACATCAAGGTGATGGAAACCATTAAAGAAGGAAAATCAATTTTTAAAAAATAATAGCAACAAAATAACTGTTTTAAAAGGCCAGCAGGTAACATCTTCTTGGCAATATGGCGGCTGAAGTACTTTTATGGAACATTTTCCAAGGTTCAACACTAAGAGTAGTATTGAACTTTTATGGTAAAAAAAATAAAAAATAAAAAAAAATAAAAAAATGGCAAAAATTAAAGTTGACAATCCGGTAGTAGAACTGGATGGTGATGAGATGACAAGGATTATTTGGAAATTTATCAAGGATAAATTGATTCTTCCTTACCTGGAAGTTCCTATTCAATATTATGACCTTGGAATGGAATACAGAGACGAAACCAACGACCAGGTTACGATTGATGCAGCCAATGCCATTAAGGCTTGTGGTGTGGGTATTAAGTGTGCCACCATCACTCCAGATGAGCAGCGTGTGCAAGAATTTAAATTGAAGCAAATGTGGAAGAGCCCGAATGGCACCATCCGCAACATATTGGATGGTACAGTTTTTCGTGAGCCCATTGTAATGCAAAATGTACCAAGATTGGTAACCAATTGGACGGCCCCCATCATTGTTGGCCGACACGCTTTTGGTGATCAATATCGTGCAACCGATACCGTTATTAAAGGGAAAGGAAAACTTACCATGACCTTTACCCCGGAAGATGGCGGAGAAGCACAGGTATTTGAAGTATTTAATTTTAAAGGAGATGGTGTTGCCATGAGTATGTACAATACCGATGAAAGTATTTATGGTTTTGCAAGAAGTTGTATGAATATGGCTTTGAGCAAAAAATGGCCTTTGTACCTATCTACCAAGAATACCATCCTAAAAAAATACGATGGACGCTTCAAAGATATCTTTGAAGAAGTATATCAAAATGAATTTAAGGCAGCATACGAAGCAGCAGGTATCGTGTATGAACACCGTTTGATTGATGACATGGTAGCGAGTGCATTAAAGTGGAATGGTAATTTTGTTTGGGCTTGTAAAAACTATGACGGCGATGTACAGAGTGATACCGTAGCACAAGGCTTTGGTAGCTTAGGTTTGATGACCAGCGTATTGATTACGCCTGATGGCAAAACCATGGAATCGGAAGCGGCGCATGGCACTGTTACCCGTCACTACCGCGAACATCAAAAAGGAAAACCAACCAGCACTAACCCCATTGCATCAATTTTTGCATGGACACGTGGTTTGGCTTTCCGTGGCAAACTAGACAGCAACCAACCATTGATCGATTTTTGTAACGCATTGGAAGCAGTGTGTATAGAAACGGTAGAAAGTGGCAAGATGACCAAAGATTTGGCAGTATGTATTCATGGTAATAAAGTAAACCACGGTGAACATTATTTGTACACAGAGGAATTCTTGGATGCAATAGATGAGAATCTTAAAAAGAAAATGAGTTTGTAAAACAAACTCCATCCATATTAAAAAAGCACCTTCTTGTAAGGTGCTTTTTTTTATCTAATAATATTACAACCCTATGCTGTTAATTTTTTCTTCTGCAAAACCAAAGCTGAGGGTCATCTCCACACCTCCTATTCCGTTGAGGATAATCTTCGCTCCCAAATTGTTGGTAAAGTGAAACAATTTAGTCAACGGCTGCGGCAATTTGTTTGTTATCCATTCTTATATTTTTATACTCATTGATAACCATACACTGCGCCCAACTCCGTTGATTCCGCTACCATGGGTTTTGTAATCTTGGTTAAATAAATTCTGAAGTCCCATATTCAGCTGTATTCGGCGCAAATGATACCCAGCGTACAGGTTGATCAGCTGCCAGCCTGCGGTGCCATTTTTACCGATGCGATTATCATCTTTATCTCCCTGGGCCAATCTGGTTTGCTTGGATGCAAATTGCCACTCGGCACTTGCAAACCAGCACAGATTTTTGAAGCTGGCAGCCATTCTACCATTAAAAGGAGGAATGCGACGAAGGGGTTCATTTTTACTAAGGCTTTGCCCGTAGGTGTATGAAAAGCCAGCATTGACTGATACTTGCCGAAGAAGTTGGGCCATTAACTCTGCTTCTATTCCTTTGATAAAGGCCGACTCTGTATTTTCTTTTTTGTAAACTGTGTAACCATTGATAGGCGCATTCGTTGTTCTTACCCTGGTAATAAGGTTGGATAAATGCATGTAGTAGGCGGCAACTGTAGCACTCACCAATTTGGACTGATATTTATACCCTATTTCGGTATGTTGGGATTTTTCGGGAGCCAAATTGGCCGTAGGTACTTCATACCTAAAATCTACAATGCCCAAGGTTCCCATATCATCTATGTTAGGAGCGCGATAACCGCTGCTATATGATGCATACAGTTTTTGCTGCTGGCTAAGTTGATACAATACAGCAACATTGCTTACCAACGCAGCTGGGCTTAATTGTACATCACCTAGAGTTGAATCTAATATGCCTATGTTAAACAAGTTTACCCTGAGCCCAGCATCTACAATCCATTTACCTTGTTGAATGTGGTGTAAACTGTAGGCGGAGTAATTATTAGCGGTTGCATTGTTGGGATACAATCCCCTTTTATAAATACTATTATTGGTGAGACTATTGAATTCTGTTCGCGAACTTTTAACGCGATCAGCATAAACTTCTATACCCGAGTTGGCGCTCCACCTTTTATTGATGTCTGAAAAAACGTTAGCAGTTACACTAACCGTTTGTGTTTGGTCTTTTTCTTTTTGAATAATCGTACTCCCATTTTTTGAACTAACACGACCTTCAGTGCCTTGTTGAAAGGCAAGGGTGATCTGTGTTTCTTTTATCCATTTATTGGGGTGTTGCAACTGAAGCCTAGCATAACTTAGCCAACGCTGTTGAGGGTCCATTTCGTTTAACCTGAAATTTTCTAACCTCACTTTGTGGTAAACAGGAACATGCTGTTGTTGCAGTAATTGATTGGATACTGTGAATTGTACATTTGACTTCAATAAAAATTTAGCTTTCAAATCTAGAGCCCACTCTTTGTAACCTGATGGGTGTTGAACACCAGTGGTATCGCCGCCAATAATATCGCCAAAATTTCGGGAACTGATGCCCGCGAGCACTGCTACTTTTTTACTGCTGTACGTTGCCTCCCCTCGCAGGGTTTTTTCCATATCACCCGTCATGTATTTCACCAAAGCCCTTCCACCAAAACGTGCACTATCAACGCTAAATGTTGGATCAACTGTTATCAAATTGATGACGCCACCGATAGCATCTGTTCCATATTGCACTGAACCTGTTCCCTTGGCTACTTCAATTTTGCCTATGCTGTAAGCATCTACGGTATTGAGGTACTGGTTGGGACCATACCGAAAAGTAGCATTGTTGAGGCGGATGCCATCGATCAAAATGAGGGTTTGGTTGCCAGTAACTCCCCTCAAAAAAGGAGACCCACCACCATGATTGGTTTTTTGAACAAACACACCATTGATGGCCATCATAGCCTCAGGAGTAGTTCGATACTGGTATTGTTGGATCTGGGTTTTATCCATAGTACTCACGGAAAAGGGCACCAATAATTTGGGTTGCTTCTGCCGCTGTGCTGTAACTACTATCTCTAATAATTTTTTTGTACTGCTGTCTTCCTTTTCGGGTTGCTGCGCTGCTGCACCCAGCCATATTAGTGAAAGCAAGAGCAAAATGCTGCCTTTTCTCATTGATGGTTTATTTTTTACTACCCTCCTCATCTATCAGTTTTACAAATGCACTACGCCTAGGTGCAGGCATTACACTGTGTTCTCCTTTAACTGTTTTCCAAATCACTTCACTGAAAATTAAATCTGGAATATTGTCTTCTTTGCTAAAATCGAAGGTTTCACTCAACCTTGCACTGGCTGTATTTTTTTCGTTCTTTTCGTTCAGATCAATATTAGCGGGCAAGGCTTTAAACGGTGCAACGTTAAAAACATCGGTAAAACATTTGTACAATGGCAACGCTGCTGCATCATACTGACTCATGGGTGGTAATCCTAAAATGAGTTCAATGGTTCTTAAAAAAGAAGAGGTAGAATACATGCTATGATCAACAAAATTTCTTTTTACAAAACCACCTGCAACGTAGGCAGTACTGCGATGAGCGTCTACATGGTCAGGACCATTTTGTGCATCATCTTCAACAATAAAAATGGCAGTCTCTTTCCAAATAGGACTTTGTGAAAGATACTCAACAAACATCCCAACGGCCAGGTCATTGTCTGCTACATGTGCAAATGGTGTGGGTTTGCCCAGCCTTGCTCCTTCGGTATGATCATTGATAAATCGGACTGAATTAAATTGGGGAACAGCATTGATTGCCAATAAAGAATCGAAATCTCTTTTCCATTGATAAAAACGAGTAGTGTCTTTCACGCTTTCATCCCAACCAGTAAAATAAGTACAAAAATGATTTTCTAACACAGGAATATTGGCTTTGAAATCGTCTACAAATTCTCCATACGATCTGTAAGTTACTCCAGCGCGTTTGCAGTAGTCCCAAAGAAAGCCACGATCTGGACTGGCGATGTCTCTGTTTCCCTCTGAATCGTAACTACCACCCCTACCGCCGTAACTCGTTACCCACGTTTTTTCGAGGTAGTCATTGGCATTGGCACCCATTGACCAGTTGTGACCATCGGCACTTACTTCCCCATCTACATAAAAATTATCCAACAACACAAATTCCTTTGCAAGCTTGTGCTGATTGGGTGTTACTTTTTCTCCAAACAACACCAAGCTGGTGTCGCCGTTGCCTTCCGGAATATCTCCCAACACCTGATCGTAAGTTCTGTTTTCCTTGATAATATAGAATACATGTTTGATGGGCGACTTGTCTCCCACCTTCATTGGAATAGGATTGCCCACTTCTCCCTCGGCATTCAATTCTTTGGCTTTGTTATAGGGTGTGTTTTCATACACTGTTTTAGAGTAAGTGGCAAGTGTAGCAGCAGATGGTTCATCGATGATACTCATCTGGCCTTTCATTAATCCACCGATGTATTGAATTTTACTTTGCTGCTTTTTATAATCCCCGTGTTGGTAAATTACTTCTTCTTTTGTACTAGATGGGTTAGGGCCTTTTACATTAGAGAAAGATGAATAGCCTTTTCCATTGCTGACGAATATTTTTTTACCCACCACTTTTACATTCGTAGGATACCAGCCTGTGGGAATAAATCCTTTTGAAGCACTAAAACCAGGCTTACGAATATCAAACACGGCTAGGCAATTGTTATCTGCATTGGCTACATACAAAGTTTGTTGATCATCACCGATGGCCAATCCATTACTAGACGACCCTGTAGGAGCATTCGCATACAAAGCAGTATTTAGCACTTCTATTTCTTTGCGCAATTTGGTATTGATAACGGATACATTGTTATCACCAGCATTTGCCACAAAAAGATATAGTCCATTTTTTGAAAGTAGCAATTCATTTGGATTTTCTCCAACAGGAATTTCAGCAACTATTTTTTTACTTACAACATCATACAGCAATACTTTTTTGCCTCCCCACAAGGAGATGTAAAGTGTTTTTTTATCCTTGCTTAATAAACAAGCATAAGCGGCTTCAGCTAAATTTAATTGCAGTTCGGTTTTTTTATTGCGAAGATCAACCACATACAATGCATTGTTTTCTTTGGTAACCACATACATCTTTTGGGCATCATCATCTATTTCAATACCAGCAGGAGAAATTTTGTTGGGCCATTTTTTACCCAATAAAATGGAATCCTGCAGCACCAACTTATTTTTGATGATGGCATATTTTAAAATCCAATTATCGTTTCCACCGCTGGCGTATAAAAACTTTTCATCAGCTGAAAATTTTAATCCATACCAGGCTTTGGGCACCACCACATTGTCTAATATTTTTTCCGATGCTGGATGAATCAATTGAATACTTTGTACACTTTGGCCATTGTTAGTGACTGCCATCAGTTTTTTGGATGTTGAAACAGCTATGTTCAAAGGCAAATCACCCAAAGGAATAGAGCGGCCTGCTGGGGAAAGTGTCCAACCATTCGGCAATAATATTTTTTTATCGTTGGTATTTTGAGCACTGATCATAGAGGGAAGCAATGCTACTACAACACAAATTAATTTGTGAAACTTATTCATTTGACGAGTATTTATTTTTGATTGAATTCCTTTTTCATGTCTTCAACTTTATCCATTTCCGGACCTTGTTTTATTGCACGCCAATCGATTGTTCTGTGGTATTTTTTCATAGACTGATCTGCATCAAAAACCCTTGGATCGTGCGGTACAAGATTGTAGGGTGTAAAATCTGGTTGGTCTGTAAAAAAATCCTGCAATAAAGAAGCCGTCACATCATATTGATTTACGTAAGGTACATTCAATATATTGTACACTACTTTTAAAATAGCACCAAAGTTGGCATGTGTATGACTCACATATCCACGCTTCACATAAGGTCCAGCCATCATTAAGATACTTCGATGTGCATCCACATGATCTACACCCCCTTGAGGATCATCTTCGGTGACGATCACCAGCATGTTTTTCCAATATTTAGTGTGCGATAAAAACTGTACAATTCTTCCAAGAGCCAAATCATTGTCGGCCATAAAAGAGCTTCTTGTAAAATAACCATCCTCAGGTCTTGGGTTTGCAGCATGATCATTGGGGACTTGCATGGTGATAAGCGAAGGCAGAGGTTCGCCACCATCGATCCACTTTTTTGTAAACTCTTCTTCAAATTGGTTTACCCTAAACTGATCGGGGATATTCGTATTATAGCCAGCGTAATGTCTACTCGTTCGATTGTACAAAGCTTTTGGCATTGGCACCATAACAGCATGTGCAGCACCAGTTGCCGTATCTGACCATTCTTCTCTCACATGTGCTGTTTCATTGGCTTCCCCAAAATTGTAGAAGTTTATTTTTTTTCTTTCCAGCGCTTCCCACAATCCACCAATTTCTGCATAGTCTTCCGGATCCATGCTTCCTGTAGTTCCGGGAAATCTTCTGCCTGGGGCATTAGAAAAGAATTTAGCCGTTTTATCAACGCTTGAATTGCTTTCTACCCATTCGTTCGGAATGACACCCATCATCCAATGATGCCCATGTATAGACGCATCACTGTCGCAATAAAAATTATCACTGAACGAAAACTGTTTTGCCAGTTGATGGTGATTGGGAGAAATGCGTAGGTTGCTATTTTTTGCCCGAGCAGAATCAGGCAAGGTATATTCACAATTCACCCCCCATTTCGCCAAAGTAGAATCGCCTTTTGCATTTTTCAACTGCCCAAATACTTCGTCGTAGGTTCTGTTTTCTTTGGTGATGTAGACAATGTGTTTGATGGGGCTTTCTCTCATGCCAGGAAGTGCAGGCAAGGGGTTGCTGCTCTCCTCTTTAATATTGGTTTCGGTAAAAGTGTTGTTGATCGTTTGTTTGGTGTAGGCTGCCAATTGTTGTGCATTGGGCATCGTTATTTTTTGAAAACTACCCAATTGTATATCACCAATATAAGTACCTTGTGGTGGAGCAACAAAACCTTCGCCACCATTGGGTCCTGCTCCTAAGCCACGGCAACTGATCACATACATTTCTTTTTCATCGGCAGATAATTTTACCCTCGCCGTTCCCCAACCTGTTGGAATGAGTCCTTTGGTTTTTCTGCTTTTAACATCAATGACTGCTACTGCATTAAAACCTAGCAAAGCTACATACAGGGTTTTTTCATCTTTACTCAGGGTAATGCCAAATGGCAATAGGCCTCTGAATCGATCGATGCGTGCATCTACCTGAATGGGTATATGCGATAAAATTTTATGGTTCTTATAATCTATCACCGCAATATTGTCGTTGGTTGCGTTGGTAACATAAATGTGATTTTCTCCTACAGCAATAGAGTTGGGACTTGCCCCTCCGACTACTTCTGCGTCTTCTACCATTTCTCCTATTTTATAACCAGTTTTAAATTGATCGATCACTTTGTTTGTTTTCAGGTTAATACTAAAAACACTCATTGCCTCCGGTGAATTGGGATCGCCTACACCCGGAATTTTTTTACCATCGATCACGGTGCCTTCAATAGACTCTTTGGTGTTGTCTCCATAAGGATGATAATTGATCATCATGCTGTTGTAATTGGCAGAATCCATTCCTTTTACCAAAGGGTAGGCATACATACCAACATTGGCCACGAATGCAGTTTGTTTATCGGCGCTGAGAGCCAACCCAAAAGGTTGGCGACCAGTGGGGATAGAAGCAGTTAATTTCTTTGATGGCAAATGATAACGTACCAAACGAAAATTTCCTCTGTCTAAGATAAGCAGTTCGTCATTGTTCAATAACAGATCTGATGTGAAGCTATCATCAAATTTTTCATTGTTTACAGTACCGTTTAAAGAAATAGCATCTACTCTTTTAAAATTTTCAATATCGTATACAATCACTGTACCATTGTCACCGCCACTCAAATACACTGTTTTAGAATCTGCTGCAAAAGCCACTCCCAAAAAAGAACCCTTGGGCAAAGCTGATTCAATTGCTATTGGAGGATTTGGCTGAACGGGTTCATTGCCATCGATGGGGTTGTGTGCTAAAGGCGAATTCAATTCTTTCCTGTAACCCGGCACCCTTGTGTGTGAAAGCGTGGTTAAATCAATGATGGTAAATACGCCGTTGTGAAGTGTCACTGCTTTTTTACCATTGGGAGAAATAGCTAAACCAAATGGATCGTTGGTAATTCTTATTAAATCGCCGGCAGGGGTAAGATACCTTCCACTTGGCAACACTGAAATGCCTTTTTCATTAATTGTGGCAAACTCATTGCGGCCGGGAACCTGCAATATCTTTACTGTTTTTTGCTGTGAAAAACATGCCGTCATTGCCATTGTAAACAACCATGTACCAATCAGATTTTTTATCATCTTTCTTTGTTTAATGTTGAAACTGAGGGAACAGCGAATAGAAGCTATTTTGAAGAAAAAAATATGCGTATTATCATTATGTAAATGAGCCTATTTTAAGATTCGGTTATTTCACGGGTTCCGGCATACAATTCGTACTCAAACAAACGGCAATCTATTTTACTCGTATAAAACTCAATTCTACGTTTGGGTTTGAGACCAATTTTTTTACCCAACTCCAGATTGCCCGTAAAAATATATCCGTAGTAACCTTTGCATTTTTTCTTTAAGTAATCACCCATTCGTTTGTAAGTAGCTTCCAATTCTTTTTCTACGCCTAAACGATCACCGTATTCTGGATTAAAATACACTACGCCTGAAACGCCTTCCGGAATGGGTGTTTCTTCAAAATCGCATTGAATATAGGTGATCAAAGATTCTACACCTGCAATGCCTGCATTTACTTTTGTAATTTGTATAGCATCTTCGCTGATGTCGGATGCGATGATCTGTAAGCCTTCGGGAGCTTCTTTTACTTGCTGTTCTAACGCAGCGTAAGCCGTGGTGTAAAAACTTTCTTCATAACCCACCAAATGCATAAATGAATAGTTGCTGCGGTACAATCCTGGTTTTCTATTGGTGGCGTACAAAGCGGCTTCTATGGCCAGCGTACCCGAACCACACATAGGGTTTACAAAAGGCGAAGCTCCATCCCATTTGCCTGCGAGTATGGTAGCTGCAGCCAGTGATTCTAACATGGGTGCCTTGCCAGGAATTTTTCGATAACCGTGTTTACTAAGTGTTTCACCGGAAGTATCTATAAAAATTTCAGCAACATCATCTTTCCAATATAAATGTATCACAGCGCCGTTTAATTCAGAACCCGAGTTGGGTCTGCTACCCGTTTTTTCTCTGAACCTGTCGGCAATGGCATCTTTCACTTTTACGTTTGCAAACAAATTATTGGTAATGGTTTCGTTGCTTACATTACTGCTAATGGAAAAATAACCTAAAGCTGGCAGAATGGTTTCCCATTCCATTGTTACCAATGTTTTGTACAAATCATCGGCGTTCCATGCTTTGAATTCTTTGATGGAAAACAACACCTGGCTGGCACAACGAAGCTGCAGGTTTAATTGGATGCAGTCTAACATCGTTCCTTCCAGTTCTACGCCTGTTTTAAAAATACGCACAGGTTTGTAACCCAGCGTTTCTACTTCTTGCTGCAAATAGGGGCTTAAGCGATTGCTACAAGTAACAATGATCCTACTGGTGATGTTAAATACATTCATTGTTTAAAATTCATGGAGGTATACTTATTTTGAGGCATTTGTAGTATGAAGATACAACTCAAATTATGGTATCAAGCTTGTATTTCGTGCAAGCATTGCAGTAAGCTATCTTTCCACATCGGAATATTTAGTTGAAATGTTTGTTCAATTTTGGTACAATCCAACGCAGAGTAAGAAGGTCTTTTTGCTGGTGTAGGATAAGAAGCACTGTGAATGGAGTTTACCTCACAGCTGCTTTTGCTGAGTGCTGCAATGGCGCTGGCAAATTCATACCAATTGATGACCCCCTTGTTACAGTAATGATAGATGCCTGCAATAGGTGTGTGGGTTTGTATAATATGAAGTACTGCTTTTGCAAGATCTGCAGCATAGGTTGGGCAACCCCATTGATCATTCACAACGCCAATAGCAGGGCGCTCGGCCATTAATCGCAACATGGTTTTTACAAAGTTTTTTCCATAACTGCTGTAAACCCACGACGTACGAATAACCATTGCGTCTCCATTGTTTTGTAGGGCTGCTTGTTCTCCCAGCAATTTGGTTTCTCCATAAAAATTAACAGGATCTGTTGCATCTGTTTCAACATAAGGTGTAGAACCCTCGCCATTAAAAACATAATCGGTAGAAAAATGAATAAACATGCTGCCGAATTGTTTGCAAATAGCAGCCAAATTACCCACTGCGTTTGCGTTGATCTGCAGTGCAATGTCTTGTTCTGTTTCGGCTTTGTCTACAGCGGTGTAAGCGGCGCAATTGATACAAACATCAACACTATGCTGGTTAAAAAAATCGGTAACAGCTACCAAATCATGAATGGGTAAGTTTTCTTTTGTAACAAAAAAAAATTCGAATTTTGACGACATCGATGCCAATGCACGAAACTCCATTCCCAATTGTCCATTAGCTCCTGTAACCAGTATATTTTTTTTGCCGCTCAAGCTCTTTGGTTTATGAAATTTTAAAACTCAAAATTATTAACGCAATTCGCCAATGTTGGATGTAGTTGATCTTTTTCTGAAATAATCTGTTGGTTTGCAGGTATTTTCCAATCAATATTTAAAGCAGGATCATTGAACATAATACCAGCCTCCGCTTCTTTGTGGTAAAAGGCGTCACATTTATAAAACACTTCGGCGGTTTCACTTATCACAGAATAGCCGTGCGCAAAACCTTTGGGAACGAGTAGTTGCAAATGATGGTTGGCGTTAAGTTCTATACTAAAACTTTTTCCGAAAGTAGGTGAACCCTTTCTTAAATCTACCACCGCATCAATGATGGAACCAGTAAGCACTCTAATGAATTTAGTTTGAGAGTAAGGCGCTAGTTGATAGTGCAATCCACGAATTACACCAAAAGAACTTTTCGCCTGATTATCTTGAACAAATTTGATATCAATACCATTTGCTTTGCAAGTTTGCTCGTTAAAGCTTTCGAAGAAATACCCTCTGCTGTCTTCAAACACTTTAGGTTCAAAGATCATTAAGCCTGGAAAATTAGTTTTTAAGAAGGGCATTGTTTCAACGTATTTTTAGTGAATAATTATAAAAAACTCAGCTGTATTGCTTTTTAAAATATTGAATGGTTTCAATTAAGCCATCTTCAAATTTTTTAGTGGGCTTATATCCCAGCAATGTTTGGGCGAGCCCTATATCTGCTAAAGAGTCTCTGATATCACCTTCCCTAGGTGCTCTGTAGGCGGCTTCCCAACTACTGTTGAGTTCTTTTTTACAGGCATTGTACAAATCATTCACAGTAAACCGCTCTCCTACCGCTACATTGTACACTTGTTTTAGCGCAGCCTCATTGTTGCTGAGCATTCCTTTAATATTGATCTGAACAGCGTTGTCTATGAAAGTAAAATCTCTGGTTTGTTCGCCGTCACCGTTAATATAAACAGGAGTTTGTTTCAATATGCCTTTTACAAACAAGGGGATAACAGCAGCATACGGTCCATCGGGATCCTGCCTTGGACCAAAGATATTGAAGTATCTAAAGCCCATAATTTTCAGCCCGTATACATCTGCAAAAATCTGGGCATACAATTCATTTGTTTTTTTAGTAGCGGCATAAGGCGACAAACAATTGCCTACTCTATTTTCTTGCTTAGGCAGCGTGGGCTCATCGCCATAAACAGAAGAAGACGATGCGTACACTATTTGCTTTACATTGTTGTCTACCGCTGCTTTGAGGATATTTACAAAGCCCCCCACGTTTACTTCATTAAAATAAATTGGCTCTTTTATACTTCTTGGAACAGAGCCCAGCGCAGCCTGGTGACTTACATAATCTATACCCTTGCAGGCTGCTGCACAAACATCAGCATTTCTAATATCCCCTTCCATCATTTCAAATGCTGGGAAGCTTTTCAACACATCCAAGTTGCTTTCAAATCCGTTCACCATATTGTCTAACACCCGAACTTTTGCAGCACCATTTTTTAAAAGATATTCTGCAATATGCCCTCCAATAAAACCAGCGCCTCCTGTAACCAGAAAGCTACTGTTTGAAATATCTGTTGAATGAAAAGTCATATCCTTTTTTTGCTGCTCTAAAAATAAATTCGCCGTATTGTAATACTGCTCATTTAAAAGAAATGAAAATTATTTATAGACTCCAATATTTTCTGCTGGTTACTTTACTTCTGTACATTCCTTTTAAATCAGCTATCATCGCATGCTCTTTGCTAATAGAAACAAAATAGGCATCGTCTAAATTTTTGTAATCATTGTGTGGAACAGTTACAATTACTGCATCGTACTCATTAGACAATTGTGTAGCCAACCCAAACCCATATTCATGTTGCAATTCATCAGCGTCTGCAAGCGGATCTACCACATCTACATTTAACGAAAATGATTGCAATTCTTTTACCACATCCGCTACTTTACTGTTGCGAATATCACTTACATTTTCTTTGAAAGTGGCACCCATCACCAACACCTTGGCATCCTTTACATTGCTACTAAACTGGATGATGTGTTGCAAAACTTTTTTGGCCACATAACCCGCCATTCCATCATTGATGGCTCTGCCAGCAAGAATGACCTGGCTATCGTAACCTAATTCTTTCGACTTGTAGGTAAGGTAGTAAGGATCAACTCCAATACAATGACCGCCTACCAACCCTGGCTGAAATTTTAAGAAATTCCATTTGGTACCAGCTGCTTCCAATACTTCAAAAGTGTTGATGTTCATTTTGTCGAAAATGATCGACAATTCATTCATCAAAGCAATGTTAAGATCGCGTTGTGTATTTTCAATTATTTTCGCAGCTTCTGCAACTTTAATAGAGGAGGCTTTGTGTACGCCAGCTTTTACAACGAGTTCATATACTTTGGCGATGGTTTCTAAACTCTCTTCACAACATCCACTCACAACCTTTACAATGGTGCTGATGGTATGCTCTTTATCTCCCGGATTGATACGTTCTGGCGAATACCCGATCTTGTAATCAGACACCATGTTTAAGCCAGAAAGTTTTTTAATGATCGGTACACAATCTTCTTCTGTACATCCGGGATATACGGTACTTTCATACACCACATAGTCTCCCTTTTTAATTACTTTGCCTATTGTTTCGCTTGCTCTTTGCACCGGAATTAAATCTGGCACATTGTGTTCATCTACTGGCGTAGGAACCGCCACAATAAAGAAGTTAGCGGTTTTTAAAACTTCTAGGTCGTTGGTAAATTCAATATCACAGCCATCAAATGCATTGTTTTCTAATTCCTGGCTTGGATCGATGTTGTTTTGCATCATTTTGATACGGTCTGCATTGATGTCGAAGCCTATTACTTTTATTTTTTTTGCGAATTCCAGCGCAATAGGTAATCCAACATAACCCAGTCCTATTACGGCCAGTTTTTTATTTTTATCTAGTAGGTCCTGATACATATTTATATTTACTTTTTAAATAGAGATATTTAAAGCCAGGTAAATTTATTTAAATTCTTTGGGTAATTTTCTCCATTCTTCTTCAGGCAAATTTCTAAAATAATCGTAAGTTATTTTCAACCCCTCTGCCCTACTCACTTTTGGCTCCCATCCTAAAATGGCTTTAGCACGCGTAATATCTGGTTGGCGTTGTTTGGGATCATCAACTGGCAAAGGCTTGTACACAATCTTTTGAGTGGTGCCTGTGAGCTTGATGATTTCTTCTGCAAAATCCTTTAATGAAATTTCATCTGGATTGCCCACGTTTACAGGTTGCACACAATCGCTCATCAACAACCTATAAATGCCTTCAATTAAATCATCTACATAACAAAAACTTCTGGTTTGGCTACCATCTCCAAAAACAGTAAGGTCCTCTCCTCTTAAGGCTTGTCCGATAAATGCCGGCAATGCACGTCCGTCATTCAGGCGCATGCGTGGCCCGTAGGTATTGAATATTCTAACAATCCTGGTTTCTACATCATGAAAAGTATGATAAGCCATCGTGATGGCTTCCTGAAATCTTTTGGCTTCATCGTACACACCTCGCGGACCAATAGGATTTACATTACCCCAATAATCTTCTGTTTGTGGATGTACCAACGGATCACCGTATACTTCGCTGGTACTAGCTACCAATATTCTTGCGTTTTTAGCTTTTGCCAAACCAAGGCAATTATGGGTACCCAATGATCCGACTTTTAAAGTTTGGATGGGAATTTTTAAATAATCAATCGGACTGGCAGGTGAAGCAAAATGCAAAATGTAATCGAGCGGCCCGGTAACGTGTATAAATTTTGAAACATCGTGGTGATAGAATTCAAAATTTTTAAGCTTAAACAGGTGTTCAATGTTTTTCAAATCGCCAGTAATGAGGTTGTCCATTCCAATTACATCGAAACCTTCTTTAATAAACCGATCGCAAAGATGAGATCCTAAAAACCCAGCTGCTCCGGTAACCAATACTTTTTTTTGCCGCACAAGATGGTGTTTGATGATTAAAAAATATTCATTTTAAAACAATAGCCTATTCATTAAATGGCAGGAGTAATTATTTTACGCCCTACACTTTCGTAATGAAATCCTAACTGTGCAATTTGTTGCAAATCAAACAAATTCCTACCATCAAAAATTACTTTGTTTTTGAGCGAGGTAGCAATTTTAGAAAAATCTGGTGTTCTAAATTCGTTCCATTCCGTAGCCACAATCAATGCATCTGCTTCTTGGAGGGCATCGTATTGGTTCTCTGAAAATTGAATGGTATCACCCAACATTTTTTTTACGTTAGCCATTGCTTCCGGATCAAATGCAGTAACCGTGGCTCCCGCAGCCAACAACGCATCAATAATATACAAAGCAGGTGCTTCTCTGATATCGTCTGTATTTGGTTTGAAGGCAAGGCCCCAAATGGCAAAATGTTTGCCAGTTAGGTTTCCTTCAAAGTATTGGTTGATTTTTGGAATGAGGTGTAATTTTTGTTTTTCATTTACATCCATTACTGCATCCAAAATTTTGAAATTGTAATTTACTTCGGTAGATGATGTAGACAAGGCCTGAACGTCTTTCGGGAAACAACTTCCCCCATATCCTATACCGGGGAACAAAAATCTTTTTCCAATACGTTCATCACTTCCAACGCCTTTGCGCACCATATCTACATCAGCACCCAAACGCTCACACAATTGTGCGATCTCGTTCATAAAACTGATTTTTACAGCTAAAAAAGAATTGGCAGCATACTTTGTTAATTCGGCAGACTTCTCATCCATGAAAATAACCGGGTTGCCTTGTCTTACGAAAGGGGCATATAAATCGCTCATCACTTTTTTTGCCTTTTCAGAACTGGTTCCAATTACAACTCTGTCTGGTTTCATAAAATCATCTACAGCTACCCCTTCTCTTAAAAATTCCGGATTGCTTACCACATCAAAACTATCCTGAATATTTTGAGTGGCTGTTTGCAAAATTGCTGTGGTTACTTTATCTGCAGTACCTACAGGCACCGTACTTTTATCTACAATAACTTTATAATCTTCGGGTTGCAACAATCTTCCTAAATCTGCCGCTACTCCCAAAATATATTTTAAATCGGCACTTCCATCTTCACCCGGCGGTGTGGGCAATGCTAAGAAAACAATGCTGGCGTCTTTGACCGCACTGGCCAAATCTTTTGTAAAATAGAGTCGCCCTTCTTTTTGATTTCTCAAAAATAATTTCTCTAATCCGGGTTCATAAATGGTGATTTGGCCGCTGTTGAGTTTATCAATTTTAGATTGGTCAATGTCAACACAGGTTACATTGTTTCCTGTTTCAGCAAAACAAGTTCCGGTTACTAAGCCAACATATCCTGTTCCGACAACTGCTATTTTCATTTTTTATGTTATGAGGATGAGTGATTATAGATTAACAAACGACAATACCTTGTCTACAATATACTGTTGCTGCTCTTCGTCTAATTCTGTATGAATGGGCAGAGAAATCACTCTCTCTGTTAACCAATCTGTGGTGGCTAGTTCGTAATTGCTTCCGCCAAAAGCATCAAACATTTTTTGTTTGTGCGCTGGTACAGGATAGTAAATCATAGAGGGCACACCATTGTCTGCCAAATATTGATTCAACCCATCTCTGTTTACCCCATTCAATATGAGTGTATATTGATGAAATACATGTGTGTTGTTTGCCGCACGGTATGGCACTGTAATTTTATCATTCCCAGCAAAGGCTGCATCATAAAAATTGGCCGCTTTTCTTCTGGCTGCAATGTAACCATCCAGGTGTTTCAATTTGATGTCAAGGATAGCTGCTTGCATGGCGTCTAATCTCGAATTACAACCCACTACATCATGATAATATCTCTTGCTTTGCCCATGTGAAGCAATCATTTTTAATTTCTCTGCAAGTGCATCTGAATCGGTAAATATGGCCCCACCATCTCCAAAAGCGCCCAGGTTTTTGCTGGGGTAAAATGAGGTACATCCAATATCACCAATACTTCCCGTTTTCTTTTGTGTACCATCAGCGAACGTATAAACGTTGCCAATACCTTGTGCATTGTCTTCTATTACAAAAAGTTGGTGTTTTTTTGCGATGGCTAAAATTTGCTCCATATCAGCGGCATGCCCATAGAGGTGCACCGGAACAATGGCTTTTGTTTTTGGCGTTATAGCTTTTTCTATAAAAGCAGGATCCATACAAAACGTGCGGGGATCTACTTCTACAAAAACGGGCTTGATGTTGAGTAAGGCGGCTACCTCCACTGTAGCAATGTAGGTAAAAGAGGGTGTAATTACTTCATCTCCTGGTTGTAAACCAAGTGCCATCATGGCAATTTGCAACGCATCTGTGCCATTGGCACAGGGTATTACGTGTTTGCTTTGATGGTAGGCAGCCAAATTTGCCGCGAAATCGTTCACTACTTTTCCCCCAATAAACTGGGAACTTTCCATTACTGCAAGCACAGCTTCATCTACCTCTTTTTTTATTTTGTGGTACTGCGTTTTAGTATCCACCATTTGCAATGGTCTCATATATTAATCATTATAGCGCCGCAAAGATACAATTTGAAATAGGAAAAGGAATGACGAAATAGGATTTCATTTAATATAAAATTTAACCATATCAGTAGCAAAACGACCTCTTTGTATAGCTGTTTAGGTTTACTTCAAAATGAGTGCTGCTTATTTAATGGTAGAACCAATGGTACGCGTTATTTTTGAATCAAATTATAGCCAAAATGCTGTTCCTATACATCCTATTTTTAAAATTTTTTGCCCTTGGAATTAGGATTGCCGCATGGTTTAACCCAAAAGCCAACCGCTGGGTAAAAGGAAGAACCAACTGGTGGGAACAGCTTCAAACAATGCGCATCGATCCCCAAACCCCCACTGTTTGGATGCATTGCGCCAGTTTGGGAGAATTTGAACAAGGAAGACCCTTACTAGAAGCCATTAGACTCAAACATCCTTCGGCAAAAATACTGCTCACCTTTTTTAGCCCAAGCGGTTACGAGATCAGAAAAAATTACCCGGGTGCCAATTTGGTGATGTACCTGCCCATAGATAGTAAAGAAAATGCCCGAAAGATGATCGCCTATCTAAAACCCACACTGGTATTATGGGTAAAATACGAATACTGGTATTTCTATTTGCAAACACTCAAAGAGCAAAACATACCCGTATTACTGATATCTGGAATCTTTAGACAATCGCAACCATTTTTCAAATCATATGGTAGAATCTGGAAAAATATGTTGGGGTACTTTCATCAATTGTTTGTTCAAAACCAGGATTCTGCTGACTTACTCAAAACCATCGGCTTTCAACACAAAACCAGTATCACTGGGGATACTCGTTTCGACAGGGTTTGTAGTATTGCCGCCCAGTGGGAATCCTTGCCAACTTTGCTTTCCGATTTTTGCGGTTCGCATCCTGTAATAGTCGCAGGTAGCACCTGGGAAGAAGACGAAGCACTACTCATTCATTATTCTAAAGCATATCCACATATTCGTTTCATCATCGCTCCACATGAGGTAAGTGAGGAAAGAATCAAAGATTTGTTTGAAGAATTTCCGAATGGAATTTTATATTCTCAATTATTGAATCCATCCGTGGCTGTCATTGCCGATCGTAATGTACTTATCATAGATAACATTGGAATCTTATCCCGTTTGTATCATTATGCTGATATCGCCTATGTGGGCGGGGGTTTCAATGATACCGGTATTCACAATATTCTGGAGGCAGCGGTTTATAGCAAACCGGTTGTGTTTGGACCAGTGTATGATAAATTTGCAGAGGCAAAAGATTTGGTGGAAGCCGGTGCGGCATTTTCTATTGCTACGGCTTTAGCGCTCGAAGATTTATTAAACGAATTGTTCGAAAACAAAAAATTATTAGAAAGTAGCGGGCAAATTGCTGGTAATTATGTGCAACAACAGCGTGGGGCTACAGAAAAAATAATGGATTATATTCAGGAAAATCGTCTTCTGATAAGTTGATCAAATTGTTTAACCACTTCATCTTTATCATCCCATCCCAATTTTAGTTTCAATTCTCTTTTGATCCAATATTCTGCTTCGGGATAAATAGAAAAGCTGTTGATGGTTTTGATGCTGCGCTCATACATTACATCATCACCTCTAAACAACTCATTGATGAACAAAAAACGGTCGTTGATACCCAGTGCTTTTTTGAGATCCTTTATTGGTGTTCCCAACAAAGATTCTCCCAGTTCAATTTTGGTTTGTTTTAGTTTATCGTTGAGCGATGCACTAGTAACTGTAGCAATTTTTTCGTGAAGTTCGGGTTGTTTGGTAACCACTGGCTCTTCTGGAGTGGGTATTGGAACAGGCGCAACTTGGGGCAATTCCACAATGTACTGGTGTGCCAGCGTAGGTATTTCTTCGAGCGGATCAAATAAAAGAGCAGGCTTGTTGTGAACACCGAGGTTGTTTTTATTTTGAGCATTCATTTTTATTTCTTCAAGTTCTGCCTCCAACTCGGCCTCGTCAACCTGGAGTACCTCTACTGTTTTTTCATCGGGTAAAGAGGATTCGTCTATTGAATTGGAGACAATGGGCCTTTGGTTGCCTGCAATTTTTACAGCTACGTGTTTTTGTTCTTCTTTATTGGGCTGAATCAACTTCAAGTGTGCTAGTTCGGATTGCAGCATATCAACAGTGGTCAACAATTGCTCTATGGGAGCGTTGCTGTTCAATTGATCCTGCAATTTGTTACTGAGTGTTACCACTCTCTCCATATCAAAATTTTAGCAATGTGAGTGAAAAAATGATGCAAGAACATTCATTTTGCCGAACGGGCAGAATCTTTAATCTTTGCATGAACCCGTATAAAGTTACTAACAGTATTTTAAAAAAATAATTTAATGTTTATAGAGCCGAATTTAAATGGAGGTAGACGAGGTTGGATTGAAGTGATTTGCGGCAGTATGTTTAGCGGAAAAACAGAAGAATTGATTCGCAGATTGAAACGTGTTAAAATTGCGAATCTTTCTGTTGAAATATTTAAACCAGCCTTCGACACCCGCTACGACAGCGTTCATATTATTAGTCATGATACAAACGCCATCATGAGTACACCCGTAGAAAATGCCCAAAGCATTTTGTTATATGCGCAAGATGTAGACGTAGTAGGTATTGATGAAGCACAATTTTTTGATGCTGAAATTGGCAATGTTTGCGAACAATTGGCCATGAAAGGCATTAGGGTAATAGTAGCTGGGTTAGACATGGATTTTAAAGGCAACCCGTTCGGACAAATGCCGAGCTTACTCGCCAAGGCAGATTACATTACCAAGCTGCATGCCATCTGCGTAAAGTGTGGCAATATTGCCAACATATCATATAGAAAAACTGCTCAGCAAGGCCAGGTTTTATTGGGAGAAAAAGATATTTACGAACCAAGATGTAGGGTGTGTGCTTTAGAAGGATAGTAGCTTTAATAAAAGAGATTCATTCATAAAAAACCGTTTTGATGCTTCCCAAAACAGCCTACACATAAAAAGCCCAATTATTTTTTAAAAATTAGAATGGTACAAAAAATTACAGCCCTGTTAAAGAAAGATATCCTGTTAGAACTAAGACAGCAGCATACTTTTTATGGCATTTTGTTGTACATCGCTTCTACCGTTTTTGTGTTATTTCTTTCGATGCCCGATGATGGTTTAGACGGTCGTGTATGGAACAGTCTTTTCTGGGTGATACAATTGTTCGTTTGCGTAAACACGGTTGCCAAAAGTTTTTTACAGGAAAGTCGCGGTCGCATGCTTTACTTTTACGCTATCACATCTCCTGTTGAATTTATTGTAGCCAAACTTTTGTTCAACATACTGCTCATGGCTTTGATGAGCTTAGTGAGCCTGGTATTGTTTTTTATATTTTTAAACAATCCGGTAAACGATGCCCTTCGATTTACCGGTATTGTAATATTAGGAGGCACCAGCATCAGCATGGTATTTACTTTAATGAGTGCCATTGCTGCCAAAGCCCAACAAAATGCTGCACTTATAGCCATCCTGGGCTTTCCCGTTATTCTTCCCGTTCTATTGTTGCTGATGCGCCTCAGCCAATCTGCTTTTGCAGAAGTTTTTAGAGAAGGGGCACTCCTTCAAATTTCTGGACTCATTTTTTTACTCGATCTGATGGTGGTTGCACTGGCTATTATATTGTTTCCGTTTTTGTGGAAGGATTGATCCAATAGAAATCAAAAATTCAATTATTTTTTTAAAATATATAGGGCTAATTACGCTGAATTATCATCTTAATTCTGAAGATTATTAGAAGAATAAAAAGAATCAAGTCGATTTTTGATATAAAAAACTTTTGAATCATTTATTGTAAAATCCAATTTTTGAAGCCTAATCTCAATTACACGCGCACTATCTGGTGAACCATCTGGAAATTGATTTTTGTTAACCATAAGTTTTATATTTACCAGTTTTGAATTAAATACAGAATCAATAGTGGGTGAAAGACTGTATGAAAATTTTGTAAAAGATTTATCAAAAAATAATTTTACAGATTCAAATCCTTCAAGCTCATAACTATAAAACTGCGTCTTTTGAAATTTTAGTTGGTTAATCGGATTTTTTTTAACAGCATCTAATAATGTCGAATCCAAAAATTTTCCATTTGGTCTAGTTTTGTAAAATGAATCGATGTTTATTAAGCTTACCTTACTATCACTCAAATCTTTAAAATACAAGCATTTAAAATCATATTCCTTGTGCCCCACATAATGCCATTTGATGGTGTCATATTTTAAAACATCGTATTCTACTAGAGATTCCCCGAAAGGAATTTTGAAAATCCGAAAACCATTTATTAAAAAAATTGTAGAACTGTCTTCGTATTGATAAACTAGATTATTTTCATTTTTGGCAGGAAATTTATATGTCTGTACTAACTTGTATCTTAAGTCTGTATCCTTAACATACTTGAAACAAGATAGGAATAAATTAGAAAAAAAAACAAGCATACCAAAAACCCTAAACTTAATCATGGTAAATAATTTGAGGTGAACCTCCACGAACGAGAACTTGTGATTGATGTGGTGTCATCATGGGCGGTAGAACAGGATTTGAACAGATGATATTATGTGTCACTATGAAATCAATTGTAATTAATGCAGAGGAACCTTTGTCATCAGCTGTTTTACTAATAATATTATATGACCTTGTTCCCCCTATAACAGCACCAACACTTGCATCACCACGTGTATAGTATTTTTTATAAAGCCAAACTGAATTTGTCGTAGCTCTTTCAAATTCAACTGTTTCGTAAGATAAAATACCCCAAGTATAGGCACTGTAAATCTTCCACTCAAATTTCTTTATTTTACTAAAAAGTTGTTCCTCAACTGTTTCACTTATTAATTGACTAACACTGTTTCCCATATTTGCAAAATTCGTTTGTACGGTGACACATGAACTTCCTGGAGGAGGATTACTTCCCCCGCCGCTTCCTAATCCTCCAATACATTCGTAGGTCGAATACATATACTCTTCATATATTAAGACACCATTGTAGTAAAACTGATACCACCACTCAATCTCCATAATGGTTCCTCCATTTTCAGTACATGAAGGTAAAGGTTGCCTATTATTGATAGTAGTTAAGTCTAATAAATTTGTAGCCTGTAAATTTCCTTTTTTAAATTTATAATTAAAATATTTACCATTTCTGTAAAATTTAGATTCTGCGTTGAGAGCATCGAAATGAAATATATGATTAAGGTCAATTATGCTTATAAAAAAGTAGTCGGATGATACCTCATTGTTAAAGGATAATTTCTCGTCTAAAATATTAATGATGTCCAACTTAGTGAATGAAGATTCAGCCTTAGACAAATCAATTATAGCTTGAACTATTGAAACTTTTCTGTCATTTAATGACCCAGAAATAAGTATATATTTTTGTACTTGGAAATTTTTACTTTTCTTGCTAGCATTGACATATGTGGGTATGAGATACATATTATCAGAAGAAAGTTTATAAGTGTCATCCCAACGAATATCACCTATTGAAGGTTGATAAGCTGAATCTTTTAAATCCTTTTTAAATACCTCAATTTTGTTTTCAAAGAAAGTTCGAAGTTCTTTAACCATTTTATTTTCTACAGTTAGCGGGACTCTTAAATTGGACTGATCCTTTTTACAACCAATTACCAATAGTAATACAAGGAAAATCCCAAAAAAAGATGTGATTTTTGTTTTCATAAAGTTTTTTTTAAGTGTGAAATTGTAACTAGAATACAAGGATACTGTGCTTTAAAAGAAATCCATAGGACATAAATGTGGTATTTTCTAAACAGTGCTCTTTTTTTTCGTTACCCCTAAAAAATTCCTTTATGCAATATGTAAAAGACCCCACCCTAGTTAAAAGAATTGGTGAACGAATTCGTACTTTAAGAAAAAAACATAAGTTATCACAACTTGAACTAGCAGTGAGAATGGATAATCATGCTGAACAAATTGGAAGAATTGAAAGAGGAGAATTAAATGTATCTATTAGCACATTGAATAAAATTGCACAGTGTTTTCAAATTGAAATTCATGAACTTTTACATTTTGAAGATTAGTTTCTTCCCCTCAAATGCCCTACATTTATCTTACCATTTCTAACCGCCTTCGCTGTAAATAACTCATAAGATATTGTATTATTTTGGCAGGCATACTCATATTTTTTTGAATGAAAAGAAGAAATTTTATTACCAACGCTACATTAGCGAGTACAGCCATTGGAACTTTTCTGCAGGCTTGTACCAACAACAAAACTGGCGGTGCTGTAGGGGAAACAAACGCTCCGAACAACAAACAATCAACAGATGATTTTGAACTGAAAGAAACCAGCATCGCTGCCCTACAACAACACATGGAATTGGGCAAATACACTGCTGTTCAAATAACACAACTTTATTTAGATAGAATAAACGCTATTGATAAAAATGGACCAACCCTTGCTGCCGTTATTGAGTTGAATCTAGATGCACTTAGCATTGCAGCAACTTTAGATGCAGAAAGAAAAGGGGGGAAAACAAGGGGTCCTCTTCACGGTATACCGGTATTAATTAAAGACAACATTAATTCTGGCGACGCCATGCAAACCACTGCCGGCTCTTTGGCCCTCATTGGCAACAAGCCCAAAAAAGATGCTTTCATCATTCAAAAATTAAGAGATGCAGGGGCAGTAATCCTCGGAAAAACCAACCTGAGTGAGTGGGCCAATTTCAGATCTTCACAATCCTGTTCTGGCTGGAGCAGCCGGGGTGGACAAACCAAAAGCCCCTACATTTTAGACCACAACCCCTGCGGCTCCAGTTC
This sequence comes from Ferruginibacter sp., assembly GCA_044342365.1. Lineage (GTDB taxonomy): Bacteria > Bacteroidota > Bacteroidia > Chitinophagales > Chitinophagaceae > Ferruginibacter. Next base: position 4,859 of record JBIIPY010000030.1, on the reverse strand, counting down.
GGGTTCGGGTGTGGCAGTGTCTGCCAATCTTTGCGCCGTGGCCATTGGTACAGAAACGGATGGTTCTATTGTTTGCCCGGCAGCCGTAGCTGGTATTGTTGGTCTGAAACCCACTGTAGGCTTGTGGAGCAGAAACGGCATCATACCCATTTCACATACACAGGATACTGCTGGCCCAATGGGTAGAACTGTTGCGGATGTGGCTACGATGTTGGGTTTGCTTACAGGAGAAGACAGCGTTGATGGGGTTACTGCCAACAGCAATGGAAAAGCGTTTGCAGATTACCGCCAGTACCTTGATAAAAATGCTTTGAAAGGAAAAAGAATCGGAATAGAAAAAAAATTACCGGGCAACAATCACCTGCTTCATGCTTTACAAAAACAAGTAGTAGCTCAACTTACACAACTCGGCGCTTCTGTGGTAGAAATAGAATACCTCGATAAAATAAATGCATTGGGTGATGCAGAATACCAGGTGTTACAATATGAATTCAAAGATGGCGTAAACAAATACCTCAAAGAAAATGGGTCTCCTGTTGCATCCCTGGCAGACGTGATTGCATTCAACAAAAAAAACGAAGACAAGGCTATGCCCTATTTCAAACAGGAAACCCTGGAAAGCTGTGAAGCAAAGGGAGGCCTAGATAGCAAAGAGTATACAGAGGCGCTTAAAAAAAGTCACGAAGGTGGAAAAAAAGTGATTGATGATACTTTGAAGCAACACCAGCTAGATGCCATTGCCGGTCTTACCATGGGACCATCGTGTAGCATCGATATGATATACGGAGATCGTTGGGGCAGTGTATTCCTCACCCAACCAGCTGCAATCAGCGGTTATCCTCATATCACCGTGCCCTGTGGCACTGTGTACGATTTACCCGTAGGATGGTCATTTTTCAGCACGGCTTACACCGAACCCCTCCTCATATCATTGGGGTATGCTTATGAACAGGCTGCTCCAAAAAGAAAGGTGCCCGAATTCAAAAAAGCATTTTTCTAAAAAGCACCGCATTTTGTTGGAGATTTTGCAACTATTTTATAGATATTATAACAGGACAAGGGCATTTATCCAATTGAATTTTAGAAGGTCTATTGGGTAACTGCAAATCTTTACTCAATAAGTAATTCATTAAAATTTCCTTTGAAAATGAAAAGGTAAAATCAGGCAGTTTACCATAACTTTGCGCCACTTCATTAAACGTAGCAAAGCGTGCGGAAAAATTGGTGGAAAATATTATCGTTTGTAATACTGGTTTATACCATCATTGGCGGATTTTTAATGGAAGTTCCCCGTTTACACATTCTCAATGAAACCATTCGCAACCTCTATTTTCATGTATGCATGTGGTTCAGTATGATGATTCTTTTCATCACCAGTTTTGTTTACAGCATCAAATACCTCAACACTACCAAATACATACATGACATTTACGCCAAAAACTTTGCAGCCATCGGCACATTGTTTGGTGTTTTAGGGTACGCAACCGGTGCCATTTGGGCCAACTACACCTGGCTTACAGACCAAAACCAAAGCCTGGGCAGCATTTTAAAAGAGCCCAAACTCATTGGTGCCGCCATTGCCATTCTCATTTATGGAGCTTACTTTGTTTTGAGGGGCTCCTTCACAGATATGGATAAAAGAGCACGGGTAAGTGCGGTATACAATATTTTCGCATTTGCCATGTTGTTTCCCAGTATCTGGATCATACCCAGAATGGTGGGCAGCCTGCATCCAGGTGCTCCTGGTAGCGACAGTGGGAATCCTGCTTTGAATTTTAAAGACGTAGACAGCAACCTCAGAATGGTATTTTATCCAGCCATTATCGGGTGGACGCTACTAGGGGTTTGGATCGCATCGCTAAAAATAAGAATTGCATTGATACGGGATAAAGAATTATTGTAAGGTAACCAGCCTTTTGTGTAAAAGAGAACATCATGAAAAAGAAAAAAATATTGAAACTGGCCAGCAAGTTGTTGCTGATGTTTCTAATAACAGGATTAACACTTACAAGTTTTGCGCAAGACAATTCCCCGGAAATGGCAGATACGATGCGAAGCAACGGGAAAATTTACGTGGTAGTGGCAGTTTGTTTAACTTTACTCATCGGCCTGTTTCTTTATATGATTCGGGTAGAGAGAATGGTTCGAAAACTGGAAAAAGAAAAATAAACATTTACTTCAGAAAAAATTTCTGAAACATTCAACAGATTGCAGGGCTTGCCCCTTTTTATAAACAAAAAATAAAACCATATGTCACATCAGCCGTATAGCTTTTTTCAAAGTGTTGAAAGAAGTTTTGACAAAGCAGCAGCATTTACCAACTGGGATCCAGGCATTCTAGAACAAATTAAAGCATGTAACAGTGTTTACCGCATGCGGTTCCCAGTAAAACTCGACAACGGAAAAATAGAAGTGATGGAAGCCTACCGTGTTCAGCACAGCCAGCACAAAACGCCTTGTAAAGGAGGTATCCGTTTCAGCGAAGAAGTAAACCAAGATGAAGTAATGGCTCTTGCCGCACTGATGACATACAAATGTGCCATCGTAAACGTTCCTTTTGGTGGCGGAAAAGGTGGAATCAAAATCAACCCACGAAATTACAGCACATACGAACTGGAGAAAATTACCCGTCGCTACACCAGCGAATTGGTGAAGAAAAACTTCATTGGCCCTGGCATAGATGTACCTGCTCCTGATTATGGAACCGGTGAAAGAGAAATGGCATGGATCGTAGATACATACGCATCGCTAAAACCAGGTGAAATTGATGCTGCTGGTTGTGTAACAGGCAAGCCTATAACACAAGGTGGTGTACGAGGAAGAAAAGAAGCCACTGGGCTAGGGGTATTTTTCGGTATCCGTGAAGTATGTAACATGGAAGATATAATGCTCAAACAAGGGTTAACACTGGGCATCAAAGGTAAAAAAGTAGTGGTACAAGGATTGGGCAACGTGGGTTATCACTCTGCCAAATTTTTTCGTGAAGCAGGTGCGCTCGTTGTAGGTTTAGCAGAATATGAAGGCGCTATTTACAATGCAGAAGGCTTGAATGAAGAAGATGTTTTTCAACACAGAAAACAAACAGGCTCTATCCTTAATTTCCCAGGTGCTACCAACCTTGCAAAAAATACAGATGCACTTGAATTAGATTGCGACATCCTTATTCCTGCTGCTTTAGAAAATGTAATCAATGCAGAAAATGCACCAAGAATAAAAGCCAAAATCATTGGCGAAGCAGCCAACGGACCTTGTACGCCAGAAGCGGATGAAATTTTTATTCAACGTGGCATATTGTGTGTACCTGATATGTACCTCAATGCAGGTGGTGTTACAGTAAGTTATTTTGAGTGGTTAAAAAACTTAAGCCATGTACGTTATGGCAGAATGGAAAAGCGTTTTACAGAAAACCTCAACGCACATATTCTTGGACAAATTGAATCCCTCACCGGCAAATTGGTAGGCGATACAGAACGCAAGTTTATTATGCATGGTCCGGAAGAAGTTGATTTGGTGCACAGTGGTTTGGAAGAAACCATGATCTCTGCCACCAGAGAAATTATGCAAATCTGGCTAAACACGCCAGAAATTCCAGACATGCGCACCGCAGCTTATGTAAGTGCTATTAACAAAGTAGCAACCAGTTATGCTGAATTAGGCATTTTCCCATAATCGTTTCAACTATTTCACAATGATATAGATCCCCGTTGTATTTTCAACGGGGATTTTTTATAATACCAATGTGATTTATATAATATGCCAATATTTTATAAATCTTATCCCGAATGCTTTCGAGAGTAAATGCCGATGGTATCAAACAAATAGTACAATGAGGCGATAGCCGATGTTGGACCATATTGTTTGTTCAATCGGTATTACTATTATTATTCCGTTTAACAAATTATTAAAAAGTCGGAAAATGACTGATTTCAACCACGCTTCCATTTTTAATAAGAAATCCGTAGCAGGTATTGCCGTTACTGATAACGCAGTAAGGTGCCTGAAGTTCGATGTTGTACCTAAGGGCTTGGTTCAGCGTTTTTTGATCGATGGGTACGTTCAGCTCTTTGCATTCGATGAGCATAAAGGGTTGCTCATTTTTGTAAACCACCACATCGAAACGCTTCTTTAATTCGCCCAGCATAATTTGTTTTTCTACTGCTATCAGTGACGCAGGATAGTTCATCACTTCTGTTAGGTACAAAAGGCTGTTTTGCCTAACCCATTCTTCTGGTGTAAGAACGAGCCATTTTTTTCTGATCACACAAAAAATCAGATCTAGCTCCCCATCTTTTTTAATAGATGGTTTTTTGTTTGGATATTCCAAATCAATCATATCACAAAACTAATAGAAAAGATGTTAGCAATTACACCATCGGTCTTTTTGTAAAAGAAGTTTTATTCATTAGTGGGTTGCTGGATTGGCGTTTGGATAGTGGGGTTTCACCAATCTTTTCTGTAATTTTATAGAACTTAAAACAAAGTGATGAAAACAAAAGAACAAATCGTAGAAAATTGGCTACCACGATACACGGGAGAAAAATTGAATAATTTTGGAGAGTATATCCTTCTTACTAACTTTTCGAATTATGTGACCATGTTTGCTGAATGGAACGAGGTAGAAATTGTTGGAACCGATAGGCCGATGCAATGTGCTACTGCAGCTAATATTACCATTATAAATTTTGGAATGGGAAGTCCGGGCGCAGCCACCATCATGGATTTGTTAACGGCCATCAACCCCAAGGCTGTATTGTTTTTGGGCAAATGTGGAGGGCTAAAAAAAAGAAACAAAATAGGCGATCTCATTTTACCAATCGCAGCCATTAGAGGTGAAGGTACCAGTAATGATTACCTTCCTC